>CP143548.1:471250-825000 GCA_037015955.1 Lachnospiraceae bacterium JLR.KK008
AATACGATCGCGAACGCCGCTGTCTCAAAACAGCAGGTAGGTCTGGGCGTTACTTATTCCAAAGTAAGACAGGTAAGAGATGTATTTTTAGATCAGGCATATCGGAGAGAGTCCGGCAGAAGTATGTTCTATACGACTTCGTATCAGTGTATGTCAGAGGTAGAGACGATACTGGGCGAACTGTATGGAGCTACGTTTGATAATTCCATGGAAGATTTCCAGCGGGCAATTGATGAGCTGGCCAAGACGCCGACGGACTCTGTTGTGCAGGGGCTTGTGATCCAGCGTGCCGCTTCTTTTCTGGAGAGTGCACAGGCGGTGTATAAAGGCCTTAGCGATTATCAGAACAATCTGAATCTGCAGATCAAAAACAACATCGGCAAGATCAATGACTACGGTAAAAAACTAAGTGAGCTGAACCGCCAGATCGTCAAGATTGAGGCCGGCGGTGTTGAGAAAGCCAACGACTTGCGCGATGCCAGAAACCAGATCCTTGATGAGCTGGGCGGTATGGCGAGCATTAAATATAAAGAAGATATGTACGGCAATGTGAGCGTGCAGATCGAAGGACATGATTTTGTCAACAGAGATATTGTGTTTGAGATTGGGCTGGATGAAGATGCCCAGACCGGTTTTGTCACACCGTTCTGGATCTCGGACGCAACTTATACAGTCGGAAGTAACGGAAAGAAAATATATAATATTGAAGCTGCAAAAGTGTTTAACCTTCAGCAGACGATTTCCTCACAGTTTAATACGGACGTCGGAGGCGTCAAGGCAATGCTTTATGCGAGGGGAGATAAGCGTGCCAACTATACTGATTTGCAGGATGCGAAGACGTATAACAGAGACATCTCCCAGTCTATTGTCATGAATATTCAGGCAGAGTTCGACCAGCTGATTCACACGGTGGCGACAGAGCTTAACCGGATTCTGGCAGATGCGGCAGACACGAATACCGGCTATCTGTGTGAGAAGGTGATGGTAAACGGGGAAGAGACATGGCAGCCCATACAGCTGTTTGAGAAAAAGGTGACGGACGGCTACCGTTATGATTCTGACAGCAAAGAGTGGGTATACAATGAGGAAGATCCAAAGAGGACGGAAACACTGTATTCGGCGATGAATCTGGTTATCAATCCGAGTCTGGTAAAAGAGCCGACGAAGCTGAATCTGATGCGTCCTGACAAGAAAGAAGATTATGAGACGGCTGCCAAGCTGGCGGAAGCATTTCAGACAGAGGAAGGGCGGCCCTATCTGAATCCGAATGTGCGGACAAAAGCCAATTTTATGGATTATTATTCGGATCTGGTTTCACAGATCGCTAACAGCGGTTCGGTTTTTCACGATATTGCCACGAGCCAGTCTGACACACTGGAGGCTACCTGTGCGGCGAGAGAACAGATCGTAGGTGTTTCCTCCGATGAGGAACTGACGAATATGATCAAATTTCAGAACGCATACAATGCGTCCAGCCGCTATATCAATGTCATCAGCGAGATGTTGGAACATCTGATCAGCAGTCTTGCCAGATAAATAAAAGGCAGAGAGGGGAAAATATATGCCATCTACATTTTTTGGATTGAATACAGCTTATCTTGGACTGACAGCAGCCAATGCCTCCCTGAATACGACGAGTAATAATATTTCCAACGTAGATACGGAAGGGTACAGCAGGCAGCATACGGTGCAGCAGGCGACAGACGCACTCCGCACTTTCACAACATACGGATGTGCGGGCGCCGGCGTGGATGTGCTTGCCATTGAGCGTTACCGGGATCAGTTTTATGATGTGAAATATTGGGAGAATAACTCCAGCCTGGGTGAGTATAAGACAAAGCAGTATTATATGAAACAGATTGAGAACTATTTTATGGATGACGGCGACGAGGAAGAGGGTGGACTGAAAGGGTTCAGTACGATCTTTGACAATATGTATGATGCGCTCGCTGAGATCAAGAAACAGTCGGGTACGGACGAGGTGAGAAGAGATTTCCTCGGAAAAGCGGAGGAGCTGACGGAGTACTTTAACTCGATGGCGGCAAATCTGCAGAAGATGCAGAAAGACGTCAACTCCGAGATCAAGATCAGCGTAGATCAGATCAATTCTCTCGCACAGAAGATCGTCACGATCAACAAACAGATCAATGTTATCGAGATGGCCGGTGGTAATGCAAATGAACTGCGGGATCAGCGTGCACTGATGATCGATGAGCTCTCCGAGATCGTGGATGTGGAGACGGAGGAGCAGCTTGTCGAGGATCCTAACAATCCGGGCAGATATACGGGCGCAACCCGCTTTATCGTCAGGATTGCCGGTCGGCAGACACTGGTTGACGACCAGTTTTCCAATACGCTCAACTGTGTTGCCAGAAGCCGCTATGAGAAAGTAAATCAGTCTGATGCGGACGGTCTCTATGACATCGTCTGGTCGAACGGCAATAAATTCAGTCTGCGTAACGCCAGCATGGGCGGCAAGCTCAAAGGCCTGGCAGATCTGCGGGACGGTAACAACGGAGAATACTTCCACGGCACGGTATCCAACGCGGATGTGCGCACCGATCCGGTGACAGGGACGAAAAACACGGTTGTCACGGTGGATGTGGATGCCGCTTATTTAAAAGATATTAACAAGTGTACCCTGCCGGATAACGGCGGCAAGATCATGCTCGGAAGCCAGGAATATTATTTTGATTCGTGGACGATGAAGTACAATGAGGCAACAGATTCGTATTCTTATGAGTTTGTTCTCAGCGATAAGTCAAAAAATGAGAATACGAGTGTGAGCGGTCTGCGCGGCAAGGATGCGTCAGTCGGAACGAGAGTCGACTATCAGGGGATTCCTTATTATATGGAGCAGATGAACGAGTGGGTTCGCTGCTATGCCAAGGCATTCAACGATATTATGACACAGGAAGGTGCTATCGACAATTATGGAAATAAGGCCGATCGTCTGTTCCTGGCAAATATGCCTACCGATGCCAAACAGTTTACGTTTGGAAAATGGGGAGAGGACAGCTACAAGAACAGCTATACGCTGAGCTGCAACGAAGACAGCTACTACCGTCTGACGGCGTTTAACTTTGCCGTATCGGACAAAATGCTGGATGATCCGAATCTGATTGCCACCCACAGAGGCAACGCAGATGAAGAAAGTAAATACGACATTGTCGACGATCTGATTGATCTGAAGACGAATGTGGATCGGATGAAATTCCGGGGCAGCTCTTCCGGCCAGTTCCTGCAGTGTATTTTGTCTGATATTTCGCTCAATGCCAAACGTGCGAATGATTTTAACGATAACTATACTTATATTTCCAAAAGTATCCAGACGCAGAGACTCTCGATCTCCGGTGTGGATGAGGACGAAGAGGCGGTTAGTCTTGTCAAATATCAGAATGCTTATACACTGGCATCGAAGATGATCCAGACGCTGACAGAAGTGTATGACAGACTTATACTTGAGACCGGCGTATAAAACGGGGGAGGACGGAATATGAGAATCACAAATAAAATCATGCAGGACAACGCCCTGTCAAATATCAATCAGAACAAAATATTGCAGGATAAGCTGAGTACGCAGATGGCGTCCGGCAAAAAGATACAGAGACCGTCCGACGATCCGGTCGTGGCGATCCGTGCACTGCGTCTGCGCACTACGCTCTCTGACATTACACAGTACCGTGATAAAAATGTGGAGGATGCAAAGAGCTGGCTGAAGGTGACGGAAGATGCTATCGTGAGTATCGGTGAAGCGTTGACGGATATGATCGAGCAGTGCAACAGCGGTGCGAACGAAGATCTGAAGACAGAGGACCGGGAAGCGATATTGGCAGCCCTGAAAGAGTTCAGGACAGAGATCTATGCGACGGGCGATGCGGACTATGCGGGCAGAGGCGTTTTCACCGGGTATCGCACCGGAACGAAGCTGCGTTTCGAGGAAGATTCCAAGCTGACGTATTCTATTACGGAGCGGCTGGACAAAGCCATTATGGATGACATCACCTATGTGAAGATGGATAATGGCAAGAACACGATCGGCGCGATCAATTCCGGTAATTTTACGGATGGTGATTTCGCCATGGAAGATACGGCGGTCAGCCAGGAAACTGTCCACAGGTTGAGACTGTCCTACAACAATCTCGATTCGGATGTCGTGCCGAAGGTGACGTATTATGATAAACTGGGTAATCTGAAACAGATTCCGATCGTGACGATTTCCAAATATGAGTATGAAGACGTGCTCGATGAAAACGGCAATAAGATACAGGAGACGGATGCGGCCGGTAATCCGGTGTTTGACCCGGTTACAGGCGATCCGGTCTATGTAAAAGCGGATGCTTATCAGTACGCAAGCACGATGAAAAAGTCGGAAGTGCCGGTACTGGATGCCGACGGCAATCCGATGATGGACAATACGCAGAATCCGCCGGTACCGCTTACGGAACAGGTGACAACGGGAGCGGTGTTTATTCCGGAAACGGGAGAGCTGATCTTAAACGATGACGCATACCAGGCATTGTCAAGTGTCAGCGATCTGTATCAGACAGACGGCGTGGACGAGAGCAAGATCTCCGTTACGTATTGTAAGACAGACTGGCAGAAAGGGGAACTGAGGCCGGAACATTATTTTGAGTGCGTGGAAGACCCCTATGATGCGCTTCATCCCAATGGGAAAAAGAATATCCAGCACAATATGGATAAACCGAAAAACGCGGATGACCAAATTATCTCCTACGATGTGGGATTCAATCAGAAGGTAAGAGTCAATACGCTGGCAAGCGAGTGTTATACCCATGACATCGGCAGAGATGTGGATGACATGATTGCGATCCTGCAGCAGGTCGGCGATGTGGAGGAAGTTGTTAATACGCTGGACGGTATCATCAAAGATTCGAAGACGACCGAGGCAGACCGGTTAATCGCGGAAAAGAGTCTGACAGCCGCCAACAAGGCGCTGACATTTTTGAAAGAGAAACTGCAGGTTACTTTTGAAAATGGTATTTCTGGAATGCAGAAATACCTGGATAAGACAACGCTGGCGCTGACAGCCGTAGGTACGAGAGGAAGCAAGCTCGACCTTGTACAGACAAGGCTGGATTCCCAGAAGACGAATTTCAAAGATCTGGTAGCGGACAATGAGCAGGCGAATACGGCGGAAGTGGCGACCGATCTGGCCAGTGCGAAGCTCGCATATGATGCGTCACTGATGGCTACCGGCAAGATAACACAGAGCACTTTGATGAATTTCATCTAAAAGGAGCAGTATATGAGAATAAATACGAAGATCTTTGGAGAAGTTGAAATCGACGATGATAAAATCATCCGTTTCGTCAATGGGATCGTAGGATTTCCGGAGCTGAAGGAGTTCGCTCTGATGCACGATGCGGAAAAACCGGGCGGCAGCTCCGTCAGATGGCTGCAGTCATTGCAGGAGCCCGCGTTCGCCATGCCGGTTATGGACCCTTTGCTCGTGATGCCGGACTATAATCCGGAGGTCGAGGATGAGATCTTAAAGCCGATCGGTGAGCTGGACGGGGAGCAGATGCTTGTGCTTGTAACACTGACTGTACCTTCCGACATTAAAAAGATGAGTGTGAACCTGAAAGCGCCTATCGTCGTACATACGGAATCGAGAAAAGCATGTCAGGTGATCGTGGACGACGAGAAATATTCCGTAAAATATCCAATCTACGAAATATTGCAGGCAGCGAAGAAGGCAGGTGAATGATATGCTGGCATTATCGAGAAAAAAGAATGAGGCATTGGTCGTAAACAACAATATAGAGATCACGGTTCTGGAGATCAAAGGCGAGCAGGTAAAGCTGGGGATTTCCGCACCGAGAGAAGTGCCGGTATATAGAAAAGAAGTGTATATGCAGATCCAGGAGGCCAATAAAGAGGCGATGGACACGGAAGGACTGGAAAATCTGAAAAATCTGCTTGGATAGAGGAAATGCGCAGGAATGGCAGTAACCGGGAAGAAAATGTTTATACGTTCTATAAACATTTTCTTTTTTTTGCCGATATTTTTAATAGAGTAGTGGGTGTAACTAGTTATATATTATCCAATCTATCACATGGAGGTGATGAGCATGAACATTGAACCAGTAAACAGTGCAATGACGTTTCAGGCGCAGACAAAACCAGTAGAAAAGGCAGCCCCGGTAAACATGGATGTGGCCGTGGCTAGTATTGACAAGCCGGTAGATGCTACGACAATGGTTGTGAAAAGTGCGGGAGAGGCAGACGGACAGGGTAATCAGGGGGCAGGCGGTAAAGAGCAGCAGCCTCAGGATTCCATGAAAAAAATGGTAGATCAGCTCAACAAACAGATGAGCAATTCTGAAGCTGTTTTCGGTATTCATGAAGGTACGAATCGGGTCACGATTAAGATCGTGGATAAAAAGACAAAAGAAGTGCTGAAAGAGTACCCACCGGAAAAAACGCTTGATATCATCGCGAAAGTATGGGAAATGGCAGGCATTCTCGTAGACGAGAAGCTATAGGAGGATTTAATTATGGCAATGAGAATTTCCGGAATTGCATCCGGCTTGGATACAGACAGTATGGTTCAGGAGCTTGTAAAGGCTTCCAGTAAGAAGAAGGAAGACCTTGAAAAAGCGCAAACCAAGCTGGGCTGGCAGCAGGAAGTATGGAAAGAGTTTAATACCAAAGTATATAATTTCTATAATAATCAGCTGACGAACATGATGCTGGAGAGTTCGTTCAACAAAAAGAAGACGACAGTATCGGATTCCAATATTGCCAGCGTAATCGCAGGCACTGATACAGCTAACGGCACACAGACGCTGGCTGTCAAGCAGCTTGCCAAAACCGGCTCTCTGACCGGCGGTAAACTGAGCGATGACAAGAGTGTGACAGGAAGCACGACGCTGGCGGAACTGATTAAGAAAAATGGCGGTACGCTGAGCGATACGGCAGAGATTTCATTCCGGGTCATGAACGGCGGAAAAGAGACAACGATCAGTCTGAGTGGAAAGTCCACGATCAATGATGTGATGGAAGCGCTGCGGGGTACAGGTCTTACCGCAAACTTTGATGAGACGAATCAGCGTATCTTCATCAACGCCGGCGGCAGTGGAGCTGAAAACGACTTTACGATCACCGGAAGCAATGTGGAAGGTCTTACGGCGCTGTCCAGTATGGGACTCCTGAACAAGAGTGATTTTGAGCCGGGAAGCGCTGCCTATGAAAACTATCAATACTGGGGCGAGGCATTTGACAACGTTGGCGGTACTTATCAGCTCAATGAAGCCAAATTCCAGGAGAAATTAAAAGAGACGACGGCAAAAGAAGCAGCCGATATGCTCAAAGAGCTTGACACTTACAAGTCCGAGGTTCAGCGTCTGCGGGAAGAGCGGACGAAACTGACCAGCGAAAAAGACAAGGTTCAAAACCTTAAGGATTCCGAGGAAGCGCAGAAGAAACTGGCGGATGCAGCCAATGTACTGCGGGATTACTATCAGTCCGTTATCGACGATTACGATACGAACGGTGCGGCCAGCGGCGTTTCCGCGGAAGAACTGCAAGCGGCAAGAGATGGCCGGATGAAAGCGGTAGAGGCTTACACGGTGGCTGAGTCCGCAGCAAAGAGTATGGGACTTGTAGTGCCGCCTACGACAGCATCTTACGATCTTGCGTCTAAAGTAGAACAGGAGAGCAGAGCATATGCGGCGGCAGCGAATATGGCGCTTCATGACCCGGCTCTGCTTAGCGGTGCAAGTAGCAATTCTGTTCGTGTACAGGGGCAGGATGCGATTATTTCGCTGAATGGTGCGGATTTTACTTCCGACAGCAATCATTTTACAATCAATGGCCTGAACATCACGGCCAATGCCGTGAGCGCGATTACCGGGAAGGATGCGGACGGCAATAATGTTTATGCTGAAAGCACGATCAGTACGTCGGACGATGTGGACGGCATCTATGATATGGTCAAGAATTTCTTCAAAGAATATAATGCTCTGATCAAAGAGATGGATACTCTGTATAATGCCAAGACTGCCAAAGGGTATGAACCGCTGACAGACGATGAAAAAGACGCCATGTCTGATACGGAGGTTGAAAAGTGGGAGACAAAGATTAAAGATTCGCTCCTTCGCCGGGATTCCGACCTTGGTACATTGATCCAGACATTCAAGACGGCAATGCTTGGCAGTGTCACAATCGACGGCAAGAAATACAGTCTCTCGAATTTCGGAATCAATACGCTGGGTTATTTTAAGTCGGGCGACAATGAAAAAGGTGTCTTCCATATTGATGGAGATAAAGATGACACGAATACTTCCGGTGAGGAAGATAAACTGAAAGCCGCCATTGCAAGCGATCCGGAGACTGTGAAGAAGTTTTTCACAGAGCTGATCGGAGGTTTGCAGAAACAGGTAAACGGCATCATGCAGCGTACCGACTACCGCAGCATTTATAATGTGTATGATAATAAGCGGATGCAGGTAGAGTATGATGAGTATACAGAGAAGATCAAGAAACAGGAGAAGAAGCTGCAGGCTCTCGAAGACAGATATTATAAGCAGTTTACGACGATGGAGACTGCAATGTCGAAGCTGAACTCTCAGCAGAGCTATATCAGCAGCCTGTTCGGCAATTAATAAATAAAGATGAGCATGGAACAAGGAGGTACCATAATGCCATTACCCAACGCATACGCAGCCTATAACAAAAACAAAGTTCTGACGGCATCCCCTGCGGAACTGACGCTTATGCTGTATGAGGGGGCGATCAAGTTCTGCAACATTGCGATCGCTGGGATCGAAAACAAGGACATTGAGAAAGCGCATGTGAATATTGTAAAGACGGAGAAAATCATACAGGAGTTTCTTCGCACACTGGATGAAAAATATCCGGTATACAAAGATTTTGAAAACGTGTATAATTATCTGATGAGGAGGCTGCAGGAGGCGAATATCCATAAGGATAAAGAGATTCTGGAAGAAGTGCTGACTCATCTGAGAAGTATGAGAGATACATGGAAAGAGGTAATGCAACAGGGCCGTGCTCATGAGCCCCAATAAGGTGAGGGTAGAAATGTCAGAGATCAGACAATATGTGGAAATTCTGTTGGAAAGCCTGGAGAAGAAGCTGGGGCTGTTACAGAAGATAATGGCAGAAAACAAAAAACAGGAAGATGTCTTAAAAAATAACCGTGACATAGAGATTTTTGACAGCACTGTCACCGCGAAAGAGCAGTTGATCCATGATCTGGAAAGTCTGGACAGTGGATTCGAGAAAGTGTATGACAGGATCAAAGAGGAACTGCAGGAATCAAAAGAGACTTACCGTACGCAGATTATCCGTATGCAGGAGCTTATTTCCGAGATCACGGACTTGAGTGTACAGATACAGACATCGGAGCAGAGAAACAAAAATCTGGTGGACAATTATTTTTCCTATGCGAGGGGCAAGATCAGACAGGCAAAGAAAAGTGTCCGCGCGGCCAATGATTATTATAAAAGTATGAGCCGTACCAATTATACGGATTCTTATCTGATGGATCGAAAGAAATAACATGGCGGGAACGCAGATGCGTTCCCGTCTCAATTTTTGCGAATTTCTCTTGCACATTTCCAAAAGCATGATATAATATATATTAATTTGATATTCAAAGTATTTGAAATGCAAAATATTTACCGGCAATGTGGACAGGAAGCATGAACGGAAGGGAAAGGACTGCTATTATGAATTGGGATGAAGCGATCAAAGATTTAGAGCAGAGGAGAGAAAAAGCGCGTCTGGGCGGCGGACAGTCAAAGATTGATAAACAGCATAAATCAGGGAAGCTGACGGCGAGAGAAAGAATAGATATTTTGTTAGATAAAGGCACTTTTGTAGAGATCGACGGTATGATGGAGTCGAGGATCGATGATTTTGATCTGGACAAGAGAAGGGTGCCGGGAGACGGTGTTGTGACCGGTTATGGCGAGATTGACGGCAGGCTGGTATTTGTTGCCAGTGAAGACTTTACGGTGATCGGCGGTACGCTTGGAGAGTATCATTCGTTCAAGATCTGCCGGATTCAGGATATGGCGATGGAAATGGGGGCGCCTCTTGTCTGCATCAACGACAGCGGCGGAGCGAGGATCGAGGAAGGAATCTCCTCCCTCAGCGGCTACAGCGGCATGTTCCTGCGCCATACAAAGGCGTCCGGTGTGATTCCGCAGATCGCGGTCATCCTGGGCCCCTGTTCCGGAGGCGCCTGCTATGCGCCTGCGATCTGCGACTATATTTTCATGGTAAAGGATATTTCCAAAATGTTCATTACCGGGCCGAATGTCGTCAAGACAGTTATCAATGAAGAAGTGTCAGTGGAAGAGCTGGGCGGTGCGGAAGTACATGCGAAGAAGAGCGGCGTCGCACATTTCACATATGATACGGAAGGCGAATGCCTGATGGGTGTGCGCAAGCTCCTGTCCTATCTGCCGAGCAATAATGAACAGAAACCGCCGGTGATCAAGCCGATCAGCGAGAAACAGTCGCTGCTCTTTGCGGTCAATAAAATGTTGAATAAAGTGGGAAATCTGGGTAAGACCTATCTGGAGAAGAGCGATGACCAGTGTGCGAAGCTGCGTGACATCGTACCGGATAATTCCAGACATCCCTACGATGTGAAAGAAGTTATCGCCTGCATTGTGGACAACGACAGTTTCTTTGAGGTTCACAAAGACTTTGCCATGAATGTGGTTGTGGGCTGGGGAAGGATGGAAGGAAAGACGGTGGGCTTTGTTGCCAACCAGGCGAACTGTAAGGCAGGGTCTCTTGACTACCATGCTTCCGACAAGGTGGCAAGATTTATCCGTTTCTGTGATTGCTTTAATATTCCGGTTGTGACGCTTGTGGATGTACCTGCTTTCCTGCCGGGAACAGAGCAGGAACACAACGGCATTATCCGCCACGGGGCGAAGGTCCTGTATGCGTACTCGGAAGCAACTGTGCCGAAGATCACGCTGATCATGCGCAAGGCTTACGGAGGCGCGTATATCGCGATGAACTCCAAGGAAATGGGCGCAGACCTCGTGTATGCATGGCCGATCGCGGAAATCGCAGTTATGGGAGCAGACGGGGCCGTCAACATT
The DNA here is from genome assembly GCA_037015955.1 of Lachnospiraceae bacterium JLR.KK008. NCBI lineage: Bacteria > Bacillati > Bacillota > Clostridia > Lachnospirales > Lachnospiraceae > Lachnospiraceae bacterium JLR.KK008. The sequence goes on from CP143548.1 coordinate 482,362, forward strand.
GCCTTTAAGAGAAAAATAAAGGCAGCTCAGGACCCGGAGGCGATGCGGGCGCAGTGCAAGAAAGAGTATGAGGACAGATTCCTCAATCCGTATGTGGCTGCGGCAAGAGGGTATGTGAACGAAGTGATCAAGCCGGAGGAGACACGGCTTTGCATCTTAAAAGGTCTGCGGGGACTGGAAAACAAGAAAGTCGAGCCGCCGAAAAAAAAGCATGGAAACATTCCGCTGTAAGCAGGGAAGCAGCGCGGCGACAGAAGGAATCGAAAAGAAAAACCAAACGGGCATCCCGGAAGTCAGTCAATGACAAAAGGGATGCCCGCTTTTATGAGATGACAGGCAGTTTGGTTTTGCCTGCGCAGTTCGTATTCCAAAGGAATCGCGTCAACAGTAACTGTTGAACATCATACCGCTGTATGCGCTTGTTACATAAGGGGTAGCGTAATTTCTGCCCTGTCTGGCCGGATTTTTGTAGGCAACCATTGTCCGGTCCACATACTGCATCGGATCAAGGGAGATCTGGCTTGTCTTTCGAAGCAGAGAGTCCGCAAAATTTCTGATCATGGATATGGTCTGCTTGGCATCTCCGGTCTCGAGAGACTGGGAATAGGCGTCTTCGTTCAATTTGAGGGAACCATCGTCGCCAATATCCATGCCGACATTGAGCAGGCCGTTTTTATAGACCGAAGTAATCCCTCTCATCTCCCGCAGCAGATTGTCTTTTTTGATCTGTCTGCTGGAACTGTGCGCCGCAAGCCGCAGGAAAGAATTGTAACCGCCGATGAGTCTGTTGATATTCTCGCCGAGAGATTCCATATCATTTTTCACGCTGACAGTGACGGACTGCCCTTCCACAGGGCTGACACCGTTTAATTTCAATTCATATGTTTTCTCGAGGGTGAAATGATTGGAGGACACGCTTTTTTCCACACCATTGACGATTACCTGTGCATTGGATGCAGGACGAGTCACCTCTGCGATGCCAAAGTAATCAACCGAACCGGGAGTCTTACTGGAATGAGTGTCCGATACTGAGAAAAGAGCATCTTTTCCAATCGGAACGCCGGTGGCAGAAGAGACGAGCCGGAGTGCGGAGAGGTCGCCGTCTGTCTCGACCGTAGCATTGATGCCGATATTAGCACCGGAGATCAGCCGCGCCAGCTTATCCTGAATTGTTTTGTTCGTATCTTCTTCCGTGATATTGTATTGAAACTCGTAGTTCATATTGTGAATATTGACATCAAAAGAATAGGTGCCTGCGGGAAGATTCATGCTGTCTGATGGCAGATAGTTTCCAAGGTTGACCTGAGGAGAAGCCAGGGAACGGACTTCTATCTCGTAAGAAGGAATGTTATCGATGTTCGTCTGGTCATTGATATACTGAGCGCTGACAATATTCTCATCGGTTGAGGAAGCCACTTTTTTGTTCAAAAGCTGGTCTTCACTCATACCTCCGAGAGATACGATCGTATTGTGCAGTTCCGTAGCCCCCTCTTTGATACCAACGGCAAAAGCATGAGTATTTTTATTTGTCTTCAACAGGTAGAGGGGAGACTCTTTATTCAGCTTTATAATGGAATTGTAAATATTGCGCAGCTCGCTTCTCTTATGCGCATCATATTTTGATGCAGAGCTGCGGGAGTACGTAGTAAGATAATGATTATATACAGTATTGAGCGCTATCATATTTGACATGACTGCCCCTCCTTTCGTCCATGAAATAGAAATACGTATATCTTATATATCGGAAATATTCGACCATTATTTAACGATCAGAGGAGTCCGTTCCGCATGTTTCCGAATATATTTGCATAATAACCCACTGTTATGTTATTATTCTATCATAAAAGAAGCCGCAGTACAATAAAAAAGAGGCGAAATACGCCGATTTCTGCGTTGTTACGCGAAAAAAATAATTGACGCAGAGCGGTCTTTATGCTATAGTAAAGAAACGAGATGGGATTTAGGTCCTTTTTTTATGCACAAATTTTCAGGTGATTAAGAAAGGGCCAAAGAAGAATAAGCGCAGGAAAAGCACGTGGAGGTAGAATGATATGCGGACAAGAATCACATTGGCATGTACAGAATGCAAACAGCGTAATTATAATACGACAAAAGATAAAAAGGCACATCCGGACAGAATGGAGACAAAGAAATATTGTAAATTCTGCAAATCTCATACATTACACAAAGAGACGAAATAATCTGTAATCGTGAAAGGAAAGTGAGTAGATGGGAGATTCAAACAAGAAGGAAAAGCCCAGCTTTTCAAAAGGCGTTCAGACTGAGTTCAAAAAGATCTCATGGCCTGACAGAACATCACTTTTAAAACAGTCGGTTGCGGTCGTTTGTGTTTCGGTCGTTCTCGGAGTCATTATCGCCGTACTTGATATGATTCTTCAATATGGCGTGAATTTCCTGACGATGTAAGAATGAGGGTGGATTATGGCAGAGGCAAACTGGTATGTAGTGCATACTTATTCAGGCTACGAAAATAAGGTGAAAGCCAATATTGAGAAGACGATCGAGAACCGGCATCTGGAAGAAGAGATTCTGGAAGTCAGGGTGCCGATGCAGGATGTCGTAGAGATGAAAAACGGCGCCAGGAAGAACGTCCAGAAAAAGATGTTCCCGGGCTATGTACTGATCAATATGATCATGAATGATGATACCTGGTATGTAGTGAGAAACACCAGGGGTGTGACCGGCTTTGTCGGGCCGGGAAGTAAGCCTGTTCCGCTGACAGAAGTGGAGATGCGTCCTCTTGGCATTAAGACAGAAAATATTTCCGTCGATTTCAGGGAAGGCGATATGATCGCTGTCATTGCGGGTGTCTGGAAAGACACGGTAGGCGCTGTCCAGAGAATGGATTACGGCAAGCAGACAGCGACGATCAATGTGGAACTGTTCGGCAGAGAGACGCCGGTAGAGATCAGTTTTGCAGAGATCAAGAAGATGTGATCAGAGATTTACGGTTAAGAGAAATTTGAGATAACGGAGAAGTTTATTACAGAGATGTTCATAGGAGAAATCCTGCTCATAAATAAGGATCATATGAACCGTGGGAGGGAGATGCGCAGGTTCCGGCATAAGCCCGCCACTACCACAAAATTTTAGGAGGTGCCAAAATGGCAAAAAAGGTAGAAGGATATATTAAGTTACAGATCCCTGCTGGTAAAGCAACACCAGCACCGCCGGTTGGTCCGGCTTTGGGTCAGCATGGCGTCAACATCGTTGAATTTACGAAACAGTTCAATGCAAGGACGGCGGACAAGGGAGATCTGATCATCCCTGTTGTGATCACCGTGTACGCAGACAGAAGTTTCAGTTTTGTAACAAAGACTCCGCCTGCAGCAGTTTTGTTGAAGAAAGCAGCGAACATCAAATCCGGTTCCGGCGCACCGAACAAGACAAAGGTTGCCACGATCTCCAAGGATAAAGTAAGAGAGATCGCAGAAACGAAGATGCCCGATCTGAATGCTGCAAGCATAGAAGCTGCTATGAGCATGATCACCGGTACTGCAAAGAGTATGGGAATCGTTGTGGAAGACTAAGAAATGATCGTGGGAGGAGCTTTCTGGCCCCGCCACTACCACTAGGAGGAAAACAAAATGAAGCATGGTAAGAAATATAATGAGGCTGCAAAGCAGGTTGACCGCACTTCTGCATATGAACCTGCCGAGGCGATCGCTCTTGTGAAGAAGCTGGCGACCGCAAAGTTTGATGAGACCGTTGAGCTGCATATCAGAACCGGCTGTGACGGACGTCATGCAGAGCAGCAAATCCGTGGAGCAGTTGTTCTGCCGAACGGTACAGGTAAGGCAGTAAAAGTTCTCGTATTTGCCAAAGGCGATAAGCTGAGCGAGGCGGAAGCAGCAGGCGCTGATTATGTCGGAGGCGACGAGCTCATTCCGAAGATTCAGAACGAGGGCTGGCTGGATTTCGATGTCGTTGTGGCGACACCGGATATGATGGGTATCGTGGGCCGTCTTGGTAAAGTGCTCGGTCCGAAAGGATTGATGCCGAACCCGAAAGCCGGCACAGTTACGATGGATGTGACAAAGGCGATCAATGACATCAAAGCCGGTAAGATCGAGTACAGACTCGATAAGACCAATATCGTTCATGTACCGGTAGGAAAGGCTTCCTTTACGGAAGAAAAACTTCAGCAGAACTTTGATGCGGTTATGGATGCTATTATGAAGGCAAAGCCGAGTGCACTGAAAGGCCAGTATCTGAGAAGCGTGACTCTGACCTCCACAATGGGGCCGGGCGTAAAGGTGAATGTTGCCAAATTATAATCATAAATACGCGGAAATCAAGAAGCAGTGCAGTTTACTGCTTCTTTTTCGCATTCATGTATGGAGCTGTCAGTATGCTTTTTAATTCTTACATTTTTATTTTTCTCTTTCTGCCTCTGTGCGTGACCATATATTTTGTCCTCCACCGCCTCCGCTTTGGAAGGGCTGCGAGGGTATGGCTTCTGGGGATGTCGCTGTGGTTTTATGGATATTTCAACCCGTCTTATGTACTGATCATATGCGGGAGTATTCTGGTCAACTTTGGCGTTTCCCGGTATTTGCTGCGCCTGAGAAGAGCAGGCAGGCAGCGCGGCGCGAAAGTACTGATGCTATTGGGAGTGTCTGCCAATGTGGCGCTTCTTTTTTATTTTAAATATGTCGACTTCTTTCTGGCAAATGTCAACAGAGCTTTCCGCACGGACTTTGCGATGCGCAATATCGTGCTGCCGCTTGGCATCAGCTTTTTTACCTTCCAGCAGATTTCCTATGTCGTCGATTCCTGGCGGGGAGAGACGGAAGGCTACAGTCTGCTCGACTATGCGGTGTTTGTCTCATTTTTCCCACAGCTTGTGGCGGGGCCGATCGTACTCCACAATGAATTGATTCCCCAGTTGCGCACCGAGGATAATCACAGACCGGACGCTGCCAATCTGGCGAAGGGCTTATACCTGTTCTCGACAGGGCTGTTCAAGAAAGTGATGGTTGCCGATACACTTGGCAATCTGGTGAATGCCGGGTTTGGCGGCGTGGAAATACTGACAACGACAGATGTGCTGCTCATTATTGTCTGCTATGCCCTGCAATTATACTTTGATTTCAGCGGTTACAGTGATATGGCGACGGGTATCGGTCTGATGTTCAATATTCGTCTGCCGATCAATTTCAACTCTCCTTATAAAGCGCGGTCGATTCTCGAGTTTTGGGACAGATGGCATATGACGCTGACAAGGTTTCTGCGTCAGTATATTTACTTCCCGCTGGGAGGGAGCAAGAAGGGCAGGGTACGGACTTATGTGAATATTATGATCGTGTTTTTTGTCAGCGGCCTCTGGCATGGCGCCAGTTGGACATTTGTCGCATGGGGATTGCTGCACGGAGCCGCAGAGGTGCTGACAAGACGGTTTCGCAATCAGTGGGACAAGATTCCGGGAGTGATCCGGTGGTTTGTAACGTTCGGTTTTGTCAGCTTTGCCTTTCTGATCTTCCGTGCCGGCTCTTTATCGCAGGCTTATATTATGTTCCGCAAGGTGGCGACGCTGGAATCCATGGCGATTACTCCGGCGCTGTTAGAGGCGCTGACGCTGCCGGAGGTCTTCCATATCGAAGAGCTGCTGCATATTGACGGCCTGCTGGGCGGGAAATATGGTATTCATCTATGGGCGACACTTGCCGTCGTGCTCTATGGCGCGCTGGGCCTGGAGAACTGTCAGAAGAAAGAGTTTCAGTGCAATGGGAAAACGATGCTGCAGACAGTGGGGATGCTGACATGGACGATCATGTCACTGTCCGGAATATCGACGTTCCTGTATTTTAACTTTTAACAGTCCTCTTGTCCACTGAGGGTATGCTTTGCAGATTTTAATATTCCGGTGTATGGCTTTTGGGAGAAAGGATGGGACGATGCGAACATGAAAGCGAAGGTATGGTTTGGTGGTACATTGGCGGCAACGTTTGGCGTACTGGCGGTATTTGCGGGATATATTATCACAATCGATCCGTTTTTTCATTACCATGGTCCGCTGAAGTCGCTTGCATATACAATAGATAACAGTCGTTATCAAAATGACGGCATTGTGAAACATTTCCGGTACGACACGCTGATCACCGGGTCGTCCATGACTTCTAATTTTAAGACGACAGAGTGTGACGCCATATTCGGAGGAAGTTCTGTCAAAACACCGTTTCATGGCGGAACATTGAAAGAGATCAACGATCATCTGCAGGCAGCGATCCGTGCGAATCCGGACCTGCATACGGTCATCCGCTGTCTGGATGAGAGCAATTTCGCACAGGATAAAGACTTTGTAAATTATGAGGGAATCCCATATTATCTGTATGACAAAAATCCCTTTAACGATACGGAATATATCTTTAATAAAAATGTCTTTATGTTGTCAGACACGGTACTAGTAGATACAGCGGAAGGCGGTCAGACGACTTCCTTTGATGAATATCTGCGATGGGCGGAGCAGTATGAATACGGCAAAGAAGCCGTGCTTGCGTTTTACGGAAGGCCGGGGCAGGGTACGTATGAGAAAAAACTGTCGGATGAAGAGCGGGAGACGGTACTTGGAAATATCAGACAGAATGTGACGGATACGGCGAGAGAAAATCCGGATATTACATTTTACTATTATTTCTCACCGTACAGCATTTGTTACTGGGATGTGGAGGTCGTGCGTCCCGGCAAACTGGAGTGGTACATGGATTTGCAGCGGACTGTGATCGAAGAGATACTGAGCTGTGAGAATATCAGGCTGTTTGCTTTTGATGATAATACGGAGCTGACCTGTGATCTTGACAATTATAAAGATCCGTCGCATTACAGCAGTGAGATCAATACGCGGATTCTCCAGTGGATGAAGGAAGGCAGAGGGCGGCTGACCGAGGATAACTATCTGGCATATTTGCAGCGTCTGTATGAGTTTTATGGAGCATATGATTATGAGAGCATCTACACATAAAAAGAAGAGCGGGAAGTCAAAAAAGAAACAGAAAAAATATAAAAAAAATAAACTTGTCGTGTTTATCACGGCTTTGTGTAGTGTTCTGGCGGCCGGGACATTGGGTCTTGCCCTCCTGGCGATTCAGTCATCGGCGGAAAATCCCGCACAAAGTGCGGAAGGGACGCAAAGGGAAGAGGCAGAGCCGGAGACAATCCTGGCAAGTATCTCGGAGCAGGAGGAGGCGCTGACGGCAGAAGCCGGGGAAGAGGCAGCAGAGACAACAGAGGCAGATGAGAGCCGGTATGGCAGTCTGCTTGCTGACCCGGAGCTGATGAAGGAACATAGAATTTACGCCAAAGAAGCAGCTTCAACGCAGCAGATCGTAATGGCGTTTGCCGGAGATATTCTGTTTGATCCTCATTATGCGGTGATGGCCAAACTAAGGCAGCGCGGCGGTAATATCGAGGAAGCGTTCTCTGCGGACCTTCTTGCGCAGATGCGGGGTGCCGATATTTTCATGGTCAATAATGAGTTTCCCTATACGGACCGGGGGACACCTACGGAGGGGAAGCAGTTTACATTCCGCGCGGAGCCGGAGAGTGCCGTATATCTGAAGGATATGGGAGCGGATATTGTCTCTCTGGCCAACAATCATGCCTATGATTATGGGGAGGTATCGCTGCTGGACAGTCTCGATACTCTGGAGGCTATGGAGATGCCCTATGTCGGCGCCGGGAGAAATCTGGAGGAAGCGGCGGCGCCTGTCAGCTTTATCGTCAACGATAAAAAGATTACGATTGTATCTGCGACGCAGATTGAGCGCAATGACAATCCGGATACCCGGGGCGCGGGGGAAGATACGCCCGGTACTTTCCGCTGCTGGAATCCGGAGCGGCTTTTACAGGAGACGGCGGCTGCCAAAGCGGACAGTGATTTTGTGATCGTCTATATTCACTGGGGAACGGAGAGTCAGGCGGAGATCGACTGGGCCCAGCGGGAGCAGGCGGTAAAGATCGCAGAAGCGGGGGCGGATGTGATCATCGGCGATCATCCGCATTGTCTGCAGCCGGTCGGCTATGTGTCCGGCATCCCTGTTGTCTACAGCCTTGGCAATTTCTGGTTTAATTCCAAAGCGCAGGATACCTGTCTCGTGCAGGTGATCATTCCTGAGGAGGGAGAACTGTCCGTGCGGGTGCTTCCGGCCAGACAGTCAGACTGTCGGACGACGCTCCTGAGCGGTGGAGAGAAGGAACGGGTTCTTTCTTATATTAATTCCATTTCTGACAGCGGCGTTTTGGATGAGGACGGGTATCTGTCTCCGAGATAGGGAGACAGCCTGATAAATGCCGGGAAAATGCTTGACATGCGGGAGTGCATTGTGCTATGATAAGCAAGGTCGTCAGACCATGCCGAAGACAGCAGGTGCCGGTAGAGAACCGGCATAAGCAGATGCGCCTGCCGAGGAAAGAGTTTTCAGATTGTATTTTGAGCCTTTCTGTCTTTGACAGGGAGGTTTTTTATTAGATGGACTCCTTTCGGCGAAAAAATCTATAAGGAGGTAGAGAAATGGCAAAAATCGAGTTAAAAAAGCCTGTAGTAGAAGAGATTTCTGCAAGCATTAAAGATGCACAGTCTGTTGTGCTTGTTGATTACCGCGGACTTACGGTTGAACAGGACACACAGCTGCGCAGACAGCTTCGTGAGGCCGGTGTTACTTACAAAGTGTATAAAAACACGATGATGAACTTTGCATTCAAGGGAACGGACTGTGAAGCGCTCGTTCCGTATCTGGAAGGCCCCAGTGCAATGGCGCTGTCAACGACAGACGCAACGGCACCGGCGAGAATCATCAACAATTTTGCAAAGACGGCTCCGGCGCTTGAGATCAAGGGTGGTATCGTGGAAGGTATCGCTTATGATGCAAAGGGAATCGGCGAGATCGCAAATATTCCTTCCAGAGAAGTACTGCTCTCCAAGCTGCTTGGAAGCATTCAGTCTCCGATCACCAACTTTGCGCGTGTGATCAAACAGATCGCAGAAAAAGATGGCGGGCAGGCAGCAGACGAAGCTCCGGCTGCAGATGTGGCAGAGGCGCCTGCTGAATAAGGGAAACGAAACGGAAAAAGAACAGAAAATGAAGTATGGAGGTAAATAAAATGGCAAAATTATCCACACAGGAAATGATCGATGCAATCAAAGAGCTGACCGTATTAGAGTTAAATGACCTGGTTAAGGCTTGTGAAGAAGAGTTTGGCGTATCCGCAGCAGCAGGCGTTGTTGTTGCAGCAGCAGGTGCAGGTGCGGCAGCAGAGGAAGAAGAAAAGACAGAGTTCGATGTAGAGCTGACAGAAGTTGGCCCGAACAAAGTTAAGGTAATCAAGGTTGTCCGTGAAGTGACAGGACTTGGTCTGAAGGAAGCAAAAGACCTCGTGGATTCCGCACCGAAGACAGTAAAAGAGGGCGTATCCAAAGAGGAAGCAGAAGATGTAAAGACAAAGCTCGAAGGCGAAGGCGCAAAGGTAACGCTGAAATAAATTTCTTTTGCGACAACAAAAGACAAAGAATCGGGAAAGCATTGTATTCAAAAGAGGACAAATGCTTTCCCGGTTTTTTGTTATTGTGGAATGCGGTGACTTCAGATTTTGGGAAATATTTCTTGACTGTATTTTATCATTGTAGTACAATGGATAATACACTATTGTGGTGTGGTATGCTCTTTTCTATTAGAAAATACCGAGAAACAGGCTAAGATCATAGAAGAACGGGGTGAAATGTCAATGGAAAAAAACAGAATACGTCCTACTGCCGCAGGCAAAAACGTACGTATGAGTTATTCACGACAAAAAGAAGTGTTAGAGATGCCAAACCTGATAGAAGTCCAAAAGGATTCCTATCACTGGTTTTTAAGCGAAGGCTTGAAAGAAGTATTCGAAGATATTTCTCCGATTGCAGATTATAGCGGCCATTTGAGTCTTGAATTTGTAGGCTTCGAGCTGTGCAGAGACGAGATGCCGGTCAACAAAAATACGATTGAGAAATGTAAGGAGCGGGATGCTACCTATGCGGCCCCTCTGAAAGTAAAAGTCCGTCTGTATAATAAGGAAAAGGAAGAAATCAGTGAGCATGAGATATTCATGGGTGATCTTCCGCTTATGACAGAGACAGGTACTTTCGTCATCAATGGCGCGGAACGTGTTATCGTCAGCCAGCTTGTCCGTTCTCCTGGTATCTACTATGCCATTGATCATGATAAGATCGGTAAACGGCTGTTTTCCTCTACAGTTATCCCCAACCGCGGTGCATGGCTGGAGTATGAGACAGATTCCAATGACATTTTCTATGTTCGTGTGGACAGGACAAGAAAGGTGCCGATCACGGTGCTGATCCGTGCACTCGGCGTGGGTACGAACGACGAGATCCGGGAACTCTTCGGTGAGGAACCGAAGATCGAGGCCAGCTTTGCGAAGGACGTTGCTGAGAACTATCAGGAAGGTCTGCTGGAATTATATAAAAAGATTCGTCCCGGGGAACCGCTTTCCGTGGAGAGTGCGGAGAGTCTGATCAATGCCATGTTCTTTGACCCGAGAAGATATGATCTTGCGAAAGTCGGAAGGTATAAATTTAACAAAAAGTTGGCGCTGCGCAATCGCATCCGGCATCAGGTATTGTCGGAGGATGTGGTTGATACGCTGACAGGAGAAGTGCTGGCGCAGGCGGGTACAAAAGTGACGGCGGAACTGGCCGATCAGATTCAGAATGCGGCGGTGCCTTTTGTATATATTCAGACAGAGGAAAAGAACGTCAAAGTTCTTTCCAATATGATGGTAGATATTACGAACTTCGTGGACTGTGATCCGAAAGAACTGGGCGTGACAGAGCTTGTCTATTATCCTGTTCTGGCGCAGATTCTCGAAGAGTACAGCGACCAGCCGGGCGAGCTGGCAGCCGCGATTAAAAGAAATATCCATGAACTGATTCCGAAGCATATTACGAAGGAAGATATACTCGCTTCCATCAATTATAATATTCATCTGGAATATGGAATTGGAAACGACGACGATATTGATCATCTTGGCAACAGACGAATCCGTGCGGTAGGGGAACTTCTGCAAAACCAGTACCGGATCGGATTATCCAGACTGGAGAGAGTTGTCAGAGAGAGAATGACGACCCATGACGCTGAGGAGATCTCGCCGCAGGTGTTGATCAACATTAAGCCGGTACAGGCGGCTGTGAAAGAATTTTTCGGTTCTTCCCAGTTATCGCAGTTTATGGATCAGAACAATCCGCTTGGTGAGCTGACCCACAAGAGACGTCTCTCCGCACTGGGCCCGGGTGGTCTGTCCAGAGACAGAGCCGGATTTGAGGTCCGTGACGTGCACTATTCTCACTATGGAAGAATGTGCCCGATCGAGACGCCGGAAGGTCCGAACATCGGTCTGATCAATTCGCTTGCAAGTTATGCACGGATCAACGAGTATGGTTTTGTGGAAGCACCGTATCGTAAAATAGATAAGACGGACCCGAAAAATCCGCGGGTTACAGATGAAGTTGTCTATATGACAGCGGATGAGGAAGACAATTATCATGTGGCGCAGGCGAACGAAGCGCTTGATGCCAATGGATATTTCGTGAGAAACAGCGTGTCCGGCCGTTACCGCGAAGAGACGCAGGAGTATCCGAAAGCAATGTTTGACTATATGGATGTGTCGCCGAAGATGGTGTTCTCCGTGGCAACGGCGCTCATTCCTTTCCTGGAAAATGACGATGCCAACCGTGCGCTGATGGGTTCTAACATGCAGCGTCAGGCGGTGCCCCTTCTGATGACGGAGGCGCCGGCAGTGGGAACTGGTATGGAGCCGAAGGCGGCTGTGGACTCCGGTGTCTGCATACTGGCGAAAAGGTCGGGTACGGTCACTTATGTATCGGCGAATATGATCCGGATGACTTATGATGACGGAGAAAAAGAAGAGATCCGTCTGACAAAGTTTTCACGCAGCAATCAGTCTAACTGCTATAATCAGAAGCCGATCGTATTTAAGGGAGATCATGTGGAGGCCGGTCAGGTGATTGCCGATGGTCCTTCCACTTCCGAGGGAGAGCTTGCGCTCGGTAAGAATCCGCTCATCGGCTTTATGACATGGGAAGGCTATAACTATGAGGATGCCGTACTGCTCAGTGAAAAGCTCGTGCGCGATGATGTTTATACATCGGTGCACATTGAAGAGTATGAGGCGGAGGCTCGGGATACGAAGCTGGGAGCAGAGGAAATTACCTGTGACGTACCGGGGGTAGGCGATGATGCTCTGAAAGATCTGGATGAGAGAGGAATTATCCGTATCGGTGCGGAAGTGCGGGCCGGAGATATTCTCGTCGGCAAGGTAACGCCCAAGGGCGAGACAGAGCTGACGGCGGAGGAGAGACTTCTTCGTGCAATCTTCGGAGAAAAAGCGCGTGAAGTAAGAGACACTTCCCTGAAGGTGCCCCATGGAGAATATGGTATTGTTGTGGATGCCAAAGTATTTACGAGGGAGAACGGCGATGAGCTTCCTCCGGGAGTGAATCAGGCAGTCCGTATTTATATCGCACAGAAGAGAAAGATCTCCGTCGGTGACAAGATGGCGGGCCGTCATGGAAACAAGGGCGTTGTCTCCCGTGTGCTTCCGGTGGAGGATATGCCATATCTGCCGAATGGGCGTCCGCTTGACATCGTGCTCAATCCATTGGGCGTGCCGTCCCGTATGAACATTGGACAGGTACTGGAAATCCATCTTTCTCTGGCGGCAAAGGCCCTTGGCTTTAATGTGGCCACACCGGTGTTTGATGGCGCCAACGAGATCGACATTATGGATACGCTCGATCTGGCGAACGATTATGTCAACCTGGAATGGGAAGAATTTGAAAGGAAACATAAGGAAGAACTCCTTCCTGAAGTTTTGGAATATTTATCGGAACACAGAGAAAACCGTAATCTCTGGAAAGGTGTGCCGATCTCCAGAGACGGAAAAGTACGTCTGCGTGATGGACGTACCGGAGAATATTTTGACAGTCCGGTAACGATCGGACATATGCACTATCTGAAACTCCATCATCTTGTGGATGATAAGATCCATGCGCGTTCCACCGGTCCGTATGCGCTTGTCACACAGCAGCCTTTGGGCGGCAAGGCGCAGTTCGGCGGACAGCGGTTTGGAGAGATGGAAGTATGGGCACTGGAGGCATATGGTGCCGCTTATACACTGCAGGAGATTCTCACGGTGAAGTCGGATGACGTCGTAGGACGTGTGAAAACTTATGAGGCGATCATCAAAGGCGACAATATTCCAGCGCCGGGCATTCCGGAGTCATTCAAGGTATTGCTCAAGGAACTGCAGTCGCTTGGCCTTGACGTAAAAGTACTCCGCGAAGATCAGACCGAGGTGGAGATTATGGAGAGCATCGACTACGGAGAAACGGATTATCGTTATGAGATCGAAGGTGACTCCGGCTCCTATAACCGCGAAGAAGATTCTCTAGGCTCCATGGGCTATCAGAAGCAGGAGTTTGACGAAGACGGAGAGCTAGTGAGTGCGGAGGAAGAAGAGGATGACGAAGCATTTGAGGATGACTTCAGTGCTGAGTATGTGGATTCTCTCGATGAGTAACAGCTGCATTGCCTTTTAGTGGGAGAGGCAGCGACAGCCACCTCTTCATTCCTATCAAAAATATGGAAGGAGTGCCATATATGCCAGAAACAACAAATGAAACCTATCAGCCGATGACATTCGATGCGATCAAGATCGGATTGGCGTCGCCCGATAAAATTCTCGAGTGGTCCCGGGGGGAAGTGCTCAAACCGGAGACGATCAACTACAGGACTTTGAAGCCGGAAAAGGACGGTCTCTACTGTGAGAGAATTTTTGGGCCGAGCAAAGACTGGGAATGTCATTGTGGTAAATATAAGAAAATCAGATATAAGGGCGTGATCTGCGACCGCTGTGGTGTGGAAGTGACAAAGTCTAATGTGCGCCGGGAGCGAATGGGACATATTGCGCTGGCGGCTCCGGTATCCCACATCTGGTATTTCAAGGGAATTCCCAGCCGCATGGGTCTGATTCTCGATCTGTCACCGAGAGTATTGGAGAAGGTGCTCTATTTCGCCTCTTATATCGTACTCGACCAGGGAGATACCGATCTGCTGAGAAAGCAGGTCTTGACGGAAAAAGAGTATCAGGATGCCCGGGAGACGTGGGGCAATAAATTCCGCGTAGGTATGGGAGCGGAAGCAATCAAGGAACTGCTGCAGGCAATCGATCTGGAAGAGGATGCCACAGAACTGAAAGAGGCGCTGAAAGATTCGACCGGACAGAAACGTGCCAGGATCGTCAAGAGACTGGAAGTCGTGGAGGCATTCCGTGAATCCGGCAACAGACCGGAGTGGATGATTATGGATGTGATCCCGGTCATTCCGCCGGACTTGCGTCCGATGGTACAGCTTGACGGCGGGCGTTTTGCGACATCCGATCTGAACGACCTGTATCGAAGAATCATCAACAGAAACAACCGTCTGAAGAGGCTGTTGGAGCTGGGTGCACCTGACATTATTGTCAGAAATGAGAAGAGAATGCTGCAGGAGGCAGTGGATGCGCTGATTGACAATGGCAGAAGAGGCAGACCTGTCACCGGCCCGGGAAACAGAGCGCTGAAATCGCTTTCTGATATGTTGAAAGGTAAATCAGGACGTTTCCGTCAGAACCTTCTCGGAAAACGTGTGGACTATTCGGGGCGTTCTGTTATTGTCGTAGGACCGGAACTGAAGATCTATCAGTGCGGTCTGCCGAAAGAGATGGCCATTGAGCTGTTCAAACCTTTCGTTATGAAAGAGCTGGTAGCCAAGGGAATCTCGCAGAATATTAAAAATGCCAAAAAGCTGGTCGAGAGACTGGACACTCAGGTGTGGGACGTACTGGAGGAAGTGATCAAAGAACACCCTGTCATGCTGAACCGTGCACCTACACTGCACAGGCTGGGCATTCAGGCGTTCGAACCGATTCTGGTGGAAGGCAAGGCGATCAAGCTGCATCCCCTTGTATGTACCGCGTTCAATGCCGACTTTGACGGTGACCAGATGGCAGTCCATCTGCCGCTTTCCGTGGAAGCGCAGGCAGAGTGCCGTTTCCTTCTGCTTTCGCCCAATAATCTGTTAAAACCGTCGGACGGCGGTCCGGTTGCGGTGCCTTCTCAGGATATGGTGCTTGGTATTTATTATCTGACGCAGGAGAGGCCGGGTGCAAAAGGGGAAGGCAAATTCTTCAAGAGTGTAAACGAGGCGATCCTCGCCTATGAGAATAAAGTAATCACGTTGCATTCGCGGATCAAAGTCAGAGTGAGCAAGAAGAATGCAGACGGCGAGAAGATCAGCGATAATGTGGAATCCACGCTTGGCCGGTTTATCTTTAATGAGATCTTGCCACAGGATTTGGGGTTTGTAGACCGCAGCGATCCGGAAAATTTCCTGAAGCTGGAAGTCGATTTCCATGTGGGTAAAAAAGGCCTGAAACAGATTCTGGAAAAGGTCATTAATACGCATGGTGCGTCGCGGACAGCGGAAGTGCTGGATGACATCAAATCCACAGGGTATAAATATTCCACGAGAGCGGCCATGACCGTGTCCATTTCCGATATGACGGTTCCGGAGCAGAAACAGCAGATGCTGGAAGATGCCCAGTTGACGGTTGACCGGATCTCGCAGAATTTCCGGCGTGGTCTGATCACGGAGGAAGAGAGATACCGGGCCGTTGTAGAGACGTGGAACGAGACCGATAAAGAACTGACAGACGTGCTGCTTGCAGGTCTGGATAAATATAATAACATTTTCATGATGGCTGATTCCGGCGCCCGTGGTTCCAATCAGCAGATCAAGCAGCTCGCTGGTATGCGTGGGTTGATGGCAGATACGACCGGAAGGACGATCGAACTTCCGATCAAGTCGAACTTCCGTGAGGGTCTTGACGTACTGGAATACTTCATGTCGGCACATGGCGCCCGCAAAGGTTTGTCTGATACGGCGCTGCGTACGGCGGACTCCGGCTACCTGACAAGACGTATGGTGGACGTATCTCAGGAGCTGATCATCCGCGAGGTTGACTGCTGTGAAGGCAGAGAAGAGATTCCGGGGATGACGGTAAAAGCTTTCATGGATGGGAAAGAGACGATCGAAGGGCTGAAGGACAGAATCACGGGCAGATTTTCCTGTGAGGAGATCAAAGACAGGGACGGTAATGTGATCGTTAAGAAAAATCATATGATTACCCCGAGCCGTGCGGCCCGCATTCTGAATACAGGCGTGGACGCAGATGGTGAGCCGGTTGAAGCGGTAAAGATCCGTACAATACTCGGATGCCGTTCTCATAACGGGATCTGTGCAAAATGTTACGGCGCCAATATGGCGACCGGTGAACCGGTGCAGGTCGGAGAGGCTGTCGGCATCATTGCGGCACAGTCGATTGGTGAGCCGGGCACACAGCTGACAATGCGTACTTTCCATACAGGCGGTGTGGCGGGTGACGACATCACGCAGGGTCTTCCCCGTGTCGAGGAGCTTTTTGAAGCCAGGAAGCCGAAGGGACTGGCAATCATCGCAGAATTTGGCGGTGTGGCTGAGATCAGAGATACCAAGAAAAAAAGAGAGATCGTGATCACAAACGATGAGACGGGAGAGAGTAAGACCTATCTGATTCCGTATGGTTCCCGTATCAAGATTATGGACGGCGCTGTTCTGGAAGCCGGCGACGAGCTGACGGAAGGCAGTGTCAATCCGCATGATCTGCTTAAGATCAAAGGCATTCGTGCCGTACAGGATTATATGCTTCGCGAGGTACAGCGTGTATATCGTCTGCAAGGTGTTGACATCAGCGACAAGCATATCGAAGTTATCGTGCGTCAGATGTTGAAAAAGACGCGGATTGAGGACAGCGGCGATACGGAGTTCCTGCCGGGTACGCTGGTAGATGTGCTTGACTATGAGGAGATCAATGAGAAACTGTTTGCCGAAGGAAAGGAACCGGCAGTCGGTAAGCAGGTGATGCTTGGAATTACGAAAGCAGCGCTTGCCACGAATTCTTTCCTGTCAGCGGCTTCTTTCCAGGAGACGACGAAAGTATTGACAGAAGCAGCGATCAAGGGTAAGGTCGATAACCTGATCGGTCTGAAGGAAAACATCATCATCGGTAAGCTGATTCCGGCCGGTACGGGCATGAAGCGATACCGCAACGTAAAACTCAGTACGGATACAGAGCCGGATGATACGATCTATTTTGAAGATGATCTGGAAGAAGATGATCTGGATGTCCGGGACGGATTTACCGATGAACCGGAAATGGAGGAAGATCTTGATCTGGATGATGACATCGATCTGGAAGAGGATGATTTCGATGATGAGGAATCAGAGACCGAAGCGTTTGACGATGACCTGGATGAACAAGATGAGACTGCGGAAGCAGACATGGCAGGTGTGATTGAAGAGGTGTAAAAACTGATACGGCAAGTTGCTGAGCAGACAATTTAAAAAAATGATTGACAACGCATTTGCGGGCGATTATACTAATTTAGTGTGCACGCAGATGCGTTTTCTATTGATGATTTTTCGCACTGTGGCAACATGGAAACAATATATTATATTTATGAAAGAGGTGAAACAGAATGCCAACATTTAACCAGTTAGTAAGAAAAGGTCGTGAGACATCTGTAAAGAAGTCTACAGCACCGGCATTGCAGAGAGGATATAATTCTCTTCGCAAGAAAGCGATTGACACATCGTCTCCGCAGAAGAGAGGTGTATGTACCGCTGTCAAGACTGCTACTCCTAAGAAGCCGAACTCCGCACTGAGAAAGATTGCCAGAGTTCGTCTCTCCAACGGAATCGAGGTTACAAGCTATATTCCGGGCGAGGGCCACAATCTTCAGGAGCACAGTGTTGTTCTTGTAAGGGGCGGAAGAGTCAAGGATTTACCTGGTACGAGATATCATGTGATCAGAGGTACTCTTGATACAGCCGGAGTTGCTAACAGGAAGCAGGCGCGTTCCAAATACGGCGCTAAGAGACCGAAGGCTTCGAAATAAGCGGAACGAGCAAAATGATACCACAAACAGGCTAATTTTAGAAGTGTTGGAATTCTGATCAAGATACCGCACGAACACAAATTAGAAAATGTGAGTACCGATGAATTAAGTCTTTGATGATTAAGGAGGGAAGAACCGTGCCACGTAAAGGACATATTCAGAAAAGAGACGTATTGGCAGATCCTTTATACAATAACAAAGTGGTGACAAAGCTCATCAACAACATTATGTTGGATGGTAAGCGCGGCGTTGCGCAGCGTATTGTATATGGTGCATTTGCAAAAGTTGAGGAAAAGGCCGGAAAGCCGGCAATCGATGTATTTGAAGAAGCAATGAATAATATCATGCCAGTTCTTGAAGTAAAGGCGAGACGTATCGGCGGCGCTACTTATCAGGTGCCGATCGAAGTGAGAGCAGACAGACGCCAGGCTTTGGGACTTCGCTGGCTTACTATGTTTTCCCGTAAAAGAGGCGAAAAGACAATGGTAGACAGGCTGGCAAATGAAATCCTGGACGCAGCAAACAATACGGGAGCTGCAGTCAAAAGGAAAGAAGATATGCATAAAATGGCAGAGGCCAACAAGGCGTTTGCACATTACAGATTCTAAAGGAGGAAGAACCCTTGGCTGGAAGAGAATATCCATTAGAGAGAACCAGAAACATTGGTATTATGGCTCATATCGATGCGGGTAAGACAACTCTTACAGAGCGTATCCTGTACTATACGGGTGTAAATTACAAGATTGGTGATACCCATGAAGGTACTGCCACGATGGACTGGATGGAACAGGAGCAGGAAAGAGGAATCACGATCACATCAGCCGCTACCACATGCCACTGGACTCTGGAAGAAAATTGTAAACCGAAGCCGGGAGCTCCGGAACATCGTATCAATATCATTGATACGCCAGGCCACGTTGACTTTACGGTAGAAGTCGAGCGTTCACTCCGCGTATTGGATGGCGCAGTCGGTGTATTTTGTGCCAAAGGCGGTGTAGAGCCTCAGTCTGAGAATGTATGGCGTCAGGCTGACACCTACAACGTACCGAGAATGGCGTTCATCAACAAGATGGACATTTTAGGCGCTAATTTTTATGGCGCAGTCGACCAGATCAAAACCAGATTGGGAAAAAATGCAGTTATACTTCAGCTTCCGATCGGTAAGGAAGACGATTTCAAGGGAATCATCGATCTGTTTGAAATGAAAGCCTACATCTATAATGACGATAAGGGCGACGACATTTCAATCACAGATATTCCGGATGATATGAAGGACGAGGCAGAGCTGTATCGTTCAGAGCTTGTGGAAAAAATCTGTGAGTTAGACGATGACCTGATGATGGCTTATCTGGAAGGGGAAGAGCCTTCGGTAGAGGATTTGAAGGCGGTTCTGAGGAAAGGAACCTGCGAGTGTACCGCGATTCCGGTATGCTGTGGTTCTGCCTACAGAAACAAAGGCGTACAGAAACTTCTGGATGCGATCCTGGAGTTTATGCCGGCACCGACAGATATTGCTGCTATTAAGGGAACCGATCTGGATGGCAATGAAGTGGAGAGACATTCCTCTGATGATGAACCGTTCTCCGCGCTTGCATTCAAGATCATGGCAGACCCGTTCGTAGGAAAACTTGCATTTTTCCGTGTGTATTCCGGTACGATGAACTCCGGTTCCTACGTACTGAATGCGACAAAAGATAAAAAAGAACGTGTGGGACGTATCCTGCAGATGCACGCAAACAAGAGGGCGGAGCTTGACAGAGTGTACGCCGGTGATATTGCGGCAGCCGTAGGTTTTAAGTTTACGACGACAGGCGATACAATCTGTGACGATCAGCATCCGGTAATCCTGGAGTCGATGGAATTCCCGGAACCTGTTATCGAGCTTGCGATCGAGCCGAAGACAAAGGCAGGTCAGGGTAAGATGGGCGAAGCGCTTGCAAAATTGGCAGAAGAAGATCCCACATTCCGCGCACATACGAATGCGGAGACAGGTCAGACGATCATCGCCGGTATGGGAGAGCTGCATCTTGAAATCATTGTGGACAGACTTCTGCGTGAATTCAAGGTGGAGGCAAACGTAGGTGCTCCTCAGGTTGCTTATAAAGAGGCGATCACAAAGGCAGTCGAAGTTGACAGCAAGTATGCGAAACAGTCCGGTGGACGTGGACAGTATGGACATTGTAAAGTCAAATTCGAGCCGATGGATGCCAACGGAGAAGAACTGTTCAAGTTTGAATCCACTGTTGTCGGCGGCGCAATTCCAAAGGAATATATCCCGGCTGTCGGCGAAGGTATCGAAGAGGCGACAAAAGCGGGTATCCTGGGCGGTTTCCCTGTCGTAGGCGTACACGCGAACGTATATGACGGTTCCTATCATGAAGTGGACTCTTCCGAGATGGCATTCCACATCGCCGGTTCACTGGCATTCAAAGAGGCAATGCAGAAAGCGGCTCCAGTGCTGCTTGAGCCGATCATGAAAGTGGAAGTGACGATGCCGGAAGAATATATGGGAGATGTTATCGGTGACATCAACTCCCGCCGGGGACGTATCGAAGGCATGGATGACATCGGCGGCGGCAAGATGGTGAGAGCGTTTGTTCCTCTTGCCGAGATGTTCGGTTATTCTACGGACCTGCGTTCCAAGACACAGGGACGAGGAAACTACTCGATGTTCTTTGAAAAATATGAGCAGGTACCGAAGAACGTACAGGAAAAAGTACTGGCAGCAAAAGCGAAATAATACTTGAAATATCCGGCTATCTTTACTATAATCAAAGGTAGTCGGGTAGAAATCTGAAACTTATTAGTCTTTTTTAAGAAAAGCAAAATCAAGGAGGAATATCAAAAATGGCTAAAGCTAAATTTGAAAGAAACAAGCCACATTGTAACATTGGTACCATCGGACACGTTGACCATGGTAAAACAACTTTAACAGCCGCAATCACAAAAGTTTTGTCTGAAAGAGTTGCTGGTAATACAGCTACAGATTTCGAGAACATTGATAAAGCTCCGGAAGAAAGAGAGCGTGGTATCACGATCTCCACAGCACACGTTGAGTATGAGACAGACAAGAGACATTATGCACACGTTGACTGCCCGGGTCATGCTGACTATGTAAAGAACATGATCACTGGTGCTGCTCAGATGGATGGTGCAATCCTGGTAGTAGCTGCAACTGACGGTGTGATGGCTCAGACAAAAGAGCACATTCTTCTTTCTCGTCAGGTAGGTGTACCTTATATTGTAGTATTCCTGAACAAATGCGATATGGTAGATGATCCTGAGCTGATCGAGCTGGTTGAGATGGAAGTAACAGAGCAGCTTGAAGAGTATGGATTTACAGATTGCCCGATTATCAAGGGTTCTGCTCTGAAAGCACTTGAAGAGCCGACCGGCGAGTGGGGCGACAAGATCATGGAACTCATGAGCACAGTTGATGATTATATTCCGGATCCTCAGCGTGATACAGATAAGCCGTTCCTGATGCCTGTAGAGGATGTATTCTCTATCACAGGCCGTGGTACTGTTGCTACAGGTAGAGTAGAGCGTGGACAGCTTCACATGTCCGACGAAGTAGAGATCATCGGTATCAAGGAAGAGACACAGAAATCCGTTGTAACGGGTATCGAGATGTTCCGTAAACTGCTTGATGAGGCAGAGGCTGGTGATAACATCGGTGTACTTCTTCGTGGTATCCAGAGAACAGACATCGAAAGAGGTCAGGTTCTTGCAAAACCGGGTACTGTAACCTGCCATACAAAATTTACGGCACAGGTTTATGTTCTGACAAAAGACGAGGGTGGACGTCATACACCTTTCTTCAATAACTACAGACCGCAGTTCTACTTCAGAACAACAGACGTGACAGGCGTTTGTAACCTTCCGGAAGGCACAGAGATGTGTATGCCTGGCGACAACGTAGAGATGACCATCGAGCTGATCCATCCGATCGCTATGGAGCAGGGTCTTACGTTTGCTATCCGTGAGGGTGGTAGAACTGTTGGTTCAGGTAGGGTTGCTACAATCATCGAGTAATTGTAATATATTCAGTAAAATCAAGGCTTTCGGGGATTTCTCCGAAAGCCTTTTTATGTGAAAAGCCACTTTAGAGAACTAAAGTGGCTACATAATGGCTACGATATTTTATTCCTGCGTTGTTTTTCTACCTTATATCTTTCAGATCAGCGGCTCTTTCTGGAGAGGTATGATTTTTCTTCAGCATTTTTGCATATTCAAACAGATCACGTCTGGTTATATCGTCCAGTACATATAAATCTGCAATCAATTCATCTACCATAGGCAGTTCTGTGTAATCAAATTTTTTCAATATGCGGGCGGTACGATCTGATATATAGGCGTTCTTATGGCTGTTAATATTCCACTTTTCATTGTCAGATGGAAGTGCCGGTAAGGTTTCGATATCGTCATAGGGATTATCTTTACAGATAGAACTAATGGGGATATCCAATATATTAGAAATTCTAAGTGCGGTGTCAAAACGGATAGCAGTGTCCCGCTGGATAATCGAATAAAGTGTTGTCGGTGCTATCTTTGCTTTTAACGCAAGCTCTTTTACTGTCATGCCCTTGCTGTCCAAAATATCTTTTAGATTTTGACCATAACCCATGTAATTACATTCCTTTCTGTTAAATGTTTTTTATTTAATTTTTATAAATGTGTTCTTACAATAAACTGGAGGTTTTTGAATTCACTTTTTGTGATTATGTTTCTTTTCAACACTTTTACGCAGTTTTTCAATCTTTTGTTATATTCACTTAATCCTTATAGTAACTTAGCATATGTTCATAAATGTTTCTGGTTTGTTTTTCGTCTCCCCATGATAAAGGGTCATCGGCATAGCATAGAGTCCAAAATGGTTCTATGTCCTGAATATTTCCGGGAAGACTTTCCCATAAGCTATACATTCGATTTGCAAAATATTCAATATCCGAGCAGTTTGCATAAATCGTCTCTAATTTGCTCATTAAAATTCTGCCAAACCGTTCAAGGTCAAGCTTTTTGTAATCAATATGTGTCCTTATATAAATAAAAGCTTTTTTAATGTCTGTTTCCCATTCCAAATAAAGAAAATCATCGTTTTCGGGGTTGTTGAGAAATAATTCATCAAGCCGTTTATTGTAGTCGGTTTCTGTTACTAATTCCTCATAAAGCAAAATAGCATATACTAACAATTCCTCCATGATAATGCCCCCAATTCCTAATCTGTCTTATAAACAGTATTATACCATCGCACAATGTATTATGCAATTCGTAAATATCAAAAAATAATTTTAAAATAGTATTGACAAAATAAACAACAAGTAATAATATTAGATTAATCCTAATACGAAATGCGTAATTAGAGAAAATATAATGCGAAAGGAGAATTGATATGGAAAAGACAAACTATATGATGACTGTTGATGATGTCGCTCAGGAGTTGGGCGTGTCAAAACAGAAAGGGTATCGCATTATCCGTCAGCTTAACGAAGAGTTGGCGGCTGCCGGATATATGACGGTACAGGCAAAAGTACCCCGTACATATTGGAGTGAAAGATTTTACTTCGGCAAAAGAAATATCGGATAAAGAAGGGAGTGATTATAGAATGGCAGTATCCAAAGATACGGAAAAAGGCACATGGACTTCACAGATATGGGTGGAGGACTGGCAGGGTAAGAAAAAGCATAAGAAGAAACGGGGATTTGTGAGTAAAAAAGAAGCCTTGGAATGGGAGCGCAATACGCTTTTGGCATCAAAAACGGATATGAACATGAAGCTGGTGGATTTTGTAGAGGTATATTTCAGGGATAAAGAAGGCGAATTGAAGCAGCGCACGATTCGGAATAAGCGTTATATGATTGAACATCACATTATTCCTCTGTTGGGTAATAAGGCTATGGATGGCATTACACCAGCGGATATTATTCAGTGGCAGAATGAGATCCGATCCAAAGGATTTAAGGAAACCTATCAGCGCATGCTTCAAAATCAGATGACGGCACTATTTACCCACGCCACAAAGATTTACAACTTAAAAGATAATCCTTGCACGAAAGTAAAGCGCATGGGCAGGGCAGATGCAGATAAAAAGCAGTTGCAATTCTGGACGTTAGACGAATTTAATTGTTTTATCGAAACTTTTGATTTGGGGAGTAAGTATCACGTTTTGTTTGATCTGCTGTTTTACAGCGGATGCAGGATTGGTGAAGCCCTAGCGCTCACTGCATCGGACATTAACACGGTAAACAGGAGGATATCTATTACTAAGACATATTTCCGGCATAAGGGAAAAGACGAGATTACGGAACCTAAAACAAGGGAATCTGTGCGGACGGTAATCATTCCTGAATTTCTGGCGGAAGAACTGAAAACATATATGGCGTCTATGTATAAGCTGCCCGCAGATGAAAGGATTTTTGCAGTTGTGCCGGAGGCAGTACAGCATGTGATGAAACGCCATGTGGATAAAGCGGGAGTCAAATATATCCGTGTCCATGACCTAAGACATTCAAGCTGTGCCTATCTCATACATCTTGGTGTTCAGCCTATGATTATTAAGGAACGTCTTGGACATAAAGATATTCGTATCACATTGAATACTTATGGGCATTTATATCCGTCAGAGCAGGAAAAGGTAGCGGATATGCTGGACAAGATGGCAGAAATAAAAGAAAATGCCCCTGCTGGTAACAAGGGCATTTCGGAGTAAGCAAAGAAGAGCCTTACTATACTCAGATTGCAAATTCAGTATAACAAAGGCTCTCTTTGAAGTAAATATCAAATTGCGAAAAGAGGGAAAGGATGGGATATAAAAAGGCATTTCGGTATTCAACGGGAAATCCTATTGTGGATGAAGTTGGAACCATGAATTTTACAGGAAATGTAATTCCTATGGTGTGGTTTAAGACAATCAGATACCCGAATGGTGCGCCACATAATAATGCGATTCATATTTTAGCAGATATCGTATATTGGTATCGACCAAAAGAAGAACGGGATGAGGAAAGCGGACAGTTAATCGGCATGAAAAAGAAATTCCGTGATGATTACTTACAGCGCAGCTATGACCAAATGGCAGAAACTTTTGGATTATCAAAGAAACAGGCGACAGAGGCAGTAAAGGCTCTTGAAAACATGGGTATTATTAAACGCATTTTCAGGACAATCCAAGTAAGAGGGCAGATTTTGAATAATGTTCTGTTTATCAAATTGGTTCCCAAGAGGCTATATGAAGTAACATTTCCAGAAGAGATTGAGGAAAATACCCTCTCCCCGCCAAAGGAGATACCTTTATCCGTAGAAGGAGGGAGGGGCATCCCTGAAAAGAGGGAGGGTACTACTTCAAAGGCGGCAGGTCTCTCCCTGAAAGGGGAGACTAATACAAAGAATACCATAGAGATTACTAATAAAGATTATCTATCCATCAATCAGGGAGAAGCAGACACGGATCAGATGGATGCGATAGAGATTTATACGCAGATTGTGAAAGAAAATATAGATTATGAGATTCTGAAAGCGGATATGAAATATCAGTATGAATTGCTGGACGAGCTGGTAGAAATCATCGTAGATGTGGTGGCAGTCCAAAGAAAAAGTATTCGTATCGGCGGTGCAGAGTATCCGTATGGATTAGTCAAGGGAAAATTTCTAAAGCTGGATTCGGGACATATTCGCTATGTTTTGGACAGCATGGAAAAGACCACAACCCATATAGCGAATATTAAGGCGTATCTACTGACAGCGCTTTATAATGCACCAAACACAATCAGTAATTATTACAGTGCAGAAGTAAATTATTATGAATACGGGAATGGCAGAAACGAAGTATAGTCAGCAATACCGTATTTCGACCGGAAATATCATAAAGACTGGAGGAATGTATTATGCAGGAATTATATTATAACGGGAAATTGATTTTAGGCGTGGATCATGGATATGGCAACATGAAAACGGCACACAGAATTTTTGCCGCCAGCGTTGAAAAAGAGGTGCAGCTGGGAGCGACAGCGTTAGAATACAAAGGAAAAGAATACGGAATTGGCGGCGGTCATAAGGAGTTT
Source organism: Lachnospiraceae bacterium JLR.KK008 (assembly GCA_037015955.1). NCBI lineage: Bacteria > Bacillati > Bacillota > Clostridia > Lachnospirales > Lachnospiraceae > Lachnospiraceae bacterium JLR.KK008. The sequence goes on from CP143548.1 coordinate 508,487, forward strand.
CATGTACAGAAAATCCATGACGGGGATTATTGGATATTAACGTTTGCGGCTGTTGCGGAAGAACTCAAATTCAGAGGAAAGAATGAGGCAGTTATCCATTTAGCCGCAGGAGTGCCATTATTCTGGGTAAAGGAGCAGAAAGAAAGTTTTCGGGAATATCTGCTGTGTGAGAAGGATGTACGCTTCAAATATAACGGAGAATCCTATCATGTGGTTATTGCGGATGCTTCCATTCATCCACAGGGATATGCCGCATTTATCAATTATGATGGAGATATCAGAGGGAATACCGTGCTGGCGGATATCGGCAATGGAACGATGAATGTGGCATTTATGCAGAATGGAAAGCCTTTAGCGGGCAAAATCTTTACAGAGCAGTTTGGCGTGTACCAGTGTATGAAAAAGGCAAGAAACGAGGTTATGCGAAACTGCCAGTGCGAGGTTCCGGATCATATTATTGAGGAAGTATTCCTCAAAGGAACTGCTGATATTCCTGAACGGTACATACAGGCGGTTTCAGAAGTGGCAAAGGATTATGTAATGCGGGTATTCAGTAAGCTTCGGGAGTATGGCTATAATCCCGATCTGATGAAGCTGTATGTAATAGGCGGCGGTGGCTGTTTGATAAAGAATTTTGCAGAATATGATGCGGACAGAGTAGTGATTATTCAGGATATCTGTGCAACGGCAAAGGGGTATGAGGTATTGGCATTACAGACCTTGAAACGGACACAGAGCAGAGGAAAGGCATCATGATAAAAAATATCAATATCCGCTTCAATCTCGATAAAGAGGAACATAGGAAAGCATGGGATTATATGCAGACAATGGACAAGTCGGTGGAGAAGACTTATTCAAAAGTCATAATCAAGTCGCTTGTCCGCTACTTTGAAAATGCGAATGCAGAGAATAAAGCGGAGATATCTGAAAACTATTGGGAGCGTTTCAGAAGCGAGATGGAGAATCTGCTACGAGGGCAAACTGCATTGCCTATGGTAGAAATGGAGAAATTGGCAGAAAAAGAGGACAATCATCTGCCAAAAATCAGTGAAGATGTGTTAGATGTACTGGAGGATTTGTTTTGAGGAAAAAATAGCAGAAATAAGAGCAGTTTTAGCAGACGGGGCAATAAGTTGGGGAAATGGCTGATTTTAGGAACTGTACAAATAAATCGGGAAATATGTTTCTGGACTTGTTACTCTCTTTGTTTAAGGTTTTTGGTAGAATATCAAGCACTGGATTCGGATATCCAAATGACGATTTTGCACCGTTTACACGTTTGCAAAATGGATATCCAATCCGCTTGTAGGGGAAAATCCCCTAACCCCTTTGAAATGCATATAGAACAGAGTGTAGAGCAAGAAAACAGTAACATCAATATTTTAGACAATCTATGAAACAATGGAGGTTGAGAATGGAAAAACGAAATCGAAAAAATCAGCTTATTTTACGCCTGAGTGATGATGAGAAGTATATTTTAGATGCCAAATGTAAAAATGCAGAATACAAGAATAGAAATGATTATCTTCGGCATTTGATCTTGTACGGATATACTTATTTTGTAGATTACTCGGAACTGCATGACTACAATGTCAATCTAAGCAGAATCAGCAAAAGCCTGAATCAGATAGCGACAAGGATAAGTTCTACGGGTAACACTTATCAGGATGATATTGAAGAAGTTAAGGAGCTGATGAAACAGGTATGGTGTACACACGAATCCATGCTGTCAAAGCAACCGTACAGAAAGCATTAAAATATATCTGCAATCCGGAGAAAACTGACGGACAGATTTTGATAGATTCATTTGCCTGCGGAATAGAGACAGCGCATTATGATTTTATGGATGCGTTGTCAAAATCTTCTGGCGTTGGGAATAAGCAGGCATTCCACCTGATTCAGTCATTTGCGCCGGGAGAAGTGGATTTTGATACGGCTCATCAGGTGGGAATAGAGCTTGCGGACAAGCTGTTAGAAAATAAATACAGTTATGTCATTGCAACGCATATCGACAAGGAACACTGTCATAATCATATCATTTTCTGTGCGGTTGATAATGTGGAACATAAAAAATACAATGACTGTAAGCGCACATACAGGCAGATACGGAATTTGTCAGACGAACTGTGCAGGGAACATGGATTGTCGGTCATTATTCCATCAGGACAAAAAGGAAAGACACATTATGAGTGGCAGATGGCAAAGGTGGGAACTTCATGGAAAGCGCGGATGAAATCTGATATGGATGATGCCATTCATGAAGCGCATAGCTATGAAGATTTTATCAGCCGGATGCAGACAAAAGGATATAAGGTAAAAGGGGAAAGCTTTGGAGACAATGTGCTGAAATATCTGTCATTTTCCGCATCGGGACAGAGCAGATTTACACGTGTCAGTGAAAAGAATTTTGGTGTGGGATATACGAAAGAATTAATCAGAGAGAGAATTGAAAAACGTGTAAAGGCACAGGAAAATTTTCCTGTAAAAAGGAAATTTCCCTTTCCAAAGCGACCGGATGCAAAGCGGACTCTGATTAACACAGATAAAGAGAAATTTCAAGAGAATGGCGCGCTAAAGCATTGGGCGGATATACAGAATTTAAAGATTGCTGCGGCGAGTTATGCAGAGGGCGGTTCTGTAGAGGAACTGGAACGGAAAATTGCAGAGAAAAATGCCACAGCCAAAACGGCACGGAGTGCGGTTGTGGATTTGGAGCATGAGATGAAAGCAAAAGCGGAAATCCTAAAATACGCAAAACAGTATATGGCAAACAGGAAATACCAGAGAGGATATGAGAAAGCGACGGATCGGGATGCTTATTTTCGAAGCCATGAAACACAGATTATTCTGTTTGGCGGCGCTGAAAATATGCTGAAACGGTATGGGATAAAGACTGCTTCACTAGATGTGGAAAAGATGCAGGCGGAATATGATGCAATGACAGTGCAAAAGGCAAAACTGAAGAAAACATATCAGACAGCAGAAAAGGAGGCGACGGAAGCGGATAAACAGTTGAAGAACATAAGACAGTATTTAGGGATTGAGAAAGAAAATCAGGAAAGAAAAAAGCCTGATCGGAAACAAGAAATGAGTCTATAAGAAAGTGAGGAAATTGCTATGAACATAACATATGAAAAATGTGGAGATTATTTGATACCGAACTTAATTCCTGATCCGGAGCCGGAGGGAGAGTTAAGGAAATTTGGATTGATGAGAAAATCCTATTTGGAAAACCACAGGAGAGGTATTTATTCGGGATTACTGTTATCTGGAGAATTAAAGAATCATCTGTTGATGATACAGGAACAGTCAGAGGAAAGATTTGATTTACTTGTGGAGCAGATGGCAGAGCGGGAGGGAGTGACGGAACAGTTAAAGGCGCAGAATCAGATGCTTTGGGTAAAGCGAATGAACAATATTCGGGAAAGGGCAGAGGAGATTGTGAGGGAAGAAATTGTATATTGTTTATAAAAATGTGGGACAGAGAAATCTGCCCCACATTTATAATATTGCAAATATAAATAGCGAAATGGTTTCTTGCTAGAATATTTATGTAGAATTAAAAGTTAATTCCTGCGATAGTAAAGATATTTCCTTGTGAGATAACAACCATTGTGCTATAATTATTCTTGGTGATTTATACTTTGATTCATGTGAAGAACAAGGAGACAAAGGATGGTTGTAAGCTATAAAAAATTATGGAAGTTACTAATTGATAATGACATGATGAAGAAAGACTTGCAGAAGTCGGCTGGCATAAGCTGGGCGACTGTAACGAAGATGTCAAAAGGCGAAATTGTAAGTACCGAGGTGCTTATGAAAATATGTAAAGTGTTTCATTGCAATGTTGGAGATATTGTAGACTTTGTGGAAACAGTGGATGACACAGAGTCAAAATAAACATATTTGGAATGAAAAGGAAATATGGCATGGAGGTATCAGATGTCAGAAACACAAAACACAAGTCCCTACAAAGGCTCTGGACAATTAACCAGAGAACAATTTTTATTTTATGAAATGCGGACAACTGCAAAGTTAATGGCAGAAGGACTGGATGATGGTGAAGTGATTAAACGAATTGTGGATGATAATCTGTTTCAGTATCCTACGGAAAAATCACTCGCATCTATCTCGAAAGCCTGCATTGCAAGATTATATGCGTTAAATGATAGAAATTTGATTACAGCGATAACAACACAGCCAATGGAAACAGCAAAGCAAATTTGCTTATATGCGATGATGAAGAGGTATCGCTTGGTATGGGATTTTATGCTGACGGTTATCGGGGAGAAGTATCGTTTGCAGGAGTTTTCCTTTGGAAAAAAGGATATAAATATATTTTTCATGCAGATACAGGAGCAGGATGATTTTGTATCTGCATGGAGTGATAGTACAATTAAGAAAATTCGACAGGTACTTATTAAAATTCTAGTTGAAAATGGCTATTTAGATCATATTAAATCAGAACATCTTAACCCGGTATTGCTTAGTTCCGTGCTGGAAAATGGAATACGAAATAACAATGATGAAAGAGCGCTTCCGGCATTTAATTGTTTTATGTAGGGAGAATAAGGTTGAAAATTGAAATTTTCAACCTGCTGTGAAAGGAACAGGGTTATATAAGTGAGTGAATTAAATGAAAGACTGGACAATCTGAAACAGGAAATTCAACAGGAAGAGTTTCTTGAGGGAAAGGGATTAAGCAATGAGGTGAATATCCGTATTTTTTGTTATGATCCCAAAGAAGAGATGACCGTTCGTCACTTTATAGAGCAGTTAATGGTTGATCAATCATTAGAATGTCATTTGATACAATGCAATTTGTATCAGTTATTTCTCAAAATATGTGATGAAAAGCGCATTACAAGCGGTGCGCCTGCTATGGAAGAAAAAAAGGGAAAGGATTACCTGTTGCAGCAGATACAGCGTTTTGCAAATAACAAGGCTTTTGTGGAACAGATACAATACGGACCACATAACGCGGGAGATGTGCTGATGCTCACTGGAATAGGAGAAGTATTTCCATTTATGAGAATCCATTCATTATTGGAAGCATTACAGCCAGAGTTTTCGGATATACCGATACTGGTATTTTATCCAGGGAAATATGATGGAAGATTTGTGAGGCTGTTTGATCAGTTAGAACCGAATCCGTATTACAGAGCGTTTAACATTGTTTAGAAGGAGAGCTGCCAATGATAATTCAAAATATGTTCTATGATGATATCAATCGTAAAATCAATGGAGTGGTTAAAGTAGACCAAAACACAGACGAGGTTTTGAAACAGGAAGTAAAGGAATATGTCATAACCAAAGACATTCGCAAACATTTGATTGACTTTTTTAATCATTATGGCAGTTCTTTAGAAGAACCGACAGCGGATGTGGGGGTGTGGATATCGGGCTTTTTTGGAAGTGGTAAATCCCATTTTTTGAAAATGCTTTCGTATTTATTAGAGAATAAAGAGATAGATGGAAGAACTGTAGAGGACTATTTCCGCGAGAAATTTGATGATGAAGCAACCTTTATGTCTATAGCAAGGGCGATTGGCGGTAAAAATCAGACAATATTGTTTAATATAGATATTGAGGGTTCTATCAATAAGGATAAAACGGCAGTTCTTCGCGTGTTTGCCAAAATGTTCTATAACTACCTTGGATTTTATGGCGAAAATCTGAAGGTAGCGAAGCTGGAACAGTTTGTTGAAAGACAAGGTAAAACAGCAGAATTTCGCAGAGTATTTGAGGAGAAAAATGGTGCATCATGGCTAGAATCACGCGATGCATTTGCGTTTTTTGAGGACGATGTTGTTGATACTTTGATGGAAGTATTGGGAATGAGCGAGACAGCGGCACATAACTGGTTTGATGGGACAGAGACGGTGGAAACCAGCATAGCACAGCTTGTCTTGGAAATAAAAGAATATATTGATACACAGCCAAAGGATTTTCGCCTTTTATTTATGGTAGACGAGGTGGGGCAGTATGTGGGAGACAGTATTGATTTATTGATGAATCTGCAATCTTTTGTGGAAAAAATCGGAAGTGAATGTGGCGGCAGGGTATGGGTGGTATGCACCGGACAAGAAGCCATTGATGAGATTATCAAGACAAGACAGGATCAATTTTCACGTATTCAGGCCAGATTCAGCACCAGATTATCTCTGACATCGTCTTCTGCGGATGAAGTGATTCAAAAACGTATCCTGCGTAAGAAAGAAGATGCGTTTATTTCTCTGGAAAAAGTATATAACGAGAATGATTCAGTGCTTCGGAATCTCTTTACTTTTACAGATTCTGTTTTGGATATGAAAGGGTATGGGAGTTCTGTAGAGTTTGCGAAGAATTTTCCGTTTGTACCATATCAGTTTATTATTATGCAGAAAGTTTTCTCTGAAATCCGCAAGCATGGTAATTCGGGCAAGCATCTTTCTGGTGGAGAGCGGTCTATGCTGTCAGGATTTCAGGAGGCGGCACAGAAGATAGAAGATAAGAGTGAGTATGCGTTAGCTCCATTTTATCTGTTTTATGATACAGTACATACGTTTCTTGACAGTTCTATTCGCCGTGTCATTGAGCGTTGTCAAAAGGCGGCTGACAATAAAGATGGAATTGAGCAGCAGGATGTGTCGGTGTTAAAACTCCTGTATTTAATCCGTTACATAGATGATATAAAGGCAAATCTGGATAATATTGTCATTTTAATGGCAGATGATATCCGGGTAGATAAAATCATTATGCGCGCTCAGGTAAGCGGATCGTTAGATCGTCTGTTGAGCCAGAACTATATTGGAAGAAGTGGTGATACTTATAATTTCCTTACCGACGAAGAACAGGACATTCAGAAAGAAATCACGAATACGATGGTTGATACTTCAACAATTGTTGGTAAAATTGCGCATATCATATTTGGTGAAATATATTATACGAAGAAGTATCGTTATGAAAAATATGATTTTGCCTTTGACCAGATGGTAGATTATACTGCGGTAGGCGCTTTGACAGGCGGTATGCGTCTTAGGATTATGACTGTGGCGACAGAGTGGGCGGAGAAGACGGAACTTCGTATGCTGGCAGAATCAGCAAAGCAGGCAATTGTGGTACTTGCGGAAACGCCATATTATGAATATCTGGAAAGCGCCGAGAAGGTGTGGAAATATAAGAAACAAAGAAATATAGCACAGTTGCCGGAATCTGTGAAGAATATTATCAAAAATCATCAAAATGAGGCGGAAAGATACGAATCAAGTGCAAAGGAACAATTAGAAAAGGCAATTGAGGGTGCAGCTTTTTATGTAGATGGGGAACATATTGAGATAAACAGCGGGAATGCCAAGAGCAAACTGGATCAGGCATTGGAATATCTGGTGACACATGTATATAGCGAATTGGGTTTGATTTCAAAAAATGCAGAGTCGGATGCAGATATTATTGCGATTCTTACAGGTGCAGTAAATATGCTTCCTGGTACTGAACCGAACCGTGACGCGGCAGCTAAAGTAGAAGAATATTTAGAAATGCAGGAAAGAAAACATCTTCCCACCTCTATGGCTGATGTGCAGAGTCGCTATCAGTCTATTCCTTATGGGTGGAAAGAGATTGATATTGCGGCAGTATGTGCAATGCTGATTGTGGAGCAGAAAGTGACAATTAAGTATGCAGGTTCTACAGTACAGCCCAACAATCCAAAACTACCCGATATGCTTCGCAAAAAGAGTGAGATTGGAAAAACGCAAATATCCAAACGACAGGTAGTATCAGCAGCCAGAATGAAGGCAGTAAAAGATTTATTACGGGATTATTTTAGTCAAATGGATGTTCCGTCAGACGAGGATGGATTGATTGCCTTTATGATTGAAAAATTTGAGGGGTTGCGTACTCACTATGAGGAATTGCTCAGAAGATATGAAGGGCATAACTATCCGGATAAACCAGTGGTTAATACTGCACTTGCCATCGTGAAGGATGTATTGTCACAACAGAAGGATAATTTGGCGTTCATTGAACGTGTGCTTCAAAAGGAAGACAGCCTTTATGATACACAGGAGGCAATGCAAAGTGTGGAGGCTTTCTTTAAAACACAGGTTAGTATATTTGATGCAGCAGTGAAATTTGAAACAGAGCTGCGAAATGATTTGGATTATATTCGTAAGGATGAGGAAGCGAATACTGCTTTAAGTACAATACGTCTTATTACGATGCTGCCAACAAGCGGGAAATATCAGTATGGCAGAATTCCGCAGTTGAATGATTTAATTGCAAAAGTAAAAACTTCTCATGACAAAATGTTAATTGAGAAACGAAAAGAACTTTTGGATATTGTTCAGCAGTGTATGGGAGAGATTCATCAGGCAGGCAACGGAGATGCAAAAGTAAAGACGATCATTGAAAGGTCGGATATCTATTATACACAGCAGAAAGAGAAGATTGCAGAAACGATGAGCCTTGCATTGATGGAGGGGTATCCGATACCAATGTGGAATTATCGGGATGATGCTGTGTCTAAGATAGAGGGCGCATTGGAGCCGCCAAAACCTAAAGAACCGCCAAAGCCTATGAACACAAATCCAACATCGAAGAAAACATATAAGCCTATTTTTCGCCAGTCCTTACTGAAGGCAGCAAGGCTTGAAAGCGAGGACGAGATTGATATCTATGTGGATAAGCTCAGAGAACAGTTAAAGACATTGTTAAAAGGTTCGGATGGGATTGAATTAAAATAGAACAAATAGGAATGATTCTATAACGGAGGCAGGGTATGGATATTGAAAAAATAAAAGAGGATTTAAGCATATGCTATCTTAAAACAATAGCTGCCGTTAGAGGAATTGCAGTTGAGCGAATAGAACATGATGAGGATAGTGTTGATGTCGTTATAAAAAAGGTTTTAAATATAGATAAAAATGTGTCATTCAATTCGCAGATTAGTGTACAACTGAAAGCAACATCTTCCAAATCACAATATAGAATAGGCAAACAGGAAATCTCGTATAAGTTAAAGGTGAAAAATTATAACGATTTATGTATGCCTGCTACGATGCCCAGTATGTTGGCATTGCTGATCCTGCCGGAAGAGATGGAAGAGTGGACGAAATGGACGCCAGATGAATTGATGATTAAAGGAAAAATGTTTTGGCTATCATTACAGAATCAAGAAGTGTCTGATAATAAAGATAATGTTACAGTTAAAATTCCTAAGGAAAACATTTTAAATGCGGACACCATTGAAAATCTGATCAAAAAAGCGGCTGAGGAGGGGATTTTATGATATATTCTGTAAATTTTGTGGATATGACATTGAAATTAAATCCTCTGGCTGTGACAAAATATCTATCAGAAACAAATTGGGAGCTATACCCAATCAAAAGAAATGATATTAAAATTTTTCAATACAAAAAAGAGGATTTGTTTGAACAGGTTACAATACCACTTGATAAAAAGTTGAGGGATTATAAGAATGCGATGTATGATGCAGTCTGTAAGATCGCTTATGTTGAAAAAAAATCTGTTGAGCAGCTTATGCTGTATTTATTGAATCCAAATACAGATATTTTAAAAATAAGGTTGGATAAAAAAGAGGTAGAGTCAGGAAATATCATGTTTGATGATGCCATTCAATTATTTGTCAATGCAAAGAAATTGATAGCGGCTACGGCGCTTGATGTAATTAATCCGAAAAAAATGCATTATGGAAGAATTAACGAACCTGTTCGGAACTTTCTTTCACAGTGCAGATTTGGACAAACGGAAATTGGAAGCTATGTTGTATCGGTTATATGTCCGTTTGTCGATTTTACGGGGACAGTAGGGTATAAAAAAATCAACGTTCTTTCAGATGAGGAACAATGTGCAAATTCACTCACTAGAAAAGTTATCAATCGGTTATTGACAAATATTGCTACAATCAAACAGGAGATTGATGCTGGCAATTTGGAATCTTTAGCGAATTATGATAGTCCTATAAGTTCTAATTTTTATGAAGCTCTGAGTGGACTAAGTATGGATACAGAAGATACAACCGTCGAATTTATGGCGGAATGGTCGCCGACTGTAAGAAGTAATCAATGTAAATATAACAGAATATTGATAACAAATGACTATTACGAGCCAATCAGGACTATTATTTCTAAGATAACAGAATATACGAATGAAAGAATAGAAACTGTTGATAAAATTGAAAGATTAGAAGTGGCACCAATTATTGATAGCAGAGAGTATGGCACCATCGAAAGAACAGAAATTGTCGGTAAAATTATAGAATTAAAAGCGGCACCGGTTATTGATAGCAGAGAGTATGGCACCATTGTTATTTATGTTGGTGATAATGCAAGAGTGAAATCTGTCACTGTGAAATTGGATAGAGAGGACTATGATAAGGCAGTCGCTGCTCATCAACATGGAAAGGCAGTTAAAGTGGTTGGTGATTTAAAAGGTCAGGTAAAGTCAGTTATGGAGAATGTGATCTTTAGCGTAGTGGAGTAATGGAGACGAATGCGATGGATAAAAATGTGTTAAAGAAATATGCAGTATGGGCGAGAAGAGAACTGATTGTCCGCGTTGGTCAGAGGGCAACCTTTTATGGCGTTACGGCAGAAGATTATGGTGATGTATCCGCAGAGAGCATAAATGGGAGAATTTTATCGGACATTGAAAAGAAACAAAGGAAGGCTTTGATTGCGCAGATTCGGAAAAAAGGTTATGAGGAAGTGATAGAGGAGGTTGCCTATACGTGGTTTAACCGTTTCTTGGCATTGCGATTTATGGAAGTAAACGGATATTTACCTGACCGTGTGAAAATATTTACCGATTGTGATAACCGTTTTCAGCCCCAAATTTTGAACGAGGCAATTGACTTAGAGATAGATGGACTGGATATGGAGAAAGTCTATGCCTATAAAGATGCCAATCAGACCGAGGAATTATACAAATATTTGCTGGTGGTACAGTGTAATGCTTTGAACGCTGTACTGCCCGGAATGTTTCAGAAAATAGAAGATTATACGGAACTTTTATTGCCGGATAAACTGCTGCTTGAAGGAAGTGTTATTGAGCGGATGATAGCGCTTATTCCGGAGGAAGACTGGAAAGATGCGGTACAGATCATAGGGTGGATGTACCAATATTATAACAGCGAAAAAAAGGACGAAGTATTTGCTGCGTTGAAAAAGAATGTGAAAATAACAAAAGAAAATATCCCGGCGGCTACCCAGCTTTTTACACCGGATTGGATCGTGCGCTATATGGTGGAGAACTCTTTGGGGCGCTTGTGGCTGGAGGGACATCCGAATGAGGAACTAAAAGCGGATTGGATATATTATTTGGAGGAGGCGGAGCAGGAGCCGGAGGTAGAGGCTGAACTTGTCAAGATTCGCGCAGAGTATGCGCAGCTTACACCGGAGGATATCCGTTGTATTGATCCCTGTCAGGGAAGTGGGCATATCCTTGTTTACATGTTTGATGTATTGATGCAGATCTATGAATCATATGGCTATACCACACAGGAAGCAGTTGCCAGTATTGTAAAGAATAATATCTATGGTCTGGATATTGATGAGCGGGCGGCACAGCTTTCTTATTTTGCTGTTATGATGAAAGCGTGTCAGTATGATAAGCGTTTTTTGAAAAGAAAAGATGAAGACGGAAAACCTAAAGTGCCACAGCCAAGGGTGTATGCAATTCAGGAAAGTAATGATGTGGATAGTCATGTGTTGGAATATTTTTGTAATGGGAATGCTGAATTAAAAGAGGTTATGGGAACCATTATGGAAGAAATGCATGATGCGAAAGAGTATGGTTCTATTATTACTGTTACAGAGCAGAATTGGAATGTGATTTATGCGAGATTTGAGGAAATTAAAGAGGATATTTCCATACATAAGGAAGGGGCGCTAGAATTACTGCCATTAGTACAGGTGGCACAGAGTTTGGCGCAGAAGTATGATGTGGTGGTAACGAACCCACCGTATATGGGTGGTTCAGGGATGTCAAATATATTGTCTACTTTTGTAAAGAGAAAATTTCCAAATACCAAATCCGATATGAGCACTATTATGATGGAACATATTCTGGATATGTGTTCAAAGTTTGGATATATGTCTATGATAAATATCCCTGTATGGATGTTTTTATCAAGCTATGAAAAAATGCGGAATAATATTCTACGGAATAACATGATTATTAATATGGTACATCCAGGACGAGGTATTTTTGGCTCAGATTTTGGTACTACATCATTTGTAATTTCAAAACAACGTATAAAAAAATATATAGGTCGTTATTATCGATTGTTTGATAGCCAAGGTGAAGTGCATAGTATTGAAGAACGCAGAAGAGCATTTTTGGATGGTAGAGGTTTACACCTTGTTCAACAAGATAACTTTGAAAAAATTCCTGGAATGCCAATAGCATATTGGCTTCAACGTCAAATATATGAAATGTATGGCAGTTATAAGACTATGGCAGAAATTGCCGAGCCAAAAGTTGGTATGCAAACTTCAAATAATGACAAATATTTACGATTTTGGCATGAAATTAGATTTGATGAGTTTCGTGGTTCTAGTTTTGGACTAAAATGGATCAAATACCTAAAGGGAGGAGCATATAGAAAATGGTATGGTAATTTAGAATATCTTTTATTTTACAACAAAACACCAGATTATATTTTATCACAAAAAAATGCAAGAGTATTGGATTTGGAGTTTTTGAAAAAGAAAAAGTGTACATGGACGGATTTGACAATAAGTAAAAATAGTTTTCGTATCGCGCCGGATGATACGTTTTATGATATTTCTGGACATTGTTTTTTCCCAAAGGAGAAAGACCAACTATGGCTTTTGGGTTACGTAAATACGTCAATATTTGCAGAACTGCTCAAAGTATTTAATTCTACGATTCATTGCCAAGTAGGTGATGTGGGAAAGATAATAGTACCCAACATTGAAAGTCAGAAAAAAAAAGTTTCTGACTTGGCGGAACAAAATGTTAATTTTTCCAAAGTGGACTGGGATTCTTTTGAAACATCATGGGATTTTGTAGGACATCCATTAACTCAAGGTATAATAGAGGATGGATTGATTATGGACAAATACAAGGATTGGAAAACGGAATGTGACACTCGTTTCAATCAGTTAAAGGCAAACGAGGAGGAACTAAACCGTATTTTTATTGATATATATGGGTTGCAGAATGAGTTTAGTCCAGAGGTAGACGATAAAGACGTAACTATTCGAAAGGCTGACCTACAACGTGATATTAAGAGTTTAATTTCTTATGCAGTCGGTTGTATGTTTGGGCGTTATTCGATTTATAAGCAGGGGTTAATCTATGCAGGAGGGAATTTTAATGAAGTTTATGGTGACTTTCCTATAGAAGTAATTAATATCAATCCTAATATTGCGGCGCATGGAACAGCTTTATATAAGTATGGTGCGCCAATTGATACTTATGAGAAAGTCTATTTAAAAGATATTGAACACATGGAAGATGCAGAAATGTTTTGGGGAGTTACAGAGAGTAATATTATTCCAATTACCGATGACGAATACTTTGCCGATGATATTGTAGGACAATTTATGGATTTTATTCGTATTGTTTATGGAGAGAAGTCCTTGGAAGAAAATTTGAAATTTATCGCAGACGCATTAGGTGGAAAAGGACAGCCAAGAGAAGTGATCCGCAATTACTTTCTCAATGATTTTTACAAAGATCACTGTAAAATTTACCAAAAGCGTCCGATATACTGGCTTTTTGATTCCGGCAAGAAGAACGGATTCAAATGCCTGATTTATATGCACCGCTACGAACCGGATACGATTGCCCGTATCCGCACGGATTATGTGCATGAACAGCAAAGCCGATATCGTACAGCGATTGCGGATTTGGAACATAGAATTGCAAATGCCGGAACAAGTGAGCGTGTGAAACTGAATAAATCGCTCAAAAAGATTCAGGAGCAGGCAGACGAACTACACACATATGAAGAAAAGATACATCATTTGGCAGATCAGATGATTGCGATTGATTTAGATGACGGCGTAAAACATAATTATGAGATTTTCAAGGATGTGTTGGCAAAGATTAAGTGAGGGATAACAGAATGGATTCGGAAAAAGTGATACAGGATTTGAACCAGCGTTTTGCGCAGCCCTTACCGGAATTTTATAAACGTAGAATTATATTCTGGTGCGATGAGGAACGGGAATTTGAAGACAAGTTGGATGAAATTGTCTTGCGTGATGCGAAGTTGATTGCGCTTACGGGGACAAATTATTTTGCTGTGAAGAAATTGTTAGGAGTGGAAGATCCCACAGGTAATTATGTGGTTTATTGTCCTTTATCCTATGAGAAACCGGAAGATGACTGGCTTTTGGATATCAGGCTGTACAGCGAGGAGTATCGGGCTGATTTGATTTCAAATTGGATGGATGAAATGGGACTTCCGCAGACAGCAGCACTTAGGAAGCAAGTGAAAGAGTATCGTAAGTTTTTTAAGGCGGCTGTCCGCAGGGAAAAGATTGCAAAGCAGAAGAATATTCCATCTGTGCCAAGACAGCTTGATATGGCTGTTATGGGAGTACTGGCTGGCATTGTAGATGTGACACCGTATGCCATTATAAAGAAAGTGCTTTGTGCCGGATTAGATACCGGGACAAATAGTATGTACTGCGGCTTTGCGGACTATGGAATAGATAAAGCCTTTTGGAATATGGTACAGAAAGGTACAGGTTATGTGGCGGATATTCCGAATTTGGGACATTTGGCAGCACATATTTTATTAACCAGCGCAACCCGTACCATGCAGCCGGAATACCTGTCAAAATGGAAAGATGTTGTATCGGAAGCGCATCAGGCATATTGCTATGATTTTGTATCAGAGTGGCTGCATAGTACAGATGCAGATCAACTGCGTGAGATTGTAATAAGAATTGAGGAGGAATTAAAACTCTCAGAGCAATTTATGAAACTGGATGTGGCAGACCTTGTCAATACAGAAACTTTTCCCTGTATTCATGAGTTGATTTTAATAAAGCTGATGACAGAAATTGCAGACAGTATTATAGATGTAAATATAATCAGGGAGACAGTGGAAAAACGGCGTACTTGCGTGTGGTATGAGGAAGTGAAAGACTTTTATGAGGGCATCTTGCAAGTTGCGAATATGCAGGATTTTTTCAAGGAACATACTACTGGTTTCCATTCAGCTCAGGCAGTGAAAGTCTGGAAAGAATATACCACAGAATATTACAAGATGGATACTTATTACCGCTTGTTTCATAGAAGTTATGGCAGGAGCCTGAAAACGTATCATGCGAAACTTCACGACCTTTTCAGCCATATAATGGAAAAAGCAGAAGGGCTGTATAAAAACTGGTTTTTAGGACAACTGGGAGAAAACTGGTCAAAAGTATGTGCGGAAGAAATGGAAAGATATGGAAAGATACTGGAAGTTCCACAACAGACGGATTTCTATAAGAGTAAGGTAAAGAATGCGGATAATAGAGTGTTTGTCATTATTTCGGATGCATTGCGGTATGAAGTCGCAGTTGACCTTGCAGAGCAATTGCGCAGAGAGACAAAAAGTCAGGTGGATTTAAGCAGTATGCAGAGCATTTTTCCTACCATTACAAAGTTTGGAATGGCTGCATTGCTTCCACACGAAAAGCTGTCTGTAAAGTTTCAGGGGAATATCGTTGATGTGTTTGCAGATGGAAAGAGTACAGAGAGCCATGACAGGGATAGGATATTAAAGTCTGATAGGGAAGACAGTGTTGCGTTAAAATATACAGATCTGGTAACTGCAAAAAGACAGGAGCGGAGTGCATGGGTTAAGTCGAAGAACGTGGTATACATCTATCATGATACAATTGATGAAGCCAGTCACACTTCAGACACACTTGTTTTCCCCGCCTGTGATGATGCAATGGAAGAGTTAAAAAACATTGTGCGGATTATTACGAGTGACTTTGGCGGGATATACATCATGATTACGGCAGATCATGGATTCCTATATACATATAGTCCTTTGACTGAGGATGACAAGGCAGATAATGCGGGATTTAAAAATCGTATCATAGAGTATGGCAGACGTTATGCAATTATGATGAAAGACTCAAAGCCGGAATATTTACAATATGTAAAATTTCTTGATGGAAATACGGATTATGAGGCATATGCTCCCAAGGAAAATGTCCGAATCAAAATGAATGGCGGCGGATTGAATTATGTTCATGGAGGTATTAGTTTGCAGGAATTGTGTGTTCCTCTGATAGAATATCATTTTTTGAGAAATCAATCCAAGGAATATCAGCGCAATAAGGAGGCATACGATACAAAGCCCGTGGAAATAAGCCTGCTTTCTGCAACACATAAAATTAGCAATATGATTTTCTCACTGAATTTTTATCAGAAGGAAGCAGTGGGAGATAACAGAACGGCGGCTGTTTATCAGATATATTTTACGGATGGTAAAGGAAAACAGATCAGTGACGTTCAGAAAATTATTGCGGATAAGACCAGTGAAAATGGACAGGAACGCACATTCCGGTGCAGTTTTAACCTAAAGTCGCTGAAATATGATAACAAAGAAATTTATTATCTTGTGATTGCTGAAGAAGGTGGAGAGATAAAAGCACAGGAAGAATTTCAAATAGACATTGCTCTGGCAGTGGATGATTTTGATTTCTTCGGATAGGAGGATGCCATATGGAGCGGATTGGGGAAGGAATAGAAGATACCCGTGAAATAATAAAGGGTAAGCTCCGTCAATATTTTGATGGTAAAATTGTGCGAAAAGACCTGACAAAGAAAATCAAGGAGGGTGCTAATGTTCCCGTTTATGTCCTTGAATTTCTATTGGGGCAATACTGCAGCTCGGATGATGAAGAAGTAATTGAGAAAGGCGTAAAAAATGTCAAAAAAATTCTGGCAGATAATTTTGTACGTCCCGACGAGGCGCAGAAGATTTTGTCTACATTGAGGGCAAAAGGGAACTATACAATTATTGATAAAGTCACGGTTTCCCTGAACATACGCAAAGACCAGCATGAAGCTGAATTTTCAAATCTTGGATTGAGTGGCATTCCGATAGAAGATTCGTATCCGGAGAAATATGATCGCCTGTTATGCGGAGGCATTTGGTGCATTATTCAGCTTGAATATGTATCAGAGAGTAAATTGGAAGGAGATATGCTTTCCGGGATTGTGGATATTGATGGAAATCCTGTGCAGTCCAGAAAGAAAAAATCAAAAGAAACAGTTTCACCGATTAAAATCGTTAAACTCACACCGATACAGATGCCTCATGTGGATATTGAGGAGTTGAAAGATGCGCGCAGACAATTTTCAAAGGATGAATGGATGGATATTATGCTGCGGTCAATCGGTATGGAACCTGATACGTTGACTTGTCGGGAAAAGTGGTTACTTCTGATACGCATGATTCCTTTGGTGGAAAATAATTTTAATTTGTGTGAACTTGGACCTAGAAGTACAGGTAAATCGCATTTGTTCAAGGAGATTTCCCCGAACAGTATATTAGTATCCGGCGGTCAGACTACAGTGGCAAATCTGTTTTATAATATGGGGCGTAAAACGGTAGGGCTTGTTGGTTTGTGGGACTGCGTAGCATTTGATGAAGTGGCGGGTATCCATTTTAAGGATAAGGATGGCATACAGATTATGAAAGATTATATGGCATCCGGTTCCTTTGCGCGTGGCAAGGAGGAAAAGGCAGCGTCCGCATCTATGGTCTTTGTAGGAAACATTAATCAAAGTGTAGATGTGCTATTAAAGACTTCCAGCTTATTTGATCCGTTTCCGCCGGAAATGGGAACTGATACAGCATTTTTAGACCGAATGCATTGCTATGTGCCGGGGTGGGAAATTCCTAAGTTCAGACCGGAACACTTTACAGATGAGTATGGTTTTATAACAGATTACTTGGCTGAGTTTATAAGAGAATTACGCAAGGAACAGTATGGAGACGCCCTTGACCAGTATTTCAGGCTTGGAAAGAATTTAAATCAAAGAGATACCATAGCGGTTCGGAAAATGGTGGGCGGTCTGGTGAAGCTGATATATCCGGATGGCGTTTATACAAAGCAGGAGTTAGAAGAAATATTGCAGCTTGCTTTGGAAATGCGGCGCAGGGTAAAAGAACAACTGAAAAAGCTGGGTGGCATGGAGTTTTACGATGTGAATTTCTCCTACATAGATTTAGAGGATTTGTCAGAACATTATGTTTCTGTACCTGAACAGGGTGGTGGAAATCTGATTCCTGAGGGATTGTGTAATCCGGGACAAGTATATACAGTATCCCGTGGCAAATCCGGAATGATAGGAGTATTTCGATTGGAAAGCCAAATGTTACCGGGTTCAGGGAAGTTTGAAAGGACAGGTCTAGGTTCTGATCGGGATGCGAAAGAGGCGTCAAATACTGCTTTTAGCTATCTGAAAGCGAATGGCAATAGAATTAGTGGTTCTATCAGCACGACAGCGAAGGATTATGTTATCAATTATCAGGATTTGCAGGGAATTGGAATGACAGGGAAGCTGGCGCTTCCGACTTTGATTGCATTGTGTTCGATTGCTCTGAATAAGCCGGTACTTAGTTCAACAGCCATTATGGGAGAAATCAGTATCAGCGGAACAATGATAAAAGTGGATGAACTGGCAAATGCGCTTCAGGTTTGCTTGGATAGTGGCGCGAAAAAAGTATTGATTCCCTCTACTTCTTTTGCAGATTTTGCGACAGTTCCGGCAGATTTGATGAGTGCATTTCAGCTGATACCGTATGCGAGTGCGGAGGATGCAGTGTTTAAGGCTTTGGGGGTGGAATGAAGCATGCAACCATTTAATGATTGGGATTTAGCTATTGTACTGGGTGCAAATAAACAGGAAATGGTAAAAAAAATAGATGCATTCAAAAATGAAGAAATAATGGCGAATGATTTAGAAGTTCTTGCTAGCAATTTGTATGAGGAATTTCGTATTGAGCCTGTAGAAATAATGGATGAAGAATTTAGCAAGCGGCACATTAAACAGGCTAAAATAAAAAAGTGGATTGAACCATTTTATAGAGATTCTTATGGGAGAGAGTATGCAGAAGTAGACGGAATTGTTATGATATTCTATTTTCCGTTTACAGGTGAGGAAGATTTATTTAAGTATCGCGCTTCAACGTTTGCATTAGGACCATATCCGAACATTTCGATAAGTCAAGGATTCGTTTCATTAAGATATGAGTATTCTTTGAAAGAAATGCAAGGTGAAAGGGCGAAAGATAGTGCATTGGAGAAATTAGAACATGATATAAAAGATATTCGTGATGGGATAAGTTATGCCAATAAAGATGTTGAGTCTTATAATGCATCCTTGCAAAAACAGGCTCTACATTTTCTTGAGGAGAAAAAGAAAAAAGTTGAATCGTTTTTTTCGGTAGCCAATATGTTTGAAGTTCCGGTTAAGAAATCCGCTTATGCAGAAACACATGTACCATTACAAAGGAAAATCGTTCCTATTGCACATGAGTATAAAAAGGAAGATATTTATAGTATTAGTGATGCTAATTATGCGGATATATTAGCTACAATTAAGCATATGGGTAGCACTTATGAGAGAACACCAAGGTCTTATAAGGATATGAAAGAGGAAGATTTGCGGAATACGCTTCTTGCGGCTTTAAATGGAACGTATTTGGGCGGTGCGGTAGGAGAAGCATTTCGTAATAATGGGAAAACAGATATTTGTATTGAAGAAAAAAACAGGGCAGCTTTTGTAGCAGAATGTAAGATGTGGACAGGGCAGAAAGCCATTGCGGATGCATTGAAACAATTGGATAGTTATTTGACATGGAGAGATTGCAAAACAGCGCTGATTTATTTTGTTCGGAAAAAAGATTTTTTGGCAATACTTCAAACTGCGGAAGAAGCATTAAGAGCCCTACCAGAGATGCGCCAAGTGCAAATATTGGATAAGAATGAATTTAAATGTTGCATGATATCGACACAGAATCCTGGGCAACAGATACAGGTTAGAGTGATGCTTTTTAATATGTATGCGAAAGAGTAATGCTTTGATATATGTGGAGTGTGATTAGATTAAAAGTGTTATAAAGTGTGATATGTTTAAAATATTTTTCAATATTACGCTTTTGAGAAAAGAATATAAAATTATGAGTAGGTCAATTATATTGATGACAAATGTAATTTTGCAATTCTATTGAAAATAGAAATTTTATGAAGAATATTGGCAGGGAGAGATAAATATGTCGATAATACCTAATAATTTTGTTAATGCTGTTGTAGCAATAGGTGTAGAACAACAATGTAATGGATATATAGAAAAATTGTGGATTGGAACAGGTTTTTTAGTAAGTATGCAAGAGCCTAATAATATACAAACATCAACGATTTATTTGATTACCAATAAGCATGTTTTAAATGGCAAGAATACGGTTTACGTTAGATTTAATAGTATATCAGGAACTTTTGTTAAAGACTATGAAATTCAATTAATAGATGGCTTGGGAAGAAAAACATATACAGAACATCCGGATGCCGAAGTTGATATTATTGCAATACAATTGAATCCACAGTGTTTAATTAATGATAGCTCTATTTGGGGTGCAATAAACATTGAGACAGAATCGTTAGATGTATATACAATGAAAATGCAGGGAATAGATGAGGGCTGGTTGGTATATGCACTTGGTTTTCCGATGAATTTAGTGAGTGACTTCAAGACACCTATATGCAGAATGGGATGCATATCCAGATTAACAGATGCATTTGTGCAACCAGAAAAAGCAAAATACTTTTTAGTTGATGCGCAGGCATTTCCTGGTAATTCTGGTGGACCTATAATAAGTAAACCTGAAAATATATTTACGACAATAGGAGTAAATTATATGCCGGCAAAATTGCTAGGGGTGTTAAGTGCATATATTCCCTATAGAGATGTCCTAATTAGTCAGCAAACTCAGGAGACTAAAATGGTACAGACCGAAAATAGCGGACTGACCATAGTTTATCCGGTGGATAGGATAAAGGAAGTTGTTCTTTTAGATTGGAACAGGCATAGAGAGGGTGTTATAAATACTTTTGGTACATATATTGCTGAAAATACTGAAAAAGGACAAATTTCAAATAGTAATTAAGCTTTTCAGGAATGTTTGAAAATGCAATGAAAAATTGTGTAATGTACTGAGCTGAATATAGTAAGAAGAGTTGGAGGAGAATAGATGGATGGCAAAAATGAAATAATTGAAATGAATCAGTCTTTAGATATGTTGATTGAGGAGTCCATTGAATTAATCCAATATGCAAGGCAGATTACCGCAAAACAGGTAAATTTGGTGCAATTAATGACTTATTACTCGTTGGGAAAATGGATTGTTGAGGAACAGCAAGAAGGAGAAGAACGGGCGAAATATGGAAAGCAGGTTTTGAAAAAATTATCAGAAAGTCTTACAAAAGAATTTGGTAGGGGATTTTCTGAAACGAACTTGGAATATGCCAGAAAATTTTATCTCACATATGCAGATCGAATTTCCCAGACACTGTTTGAGGAATTTGCAGTTAAAAAATCCCAAACAGTGATTGAGGAATTGAATGAGGAACAACCTTTTATTGTTTCATGGTCGCATTATCTGCAACTAATGCGAATTGAAAATGTGGATGAACGAAAATTTTATGAGATAGAATCAGCAAAATCCGGTTGGGGGATACGTACATTGCAGAGGCAGTATAATTCAAGCCTATATGAAAGGTTGGCTTTGAGCCGGGACAAGGATGAAGTAATGAGACTGGCAAAAGAGGGCAATGTCATTACAAAACCGCAGGACATTGTGAAACAGCCCACAGTGCTTGAATTTCTTGGGTTAGATGAAAAAGCAAAATACGTGGAATCTGATTTGGAGACTGCAATTATCAATAAATTACAAAAATTTTTGCTGGAATTAGGAAAAGGTTACTTATTTGAAGCAAGGCAGAAGCGGTTTACATTTAAGGAAGATAACTATTATGTTGATCTTGTGTTTTATAACAGACTATTACGGTGCTATGTATTGATAGACTTGAAGATTGATAAATTGACGCATCAGGACTTGGGGCAGATGTTGATGTATGTGCATTATTATGACAGATATGAAAAGCTGCCCGAGGAAAATCCAACAGTAGGAATTCTATTATGCAAGGAAAAGGATGATGCACTTGTAGAAATTACGTTACCAGACGATTCCAATATTTATGCATCAGAGTATCAGTTGTATTTGCCGGATAAGAAGGAACTTCAGAAAAAATTGAAAGAATGGATAGATGAAGGGACGGATTTGTAGAAATTATTATTGTAGACACAATTTTTGAAACATACTCAAAAAGTTGCTACACTGTCGCAACAATTACGATGAAAGGGAAAACGTTCTTATATAGCGGTCTCAAAGAGTAGTAATAGAGTAAAATGACTTTGGGGAGTTTTAGAATAGTAATCGGGGAAACTACCCCAAAAGAAAGATACTTACTGCCTCAAAAAAAGGATTATTATAATAAGGATTTGCAAGGAATTTGCATTTGAAAGTGAAAACTTCGCTCAAAAAAATGAGCGCAGTTTGAGCGAAGTTTTAATCGGAGTGTACAAACGTTCTTGGCTACAAAATGGCTACAAAAATTCTGAAAATACAGAGAAAATCAATATTTTCAAAAGATATGATGACAGAAAACCTCGAAAACACGCCATCGGTCAAACAGGGTTTCCCCAACCTAATCCGTGAGGGTGGTAGAACGGTTGGTTCAGGTCGTGTGGCTACTATTATCGAGTAAATAGGAAATGCAGTAAAACAGGGCGTTCCCGTTGTGGGTTCGCCCTTGATTTATGCCTTGCGGTACTAATTCGGTACTATAATTTGATTCAGTTTTTCAGCGACTTCATTATGAATGAGTTTTAATAGGAACACTGTAATATCAAGGCTTTTCGGAGCCTACACCCACAAAAAAATATTATTTGAGCTATCACATTACGCAGAAAGCCGTCCGGCATGAAAAAACGGGCGGCTTTTTTGCGTGGATAGCCGGGAGGGAGGCGAAATGAATATTATCCTCCTTGGGAGCCACCAGTTTCCCGCTTGAGAGCCACCTGGAAGTTTCCACCTTGAGAGCCACCCCGGACACAAGATATAGTAGTACTGCCTCTGTTGCTTCAAAATACAACAGAGGCAATAACATGTATAGCTTATTCAGACGATCATGATTCTATTTCGTCAACAAGCTTTTTCAGTTTCTTTGAATCATACAGCTTTCTCAGGTTTGTTTCATTTGTAGGGATTTCATAGGCATTATGGATAATCCTGTCCATGATGGAATCTGCCTGCGTTCCGCCGCCGAGCCTGCCATGCCATTCATCGACAGGATACTGTCCGACAAAGACGGTGGAATGATTCCCGCTGCGCTGTTCAAACAGCTCATAGAGGTTCTTGGCGTCTTTTTCGGAAATTTTGTAATTAAGCCACTCATCAAGGATAAGGATCTGATAGTTGCCGATCCTTTTCCTGTATTTTGTAAGCTCCCTGAGGTTGTCGTTCTGATTCTCAAAGTTACGCATCAGGTCAGGCATCCTGATATACAAAACCCTGTAAGTTTGTCTGCACGCTTCCACGCCAAGGGCGCATGCAAGGTAAGTCTTTCCAGCGCCGGTCGGTCCTGTGATGACAAGATTTGTTGCATTGGAAACAAATCCCATTGTGGCCAGATTCAGGATCGTGGACTTTTTTATCTGTCTGGAATCGTAATCCAATGATTCCAAGCTTGCGCTAGGATATTTAAAGTAAGCATTCCTGATCAGTCTGTTTATGAGCCTGTTCTCCCGTTCCTGTATCAGTGTTTCCAGAAGCAGTTCCAAACGCTTTTCGTAGCTTAGATCCACAAGTTTTATATCTTTTTCCTGCATTTCTATGATTCTTGCAAGGTCGCTTAATTCTAATACCGATAAACTCTTTTTTATTTCAATGTTCATTTGTCGTCTCTCCTTTTTTTGTAATAATCTGCGCCTCTGACAATTCCGAATTTCTGATTGTTTTCCTTGAACTCTGTGAGTTCTTTTGCACTGTTTATGCTCCTGGCATGGGAATATATAGTCTTATAATAAGGCATATGGTATTGCCTGAGCGCTTTATCACATGCTTTTTCAAGGACTTCCGGTGTATAGATATCCGCTATGGAAAGTATGGCTCTTGCTGTCTGCATGGGTTGTTCTTTCACTTTTGCCTCGTCAAACATCCTGCGGATTACCTCAAATGTTTTGGGGCCTGTTTCCCTTGCTTTGTCACAGAGATCTTCCACTGACAGATTTTTTTTGAGCGGCAAAGGAAGATGGGCTTGCTCTGTCCGCATACCGTTTGTCATATGTTTGGAAAGTATCGGATGCTTTGCTATCTCTGTTCTGTTATAATAGATAAATACAAGATGGCTGTTAAATTTGATATCCACCTTGTATCCGATATACCTGTATGGAACGGAATACTGACCTTTGTTCCACCATATATGAGAGTTGCTGCCGACTTTATGCCCATAAGACCATTCACAGACTTCATAGGGAATAAGCGGCAGGGCTCTCAAGTATGGTTTTTCTTCCGTTTCAAAGATGCTCCGGCGGCTTCCGGGGCGCTTCTGGAAAGGCTTGTCATTGAATTCTTTTACCGCTTTTCGGATTCCGGCATTTAATGCGGCTAATGATGGGAAGGTATCATTTCTGAGTTTTGCGATAACAGCCGTGGCAATCTTACCCACACTCCCTTCCACACTTGCTTTCTGCTTTGGCTTTTTGACGCCTGTTGGCATGATAGCTACGGAATAATACTCGCCAAGCGAAAGATACGCCTCATTTAGTATGATCTCACCTCTTTTAGGATGTGAGGTCACTCCGGTTTTTAAGTTATCACAGACAACTTTTACCGGTGTCCCGCCAAAAAACCGGAACATGTTTACATGACAGGAAAGCCATGCTTTTTCATCCATACTGGCTGCGGCTTCCACATAGCTTATCTGGCTGTAGGGCATAGTTGCAACAAACAGGTATGCTGTTATACGTTCCCCGGTATCCGGCTCCGTATAGCTCATTGCAGGGCCGGACCAGTCAACTTCAATCTCTAATCCGGGTTTGTGTTCTATGTGGCTCGTATAGTTTTTATCTGCCGTAAATTTCTTATAATTTTTAGCAAATGTTATATAAGAACATGCACGTGCCCCGTCTTTCTCACATCTGGCACAGTATTCTTCCCAAAGGAGCTTCTCTGTGACGCCTGTCTTCTTTAATTCCTTATGGACGTAAGAATAATCAACCGGTGCATATCTGGGCTTATATTTAAACTTATCCGGATAAAACAGTCCATAGAGTCTGTCGTCATCCCATTCAGAAATATCATCCCACGATCTGCCTGACTGTAAAAACAATGCCTGAACTTCGGCGACGGTGTTTCTGGATACACCTAAAACTTTTGATACCTCCCTTGCGCTTAGATTTTTTCCCAGAAGTTCGAGAATGCTTCTGACTTTTGTCTTCTTAAACATAAAAAGACCTCCTTATAGATTATTTGGTGATACTGCATTTGCAGTTCTCCAGAAATAACTATAAGGAGATCCATAATAAAATCAAATATACATGGCAGCACAATATGTTGTGGTGGCTCTGAAGGTGGAAAATATCCATTCCGGATGGCTCTCAAGCGGGAAACTGGTGGCTCCCAAGGAGGATAATATTCAACGAGGCGGAGCTTGCCACCTACCGGGCGGCCCGGGCCGCTATGAATGAATTGTTAGGCGGTGAAAAGCTCCCCAAAATGGACGCGCTGAAAAAACAGCGGCGGGAGCTGGCGGACAGGAAAAGGGCCCTCTATGCCGAGTATCGGCAGGCCCAGCGAGATATGCGGGAGGCCGTGGCGGTCAAGGCCAACATCGACCATCTGCTCGGCCTTACGGACGGGCGCACTGATAAGGAACAGACGCGATAGCGGCGGTGACGCAGCCAACCTCTTTGGGACATTTTGTCCCAAAGAGCCGGGTTTGGGGAGGCTCCCCAACAAGCATTTTTGCGGGCCTGCGGCCCAGCAAAAATTTCGGAGTGTGGCCACACCCGAATTGCTTGCCGTTAGTCGCTCCCCCTTAAAATGGCGCAAAAAACGGAGGCCGCGCTTTTCTTACGCTTCCTCCGTTCCCCGGGCTTTTCTGAGTCCCTCTGCGGTGCTTTCCATGACTATGAGCTCTTTTTCGTCCATTGAATTGAGCATGACATCGATCTGCTTGCGACAGGTGCTTTCGCCGTTCAGCTTATCCGGGAAAAAGAATTGATCCACGGAAATGTCCAGCAGGGTGACAAGCTGGTAAAACGTGTTCAGGCTGGGATGCTGTCCCCGGTTCTCAATATACATGATGGAGCGCGGGGTACGGTTTACAAGCTGGGACAAATAGTCCTGCGTCCAGCCCTTTTCTTCTCTTTTGCGCTTGATCTCCCTACCCAGGGCGTGGAAGTCAAGGCGCTTGTCATATTGGTACATTTTCATATCACCCTATATTATTCTACATTTCAGGTGAGAATATGAAAACGAAATACAATTTTATGTTTAGTAGTATTTTGTTTCGCTTTATGTGCTTGTTGATGTGTAAGAAAAAAATTTGGAAACCAGCATTGACAGCAGGGGCAGAGTGAGTTATACTGAACGTGTTCAGAACATGTTTCACACGGGAGGTGATTATTATTTTTTGAAGCAGTTACCAAATATCCTGTCATGCTGTCGGATAATTCTTTCGCTCTATCTGTTCACAGTTTACCAGACAAAGCCGTGGTTTTTGATCCTCTATACGGCGTGTGGCTTAACAGATATTGCGGATGGCTATATTGCCCGAAAATCTCATAATGTAACGGCATTGGGGGCAAGGTTGGACAGTTTAGCGGATTTAGTATTTTCAATGGCTATTCTTTACCTGACCTGCGTTCGAGTCCAGTCAGTATGGGGGCAAAATTTTATAATTGGTGCGATGCTTATTCTTGGCACACGAATTGTAAATGTGCTCATTACAAGGCTCAAGTTCAAGCAGTGGAACGTGATACACACCATCGCCAATAAAGCAACTGGGCTCATTTTGTTTTCGATATTGCCGGTTTACTATGTTTTAGGGTTTGTACCTGCCGTTGTGATTATTACATTTTTAATAGTGGCTTTACTGTCATCATTGGAGGAAACAGGTATCTTACTACTTGCGGAATACTATGATGTTAATCGGAAAAGTCTCTTTGTGCCATATTGACGGCAATTTTTTTATAAGCTATACTGAACGTGTTCTGAACAAAAAGTAAACCGGCAAAAAGAATGTGGAGGTATAGGAATGGCAAAGAAAGATCAGGATGCAAGGGAGCGCATTATCAAAGCGGCAACAGAAATATTAAACGAGGTTTCCGATATAGATACCATTACCGTCCGGCAAATTGCAGAGCGGGCGGGTGTCGGAACCGGGTCTATAAACTACCATTTTAACTCGAAGGACAATTTATTGAGTCTGGCCGTTGGTGATGTCTTGGCGAAAATGGCAACGGGTTTCCTAACGGAAAATAATGGCTCAAGCGAGGAGCCCGTACAAAAATTAAAGGCTATGTTGAAAGAGCTTAGTAGTGTCGCGGTGGCAAATAAAAAGCTCATTCAATTCATGTTGACGCAAGGAGTCTTAAATGGCGATATGCACGCCCCCCTCTATTTGATCCCTGTACTAAAAGAAATTTTTGGGGCCGAAAAAGAAGAAATTGAATTGCGGGTAATAGCCTTGCAAATTCTGCATCCCTTGCAGGTGGCCGGTATTGCTCCGGCGGAGTTTCGTATGTACAGTGGAATTGATTTGTACGATACGCAATCAAGAAACAAGTTTATTGATATGCTGATAGATAATATCATCGGCACACAAAGGAGAAAACCAAATGAAAATAGCAACGATAATTAGCTCTGTCGTTTCAATCTTGCTCCTGCTGTCCGCTATGATCTGTGGCCTTTGGCTTAAATCAGGACAACCGGGCTCTATTAACTTCCACATGAACTGTGGAATTGCGGGAATTGTCTTTAGCGTTATTACGTTGATCCTGTTGGCGATTACCCTGCGCCGCACAAAGAAAGGAAATTAAGCGATGGGAACATTGATTTTATACGCTACAAAATCGGGTGCAACCAGCGAATGTGCGGATTTACTGGCTCAAAAAATTAAGTGTGTAGCTGATGACCTCGGGAAAACTGTTCCCGATATTAGCTCTTTTGAAACAGTGATTATCGGTTCTGGAATACGCATGGGGAAAATCTATAAGCCTGTTGCAAATTTTCTCCATCAGCATTTAGATGAACTGCTTTCAAAGCGAGTTGCACTTTACTTCTGCAACGCCTATCCTGACACATTTCAAAAGGCTATTGAAAAGAACATACCCGCCGAGCTTATTCAATCTGCGGTTTGCGTTACATCTTTTGGCGGTAAGCCTCCCTTTACCAATCCTGCTAATATGGGCTGGTTAAACACACAGGCGCTGAACGATTTTTATACGGCACTGGGTAATGACGCCTAAGAAAACAATACCACCGAATAACGGTAAATAAAAAAAACCGTTGTTTCGGCGGCTGGACACCTGTGCGCCCAAACAAAATACAGTAGCCTAACGGCGGTTTTGAAATAGCAAATTTCAAGCCGCCGTTTTCTTTTTGAAAAATAGAAAATCGGAGGGTGTATTAAAGTCGCCCATTTTTAAGGACACGGCGGTATCCGGGAGGTATTGTCGTGTCCTTTTTTATCTGCACTCAACTTAATTCGTTAAAAAAAGTTTAGCCCCTCCACCGGGTTACTCCGGCCAACAACGCGAAATTTGCAAGTACATAAAGAACTACGTCATTTCATGCGCCCGCACAGTACAACGCTGTGCGGGCGTTGTCGTTTCTTGTCGGCTCCACTTCGGGACAAACAGTCCCAAGGTGCGGGGCGGCTCCCCCGGGTGTCGCTCCCCGCCGCCCTCCATATCGTTTCCCGGCAACCCATCCACAAAAAACGATATGGAGGTACATATGTTTGCTGGGGTAAAGATGCCCGTAAGTGCTGTTTACCATTTGCACAGTATCGCCAATGCGTTCCGCTATCAGATGAGGGGAGAATCCCATATTGATTAACAGCGATACATGGGAGTGCCGCATATCGTGGATGCGTATAAAGGGGATTTCAGCCTTTTCCGCTCCTCGTTTCATGTTTCTCTTATCAGGCTTTTGGTAAAGGTGAATACTCTGTCAGATGGCTTTATGCCGTATATTTTATGGGTATAGTCCTCTATTTCCTGCATGATGGCTTCCGGCATGGTAATGGTGCGTATGCCGTTGTCTGTTTTGGGTGGCGTCACAATATCACCACCTGCCTTGTGTTGTAGAGATTTGGTAATATGTATGGTATTTTCCTTAAAGTCAAGGTCGGCCAGTGTAAGGGCAAGGAGTTCACCGAAACGCATACCGGAATAGAAAAGAAGCTGCAAGGCCGTGTGTGCGCTGATATCCGTTATATACTGGATAAACTGGTTGTACTGTTCAATCGTCCAAAAGTTCATTGACCGGGTGCGTTTGCCCATGTGTCCGGCTCTGTCACATGGATTTGAGGGCAGATTGTAATATGTGACGGCATAGTTTAGGATGGTAGTCACCATATTTTGGATGCGGTCAAGGTATGCGTCTGAATATCCTTTGTCTATCTGTTCATTTTGCCATGCCCGGATGTCTGTTGGTTTGATGGCATTTACTGGCTTACCCTTAAAGTAAGGCAGTATGCGGTTCTTGAATACGTTCTTCTTACCGTCTATGCTGTTCTGCCTTAGCCTATGGCTCATATCCTCGATATAGAGGTCATAGAGAGATTGGAATGTCATATCAGGAGTGCCCTGCAGGCGTTCAAGAAATGCCCTTTCCCACTCTTTAGCTTCCCTTTGCAGCTTAAAACCGCGCTTCTTTTTCTGCTTCTTTGTCCCTGTGCAATCGGTGTAATAGAATTTACAGAACCATATTTTGGTTGATTCGTCATAATATGCCGGCATAAAAAATCAGTCCTTTCTTGAAAAATAGGTGCATTTAACAAAGGACTGTGATATACTGAATTTGGTTGAGAGATATATCATAATCCTTATGGTATCTATCTGAAATGCTCTGGTATTGGCGTACCGGGGCATTTTCAAATTATGGTTGAAAAAACTGTATATGTGGCATATAATATGTTTAACAGGACAGCCGGAAGATAGATTGAGCCTATCCGTCCCGGCGAATTAGAACGCTAAGTAAGCCGCCTATTCTTTACCAGAGAGCAGGGCGGCTTACTTATTTTTCAGATTCAGAATTGCAACAATCAAAAGTCCGATTGTCAGTAAAACCATAAATTCCTCATATGTACTCATAAGCACCACTCCTTTCCGCAGAACTCGGAACGGAATGGCCGCACGCCCTCCCGGCTGCCCGGTTAAGCATATTATATTGTCATGGTGCAGTAGTTCCCTGATTAGAAATCGGAGTAAACAGGTTGCATTTGAAATGTAAACGCAAGACTGTATTGACCTATACGGGATCAAATTTGACCCGGAGGGGATCCGATCAGAACCCACCCGGCAATTATGGGGTTGGGCATCCCTTGATTTGCAGTATGCCCTGTGGCTCTCCTGGCCGCCCATATACGGGCGAAATGGCTGTTTGTGGTATTCGCATCAATGAATGTATAAAATGCCTGTTTGGGGCGAATAGAGCTGAAAATTAAGCTGTATTGTTTTTCGCCATTGTGGCGAATACTGCCAACGGCAATCATTTGTCTGTGGTTAGACCCATTTGGGCTTTACTGGGTATCTCTATTTTGGAGACGCCCCGGTTTAGGGCACCCTGCCCCATAATTACCGGCACCCCTGCGCCGAATTTGATGCACCCCTGCCGCTGATTTGACGCGCCAGTTTTGGATTGTCCATTTTTCGGACAGAACCGAAGCCAAAAGTGGCTTGGCTAGTCTTGGGGTGGTTCGTCTGTTTTGGTGTATCGGGGGATTTCGGTTAGTTCATCCACCCTCTTTACAGCTTCTCTTTTACCATCATCATCGAGTAATACTATAAACACTGACAAAATAAGGATACCCCTTTGAGAGATCAGAGGGGTATTTTTTGCGTTGTGATAACAATTTGATAACAAAAATTTTTGAGAAAATTTTCCGACCATACAAGAGACGGGAAAGATATGTCTTGTAAAGACTGTGGTTTGCTCTTATAATGGCTGTGTTGTCACACCCTAGACTGGCAACAGGAAGGGGGGGGTGTCAGCTTGGCTAATATATTTATATCTTTCTTGGTTTCCGTTGTGGCAAGCGTAGTCGGCTACTATGTTTGCAAATGGCTGGACGGAAACGACAGTGGCAACTAGCCTAAAAGAAAACCCCGGAGTGGCTGCTCCGGGGTTTTCGCTTTGTGTCAGCTTGACACTTATATCCTTCTTAGCTGTCGCTATTATAACATATGCGCGAAGCTATTTCAAGTATCTCCGGATTTTCTGCGTTTATGCTTCAGTTTCCGGTATTTTTCCAGGTCTTTGTCAAAGGGATTGTCAAATTGCTTGCAGGCAGGCGTTTTTGCAAGCAGGGCAGTTTATCGTCGGCAAAACTTCTGCTTGTCTCTATGGTTTCTGAAATTTATTACAGTTTTTGTCTGTCATGTTGTAACTTCATACTTTTCTGATCGGCAGCCAAACTTCATATTGTATATTATTTGGGTCGGGATTAAGATAGACCTCAATATCCGGTGCGTTATCAAATTCAAATCCGGACGTTGGAAGCCATTCTGTTATAATGCGTTGTTCTAATTCCTGAATTGAGATACCGGTACCAGCTCCGCTAAAAACAGCCCATGTGCAGGCAGGGACAATATATTCGTCTAAGGAACGATCGATGTCAATGGATGAGGAATCAGCGATATAATATCGCCATTCCTCGTTATCATTGCAAACACTTACTCCTAAGACGCCCCAGGCTCATTATTCATAAGCAGTGTAATTTTTTCAAATGTTCCTTTGTCCACTGAGGGTATCGATGCTTTTCGCCACATTTGTGGTACGGCTGTGAAATTTTTTTTATCTCCTTATCCAGTGGATGAGATAACCCCACAATGCGAAAGGCCGCCTTTTTCTCAATTCGATAACTCAGCTCCTCGACTCCCTTTACGGTTATTTTGAGGCTGACAGGGGGATAAGACTTCATGGGCGTTCCACCTTTTTGTGCTATTGACGGTGCTATGCCATGCACACTTTGAAATGCCCTGTTAAATGCAGTCGGAGAGGCATAACCATATTTCATACTAATATCAATGATTTTTTCTTTCCCACTCTGCAAAACAAGAGCGGCTGAAGACATCCGTCTGCGACGGATATATTCTGAAAGTGGAATGTCTGCCATATATGCAAACATTCTTTGAGAGTGGTAGGTGGAGCAACATGCTGTGTGTGCAAGCTCATCATAGCTGATTTCTTCTGTAAGATGCCCCTAAATATAAGAAATTGCTTTATTTAGTTTTTCTATCCATTCCATTTCTTTCCCTCCTGTTCAATGATAATTATACTTTTATGAGCTGCTACTGCCTCTCTTTTCATACACAAAAAAGAGAGCATCAGAAGTTTATGTTCGCTTTTTTGGCCTGACTGCATAAATCACAAACTTTTCATATGTATAATTTACCTTCTTTGATAAAGTGTGTACCACATTGCTGAAATTCAAAATGTGCATTATGAGCAATACATTGTTGCCGTATTTTCAATATCCAGTCATAGTTAAGTGGTCTTGCATTTTTATCTGTCTCCCCGCCGAAAACAATTAATTCTATATCATGTAAATATGCGGAGAGGTTGATATTTTCAATCAACGGTTGACATATGATATTCTTGTCAATCCAAAAATCTTTCAAACCGCTTCGTCAGAAAAAGAAAATGTAAGTCGGAGCGCTCCCGCATTATTTTCCAATATTCCGCCCGTCGCTGATCAGCGTCCTCTATTTATTTCTGGTTGCTATCTTTTACAGCCGGTAAGAAATGATCCGGTTGGCTGATTTAGCTGTATCATGATGGAGCAAATGGTATATCGTCAGCCAGGGGTGATGAGGTAAGGGCATGTGAAAAGTTTGTCCTGGTATTGCTGATGACAACACAGAATAACAGGCATAGAGCAGCCTGGAGTGTTGAAATATTCAAACGGTTGAGAAAGGGAGACTGCAGGGAAATGGGTGATACTTTCTGTAATTCTCAGAGAGCGTGACAGTATATATGACGCAAAAATGCACATAGAATGAGATCAAATATTGTTAAGGTTTTCACGCTTAACCTTTGCTATTTATTAGCGTTCATTTTATGATTATTATAGCAGTTATGACATGGTTGGGAGGGGAATCAGATGACGGAAAAAAGGAAGTTGGTAACTCCGGACGATATTGAAACTGCCTTGAAGGAGATTGGAGTCCGGAAAGGGCAGGCGATTATAGTGCACACATCGATGAGCAGTCTGGGGTATGTGTGTGGCGGCGCACAGTCAGTGATTGAAGCATTGGTTGAGTGTGTTGGCGAGGAAGGTACGATTATGATGCCGACACAGTCATGGAAGAATTTAGATCCGTCTGCAGGCGTCTACTGGCAGGAACCAGAGGAATGGTGGCCTGTGATACGGGAATACATTCCTGCTTATGACAAAAGGATTACACCGACAAATACAATGGGCGCCGTATCAGAAATGTTCCGGCAGTGGCCGGGGACGCTTAGAAGTGACCATCCGGCAAGGTCAGTAGCAGCGTGGGGACGTTATGCACAGTATCTGACAGAAAATCATGACCTGTGCGATATTTTTGGAGACGGATCACCGATTGGCAGGCTATACGAACTTGATGGAGATGTTTTACTGATTGGAGTAGGTTATGACAAGAACACTTCCCTCCATTTGGCTGATGTCAGGGCTGAATATCCGGGTAAACATATGACCAGGGAGAGCAGTGCCATACAGCTTGACGGTCAGCGGGTATGGAAATCCTATGAGACATTAGCTGTAGATGGAGAAGATTTTTCAGTAATTGGAGAGGCCTTCGAGCAGACCGGAAAGGTGCGTCATGTATTTCTGGGAAATGGGATTCTTTCCATGATGAGCCAAAGAGCGCTGGTGGATTTTGCTGTGGAATGGATAAGGGAAAACCGAAAATGATGGAAAACATATTTACAGCCCGGAATAAGAGCTATACAATGGAAGCTGGAATAAAAACGTAACGGATGGAAATCCGGCGCCGGAGGCGGGGCCTCATATGCCGGAGAATTGGGAGAAATACCTATGAGCGAACCAAAGAGGACAGGATTGTCACAATTATTGCGGGAGAGTCAGGGCAGTCAGTTTGTGATTCCTGTTTACCAGAGAAACTATACGTGGAATACGGATAAGGAAGTAAAGCAGTATCTCCGTGATCTGGAGGGCGTGCTGAATGGCGACTATAAAAATCATTTTATGGGGATTATCATCTATCTGGAGAAGGCGCTCGATTTCAGCTCCAGAGAATTGTCAGTCATAGATGGACAGCAGCGGTTGACAACAACGTTTCTGATACTGTATGCCGTCAGGGAGCTACTTGTAGAGCAGAGTGCACAGGATCAGATCAGTCAGCTTGACGGACAGTATCTGACGAATCCGTATCACGGGGATAAAATCAAATATAAACTAAAGCCGCTTGTCTCTGATGATGATGCCTACCGATGTATCGTAGAAGGCAGGATGGAGGATATTCCCGGACAGAACTCAAACATATTGAAAAATTATAATTATATTCGCAGTTATATGAAAGAATGGGTCTTTCGTGGGTATTGTGCCAATGACATATTGATGGCGCTGGACAAACTGTATCTGGTCTGTGTGCCGATCACGGAGGAAGACAACGCGCAGAAGATTTTTGAAAGCATCAATGCGACAGGGGTGAAACTGACGGCAGCGGATCTGATCCGCAATTACCTGCTGATGGATCTGCAAAGTGAAATTCAGGAAGATTATTATATCAGATATTGGAAGAAACTCGAAGATTTTGTCTCTGCCGATTCGAAAACGCTGGAGATGTTTTTCCGAATGTTTCTTGCGATTAAAACTTATGTTCTGATTCCTAAAAATACTGTTTATCGTGGATTTATCGAGTGGGTGGCTCAGCAGAAAATAGGGGTTAAAGACCTGTTTGAGCAGTTGCTTGAATATGCCAGAATATTTCGCCTGCTTATGTATGCGGAAACAAATACGCTGGACAGAGAGCTGAAAACGGCTGTCACAGACTTCCGAAAGATTCGCTCGGATGTGCCGATGGCGGTCATTATGGAGTTTTATCGGCTTCACAGACAGGGAGACATTGATGCGGCTACGCTTGCGTCGGTAATCTCGGCGGTCAACACCTATATGCTCCGGAGAAGTATCTGTGATCTGAATTCGCAGAATATTTCCAAACTGTTTCCGGTCGTTTTGAAAAAAGTATTGGAAAAGTGTGACGGCGATTACCGCGCACTTCTGAAGGAATTGAATCAGGAGATGGTCGGAAATAACGTCAATACGAGCGGCAGCTATATGCCGACGGATAAACAGATGATGGAGATGCTTATGAGCGCTAATGTTTATAAGCGGCCCGCACTTCGTACTTTGTTAGAGCGGCTGGAGCTGGATCACAACCCTGCGCCGGTAGATTTGTCTGCGCTGAGTGTGGAACATCTGATGCCCCAGACGCCTACGGAAGAATGGCTGGAGGAACTGGACACGGACAGGGAGACATACTTTGACAATCTCCATCGGCTTGGCAATCTGACTTTGGCAGCCAGATCTGACAACAGTAAAATGGGCAATCTCAAATGGAGCTATAAAAATGAAATATTGAAGGGCACAGGGCATCTGACGTTGAATGCGGCGCTTCTGTCGGTCGCAAAATGGGATCTTGGAGAAATCGAAAAGAGAACGGTATCCCTGATTGAAAAAATCTGCGAGGTCTATCCTTATCCGGATATTGTGATCGCCGCGGGCGAGGAAACAGGCGTAGTAGATGAAAAGACGGCTCTTGGCTCCTGCCTGAAATTTGCGGTAAAAGAACCGGCGGTACAGTGTGTGAAAAGGAACCGCGTTTATAAGACAGAAGACAATCGCAGTGGTTATATAATGATCACATCCAAAATGTATCCGCAGGGAGACCGGGAGAAGTACTGGCTGGGGTACAGGGACAGACGGTTCGAAGACATCGCGGCATGTGCGGAACAATATGTGATACTTGGATGCAGGAATAAGACGACGACGGTTGTGAGATTTCCCCGAACGTTTCTTGCCTCTCACCTGGCGCATTTTAACACTTCGCTGTATGACGACGGGGAGATTTCACATTATCATATCGTGTTGCTGAAAGATGCGGATGGCAGGATGACGATGCTTCTCTCAAAACCGGAGCTGAAAGAGGTTGACATCTCAGAATACGTTGTGGGAGAAGAATAAAAATTTATTTTTAATTTATGAAAGGATTTTCTCTTACCGGGCGTGTTATTGATAGAATGCAAAATCAATCGCAAAAACGGAGGTAAGAATATGAAAAAAATAATGACAAAAGCAGTGGCGACGATGGCAGTTGTGCTGACGATGGCAGGCTGCATGTCCAATGTGGCATTTGCAAGGCATGGGCATCATTCCGGCGCGTACACATCAGGGGCGGCTGTGCAGAATGCTTCCTGCTATGAGAGTGGTTATTGTCTGGAAAATGGATACTGTGATGTCGATGGGGTATGCCAGAACGGAGGCATCTGCGACGGAACGGGCTACCATTACAGGGAAGGCCACACAGGTTATCACCATTAAAGGACAGGAAGGGCTCCGCTGATGATAGCGGAGCCTTTTTGGATTTCCGGGAAGAAAGGAGGAAAACCTTGAAGAGCGCAGAGGATATAAACCGTGTGATGGAGACTTATGCGGATATGGTGCGAAGGATATGCCTTGTACACTTGAAAAGCAGACATGATACGGAGGACGTATTTCAAAATGTATATCTGAAATACCTGTTGTATGAAGGTTCCTTTGAGAGCAGTGAGCATGAGAAAGCATGGTTTGCACGGGTAACGATCAATGCCTGTACCGATTGGCTGCGGTATCTCTCGCGCAGGAAATGGGTGCCTCTTGAAGTATTGACGGAAGAAAAGGGGACGCTGGATGATACCTCCATGGAAACGCTGGAGGTTGTCCTCCAGCTTCCTGAAAAATATCGCAATGTGATCTATCTTTATTATTATGAGGGATATTCGGCAGTGGAGATTGCCGGGATATTGGGAAGAAAAGAGAATACCATCTATACCTGGCTTTCCAGAGCGAAAGAAATACTGCGCGAGAAATTAGGAGGTGAATGGTCATGAACAGACTCCGGGACAGTATGAAAGACATTCGGGCATCGGAAGAACTGAAACAAAGCACGCTGCTGTATCTGAACGGACAGAGAAACAGAGAGAACAAAAAGCGAATTTTCAGAAAACAGTATGTTGTCATGCGGTATGCAGTGGCAGTCATGTGTTTCTTTCTTCTGGCGGGAGCGGGAGGCTATTCCATGTATGGCAGAGCGATCTCTTACATCAGCATTGATGTGAATCCCTCGATCGAACTGGGCATCAACCGTTTGGGCAGAGTCGTATCTGTAAAGGGATATAATGAGGATGGACAGGATATTTTACAGCATGTTTCCCTGAAATACATTTCTTATATGCAGGCAATCGACCGGCTTTTGGAAGACGAAAGTTATGGAGCCTATCTGACAGAAGACAGCCAGCTGGTCTTTACGGTGATTTCCGACCGCTCTGACGAGATCATGGAGGCGATCAACGCCGATCGTCATGTTGAGGGTTATCGTGTCTTGACATACAGCAGCGATTTGAGCTGTATGGAACAGGCGCATGCGCATGAAATGTCTTTTGGTAAATACAGGGCATATCAGGAGCTTGCGGCGTATGACGCAGAAGTAACTGTGGAGGACTGCCATGGCATGACAATGGGGGAGATCCAGGAGCGGATCGAAACATGCAGGCGGCACGGGGCGACAGATAAGGCGGAAGAACATACGGGCGGCGGACGCAGCCGCGGATCGCATGGCAGACATCATGGAGGGGAATAAAAATGTGGAGAAAACTAAGGATGGCAGTTGTCGCAGTCGCAGGAATACTGACATTGTCCGCCTGTGGGGCGCAGACAGCGAAGGAAGCAGAATCCGTACAAAGTCCGGAGAGCGTGCAAGAGGAAGCCGTACAGGAGTCGCAAAGTATGGAAACAGAATCAGTGGAGAACCCGGAACATACGGAAAACGGACAGGAACAGATGGTACAGTCCGCAGAAACGGAGGTGTCTGACGGCATGGAAACGGATGCCGGGACGGCGGCAGCTGCCGGTGCCGGGGATACGCTGACCTATGAGCAGATGTGGGAGCGGTTTTATGAACAATTCTATGGAAATATGAGCGGAGAAGAGCTGGAACGCAGAGTAATGGAGAGAAGCGAATACTATCGCGCCTACAGCCAATATGATGTCGTGTCAGATTACTGGGAAAATGTGCGGGAGGTGAGAGACATCGCAAATCGGACCGACCCGTTGTATTTCACAGATATGAAATATTATACGGCAGCAGATTTTGCAGATGCGCCGGCAGTGATCATACAGTTGGCGAAAAATGAGATCTATGCCCGGCACGGTTATATTTTTCGGAATGAAGATCTGAATCAATATTTTATGGGCTGTGCATGGTATGAACCAAAGTGCACGGCCGAAGAATTTGACGATGCGGTATTCAATGAATACGAGAGAGCGAATCTGGAACTGTTGTCCGGAATCGACAAGTGAGGACGGCTTTTTCGAATGAGTGTCTTAGATATGGGAATCTTACTTTGTGACAGGTAAGTTTCCCATATTTTTTTATGATACGGGTAAGTTTCCTGTCTGATAAAAATTGTGCATATTTACAAATATACTGGGAAATGGCAGCTGATATTACTGAAAGTTGAACAGAAATCTTTCCTATCTGTTAGGAAATTATGTGCAAAATAAAGGAGCAAAGACCTTGTATAATAAAACCATGCAAAGGAGACAGAAAAGAATTCTTGAAATTTTACAGGAAAAAAGGGACTGGATCACAGGCAAGGAACTGTCAACGATCCTGAGTGTTTCGGACCGCACGATCCGCAGCGACATGGAGCAGCTCGGAAGGAATTATAACGGGATCATAGAGTCGAGTGTGCGCTATGGGTATCGGATTAATCAGGCTGTTTCCGGGATTCGGGATCTGGAGCCGAAGGAGAATATTCCACAGACCTCAGGGGAACGCTGTAAATATATTATCGAAAAACTGCTCTTTCATGCACGTAAGATCAATATTTTCGATTTACAGTATGACATATATGTGAGTGAGTTTACGGTTAAAAATGATATTAAAAGAATTTCGGAAATGCTGGAAAAGTATGACGGAATAGAACTTGTCAAAGATGGCAGTCACATTTATCTGAAAGGGAGTGAAGAGAGTAAACGTGTTGTTTACAAAGATTTACTTGCCAGTGAGACAAGAGGGAATTTTATTAATATCAATAAGATCGATGAACTGTTTCCCAATCTGGACCTGATCAAAGTCAAAAACATTCTGGAAGAGATTCTGGAAGATCATCACTACCGGGTGCGCGAGGAAAACTTTCCGATGCTGATGATTCACGTCGGGGTTTCGATTCAGAGAATGATGAACTGCAATTATGTCGAGACGAGCAGGTATCACAGCGGGATCAGGGAAACGCAGGAATACGAGATCGCGATGGAATTTTTCACAAAGGTGACGGCATCGTTTGCCT
Source organism: Lachnospiraceae bacterium JLR.KK008 (assembly GCA_037015955.1). NCBI lineage: Bacteria > Bacillati > Bacillota > Clostridia > Lachnospirales > Lachnospiraceae > Lachnospiraceae bacterium JLR.KK008. Next base: position 548,382 of record CP143548.1, read on the forward strand.
TTGACTTAAATGAGAATGAGGTTGTCTTATTCGCCAACCTTCTGATTGGCCGGCAGCGGAGCACACTGTTTGACCGGGAAGAATATCTGGTGCAGGCGGAAGAGCTGATGCTGAAGATCATCAAGATGATCCGCCAGAGATATGATATAGATTTTTCCGGCGATGTGATTTTTAAGGATGGCGTCGTCCTTCATCTGCAGAACTTATTGGAACGGATTTATTATAAAGCTGTTGTTGCCAATGTCTGTCTGCCGGAGATCAAAAAGACGTATCCGCTTGTATTTGAGATGAGTGTATTTATCGGTCATATCATCGAGGAATATACGGGCAGCTCTGTCTCGGAAAATGAAATCGGTTTTCTGGCCATACATATCGGTGCGGCATATGACAGACTGAATATTAAGTATTTTTATCATGTCGTTCTGATCCAGCCAAACAGTAACACGATGGCCGGAGTCTGTGTCGACAAGATCAGAGAGCGCTTCGGGGACAAGATAGTGATTGATGAGATACTGACATATTATGAAGCGAATGTGATAGAGCATCTGCATCCGGATCTGATCATATCAACGATACCGCTCACTCACCAGCTGGATATTCCGACGATCTCGATCAGTATGTTTGTCAATACAAGCGACGAATATAAAATTTTCAAGGCGATCAATGAACTGGACAAAAGACATTATAAGACGGAGTTCAATAATTTTATCAAATGTCTGATTCTGGAGGAATATTACTACTATAATCTGGAGTGCGATACGTATGAGCAGGTAATTGATTATATGTGCGATCGGATGTACGAAGGGGGGCGTGTTGATGAGACATTTAAAGCATCGACGTTTGACCGGGAGAAGATGGCATACACTTCATTCAGCCACGGCTACGCCATCCCGCATGCACTGAACTATTCGGCGATTCAGTCTACAATGAGTATCGCCATATTGAAAAAACCTGTCCAGTGGGGCGATTATCCGGTTCATCTCGTGCTACTGCTGGCAGTGAGGGACGACGAGAAGGAACTGCTGAAGATCTTTTTTGACTGGTTTGGAAATATCTGTGACGATACCCTGCTTCTGTCAAAGATCAGAAAAGCGGAAACGGCAAAGGCTTTTGTCGGCTTCATCGAGTGATGAGAAGGTGAATATGAAAACGAAAAATAATCTTGAGATCAAACCGGCGCCCGGAATCAGGAGAGGATTTGCCTTTCTGATCGACTGGTATCTGGGCTCGGCAGTCAGTGCGCTTCCGGTGGGATTTCTGTGGAATATGCAGACGGGCGAGACGACGATCAATACGGATGTCACGTTATTTGCGGCTCCCTATTGGTGGATCGCAGGACTGCTGGGACTGCTGTTCGGAGCATTTTATTATTACTGGATTCCTCTGGGGATATGGAAGGGACAGACGCTTGGTAAGAGACTGATGAATATCCGTATCGCCGATGAGACCGGGCAGCCGCTTCCGGCAGGGAGACTTGCTCTGCGCCAGCTTGCAGGAGTGATGCTTCTGGAAGGTGCATTTCTGCTCACGGGTCAGTATGTCATACAGATGCTGACGATGCTGGTATCCGGTTGGGCCGGGAGCATATTGAGTTATGTTATGTTTGGATGTTTCTTTGTTTCTGTCTGGATGACGTTTCGAAGAGGGAAGGCGCTTCATGATCTCTGGGCAGGCAGCAAAGTGCTCGATGGTAAACTGGAAAGAGAGAAAACTATTTAAAATGAAGGAGGAAAACGATTTATGGAAGAAATGGAACTGATCTGTTTTAAGATCATCTCTGCGGTAGGGGAGGCAAAGAGCGATTATATTTCTGCGCTGGAGGCCGCAAAGAAGGGAGACTATGCGAAAGCGCAGGAGGCGATCCGGCATGGGGACGAATGCTATCTGAACGGTCATAAACAGCACGCTGAGCTGATTACCAAAGAGGCCAGTGGAGAACGGACAGAGGTCTGTCTGTTGCTGATGCACGCTGAAGACCAGTTGATGGCGGCAGAGACGATTAAGCTGCTGGCTGTGGAACTGATCGAGCTGTATAAAAAAATGAATTGAGGGAAAGGAGGAAAAGAGCATGAAACGATTCTACTTATTTTGCAACGCGGGGATGTCTACCAGTCTGCTTGCCAGCAGAATGCAGAAGGTCGCGAATGAGCACCAGCTTCCGATCGAGGTCAAAGCGTTCTCTGATACGCAGATGAACGACATTGTCAACGAGTTTAATCCGGAAGTGATTCTGCTTGGACCACAGGTGAAACATCTCTACGACAAGGTAGCCGAGCGCTATGGCAAAGACCGTGTTGTATCAGTCATTGACAGTACGGATTACGGCAATGTGGACGGTGAGAGAGTGTTAAAGAAAGCAATGAAGCTATACAAAGAAAGTAGAGGAAAATAAGTTATGATGCAAAAACTTGAAAAAATCCTGATGCCCATTGCGAATGTGCTGTCCAGGAACAAGATACTGTCTGCGATCCGTGACGGTTTCCTGATCACGGTTCCGATCACGATCGTCGGCTCTATTTTCCTGCTGATCTCCAATTTCCCGCTGGAAGGGTTTCTGAACCTGATGACTTCCATCTTCGGAGCCGGCTGGGATGCGTATCTGGGGAGAGTGTCAGCCATTGCGTTTGACTGTGTCGCGCTTCTTGGCGTTCTCAGCATCGGGTATTGTTATGCACGTGAAAAAGGTCTGGAAAACCGGATCGGCGGCGCAGTCGTAGCGCTCGTATGTTTTCTGATCATCACGCCGCAGAAGGCATTTGTGGAACTGGAAGGCGCTGCGGAAGCAGCATCCTTCAATGGATTCCAGTTTACATTCCTGGGTACTGCAGGGATGTTTCTGGCAATGATTACGGCGATCCTTTCCGTGGAGATTTACGCGTGGGCGATTAAAAAGAAACTGGTCATCCGTCTGCCGGAGGGAGTTCCGCCTATGGTTATGGAGTCTTTCGCTTCTCTGATTCCGTCGGCCATAGCGATGACCGTATTCTTTGCCGTAGGAATACTCTTTGATCACACTTCATTTGAATATGTTCATTACTTTATTTATCAGGTATTGCAGGCGCCGCTCGTCGGACTTGGCAAACTGTCCGGATTCGAGGTTATCTACCAGTTCCTGTCTACCCTGTTCTGGTTCTTTGGTATCAACGGACCGGCTGTCACAAATACGATTTTCAGCCCGATACATAAAGTGTTGACGGTGGAAAATTATGAGGCGGCACAGGCCGGTTTACAGATGACCAACATTTTTACGGCCGGTTTCTCAGATTTCTTCTGCAACTTCGGTGGTGGCGGTTCCACACTCGGCCTTGTAATCATGATGGCTTTCCTGGGGAAATCAAACCGTATGAAGACGCTCGGCAGGCTGTCTCTGCCGGCCGGTGTTTTCGGAATCAACGAACCGCTGATCTTCGGTCTGCCGATCGTTCTGAATCCACTGATGGCAGTTCCGTTTATTCTGGCACCAGTTGCCAATACGATCATCGGATATGTGGCCACAGTGACAGGCATTATGCCGATCACGCTCGGTGTCCAGCTCCCATGGACCTGTCCGATCATCTTCTCAGGCTTCCTGGTGACCGGCTCGGTAATGGGGTCTGTCGTGCAGATCGTGCAGCTTGCCGTGGATATATTGATCTACTATCCGTTCTTCAAACTGCTGGATAAGAGGTATCTGGAGGAAGAAAGTGCGGCCGGCAGTCAGTCAGATGAGTTAGATGATCTGTCGTTTGACGATCTGGAACTGGATTAGAAACAGGAGAGTGGAAATTATGAAGATAGTATTAATTTTCGATCAGGGTCTGGCGGGAGCCGGAGGAAAATCAAATCCCAATGTGGGATTGACTGCCACCAAAGGCGGTATTGGTTCAGCTCTGATGATGGAATCACATTTTGAGAAGATCGGAGCACAGGTTGCCGCCACGTTATATTGCGGAAACGAATATTTTCTAAACCATCAGGAGGAAGTCGTGACCAAAATGACGGCTATGGTAAAGAAAGTAAATCCGGATTTCGTTGTCTGCGGACCTTGCTTTAACTTCCCGGACTATGCCCGGATGGGAGCGATGATCTCAGCTTCTGTACTGGAACATACGGACATTCCATCCTGTGCCATGATGTCGGTGGAAAATGCGGAGACGATAGAGAACTATAAAGACAAGACACCGATCGTCAAAATGCCGAAGAAGGGCGGGACCGGTCTCAACGACAGTTTTACAGACTTGTGTGAACTGATTACTGCCACGGTTGAGAAATCGGGAGAGCTTGAGAGTATTCGCAAACGAGTATGTTATTAAACGCAGATAAGTGCAGAAAGGCTGCCGCAAATTGGCTGTTAAGAGCGAGTTTTGCGGCAGCCTTTTCAAAAGGAGAGTTATGAACACAAGCAGATTAGAAAAGTTATGTAACAGTTTCGGTGTCAGCAGTGCGGAGACGACAGTTGGAGAACAGCTTCGGAAAGCGTATGCGCCTTTGTGCGATGAGCTGCAGTATGACCGGCTCGGTTCGGTCTTTGCCGTCAAAAAGTCCGACAATCCGCAGGCGGCAACATTGATGATTGCCTGTCCGCTCGATGAAGTGGGACTGATGATCTCGGAAGTGAAAAAAGACGGTACGCTTGCCTTTATTCCACTGGAGAATGTGGCCTGCAATTCTCTGCTGCACCAGCGTGTACGAATCCTCACGAGAAAGAACACATACCTCGACGGCGTGATCTGCATGGAGAAGAAGGCGCTGGAAGATTCCTGTGAGATCAAAAATGCAGATGATCTGGCAATTACCTGCGGTATGAAATACGAGGAGCTCAAAGAACTCGTTCATCCGGGAGACCTGGCCGGGTATGCGGGCGTTTTCAGTGAAAAGGATGGTGTCATTCTGTCAGGGGCGTTGTTCCCACGGGTGCTCAATGAGGTAACGCTGGAACTTTTAGAGAAGGTGCGGGATCTGAAATTCGATTTCCATCTGGCAGCAGGCTGTATCGCACAGTCTGTCATCGGCTATCGGGGAACGAAAACGGCGACTTATGTGATCCGGCCGGATGCGGCGATCGCATTGACGACGTTTGACACGGCGAAGAGAAAGGTACAGGTCGGGGACGGCGTGATTGCCGGCTATTATGACCGTCAGATGCTGCCGTCGCAGGCGTTGCTGCATGATTTTACGGAAGCGACAGGAGCCAGGGCTTATTTTGGGCTGACAGGAAACGACGGTTCGTTTATCCATAAAACATTGAAAGGGACGCCGTCAGTGAGTGCAGGCATTGCCATCGACAATATGGGCAGCGCCAATGAGATCTGCAGGTGTAGTGATGTCGATGCGCTCGTTGATGCGCTTGTTTCTTATCTGAGAACGATAGACTCCGGGAAGATTGCTGGATGGGGACTGGGTGAGCGGAATGATTGATGAGAAAAAACTGGAAAAGATATGTTCTGCCTGTGGGATCTCCTCGTTTGAGCAGGAGATCGGTGAGATCCTGCAGCGCGAATTTGAAGAGCTTGGTCTCACATGCAGTCGTGACGGTCTGGGCAGCGTCATCGCCGTCAAGTGTGAAGGACAGCCGGGACCGAAAGTGATGGTCGCCGCTCATATGGATGAGGTCGGCTTTATGGTGGAAGAGATCGACGAGAACGGTTTTCTCAAACTGCGTCCTGTGGGAAGCTGGTGGAGTCATATGGTACTCGGGCAGTGGTATACGGTCGTCACGAGAGGCGGCAGGAAGTATTCCGCACTCATGGGAAGCATGGCCACACACGGACTGGCAGATGAAGTAAAGAAGAAAACCGTCTCCATGGAAGATATTTATCTTGATCTGGGTGTAAAAGACCGGGAAGGGGCGCTGTCACTTGGCATTGCCTCCGGGGATATGGTCGTTCCCTGGTCGCATTTCGAGATTATGAACGATCCGAATTATGTATCGTGTAAGGCGTTCGACGACCGCATCGGCAATTATATTATGACGGAAGTGGCCAGACGGCTGGAAGGGACAGAGCATGTGCCGCTGTATCTGGCGAATACCGTGCAGGAAGAGCCGGGGCTTCGGGGCGCGCGGACGGCAGTGGAATCGATATGTCCGGATCTGGCATTTGCCATTGATACGACTCTGGCCGGCGACACTCCGATGAATCACAATATCTGTTCGCTGGGCGGCGGCGTGGTACTGTCGATGATTGATTCCAATTCGATTGCACCGAGAAAGCTGGTCAGATATGTGGAGACGGTTTGCGAGAAGCATCACATCGCCTGTCAGTATGCGGTATTTAATAAAGGCGGGACGGATTCGGGCAATATTCACAAGGCGTTTGCGGGAGTCATCAATATGACGCTGTCCATTCCGATCCGCTACATGCACACGAATCACAGCATGATTCATCTGGAGGATGTGGAAGGTTGTATCCGGCTGCTGTGTGAACTGATTAAAGATATGAAGGAAGAAACGTTCAGGGAATTGTTGGACTATCAGGAGGGTAGCGTATGTATGGGATCATAGCCACATGGAGAATGGCAAAAGAGGGAATTGAACTTGCATCGGAACTGTTAAAAAAGGGAGAACCTTCAGGACAGGCGATTGAAACTGCCATCCGCGCGGTGGAGGATTTTCCGTATTATAAATCGGTCGGTTATGGCGGTCTGCCCAATGAGGAACAGATCGTGGAGCTGGATGCCGGTTATATGGATGGAGATACGATGAGTGTCGGGGCGATCGGGGCGATCAAAGACTTTGCCAATCCGATCAGCATTGCCAGAAAGCTCAGCGAAGAGAAAGTGAACAATGTACTTGTGGGAGCGGGAGCGGAGAAATATGCCCGTGCCTGCAAGTTTGAAGAAAAAGAGATGCTGACGGAACGTGCGCAGGCTTTTTACAGAAAGAAGAAAAAGGAACTGGCGCAGGAAGCAGAGCAGAAACTGAAACCGTACGACGGTCATGACACGGTGGGTATGGTCTGTCTGGATACTTCCGGGACAGTGACAGCGGCTACGAGCACGAGCGGACTGTTTATGAAAAAGAGCGGACGCGTGGGTGATTCTCCGATCGTTGGCTCCGGATTCTATGCTGATTCCAAAGTGGGTGGCGCCACAGCGACCGGATTGGGTGAAGATCTGATGAAAGGCTGTATCTCCTATGAGATCGTCCGTCTGATGAAGGAAGGGCTGACACCGCAGGAAGCCTGTGAAAAGGCAGTGAATGATCTGGACAGAAAGCTGAAGGAAAAGCGGGGAGAGGCCGGCGATCTCTCTGTCGTTGCCATGAACAACAAAGGAGAGTACGGCTGTGCCACGAATATTGGCGGGTTTTCTTTCAGTGTAGCCACGGAGGGTCAGGAACCTGTCGTATATCTGGTGAAACGGGAAGAGGATGGTCACTGCACATTTGAAGAGGCATCTCAGGAATGGCTGGAAGAATATATGCGTGTGCGGATGGCGCCGGTAGAGGAATAAGAGATGAAAGAGAAGATCATAACGCATGTGGGAGAACTGCTGCCCTCCCTGGTGGAGGACATCAAAACGATCTGTGGCATGGATTCCCGGCAGGATGCGGCCACGCCGGAGGATCCATTTGGAAAACGGGTGACAGACTGCCTGAACCGGGCGCTGGAGATCGCTGCAGGACTTGGGTTTGAGACAGAAAACGTGGGAAATCAGATCGGCGTTGTCTCCTGCGGGCCGGATACGGAAGATTATATTGCCTGTGTGGGCCATCTGGATGTTGTGGATGTCAATGGCGTATGGAAGACCGATCCCTTCGTATGCACGGAGAAGGATGGCTATCTGTATGCCAGAGGCGTACTCGACAACAAGGGACCGACGTTCTGTTGTCTGTACGCGCTGAAAACGCTTGTCGATCTGGGATACAAATTTCCGATTAAGGTAAAAATCCTGTTCGGTACGAACGAAGAGACGGGGATGGAAGATATGAAGTGGTATTTTAAAGACCACAAATATCCGCTCATGGGCTGGACGCCCGACGTCAAATACCCGGTCATCTATGCGGAGCGCGGACGGGCGGCATACCGCTACAGCCTGCCGAAAGAGAAGATGAGGGAACTGTTTTCCTTTATGAATGAGTATATTTTGAATCAGAATGATCTGTCGGCGAGCCTTGGTATCGACTATGCGGACGAGGAATTTGGAAAGAACCAGGTGAGAAAGGTTGAATTGTTTGAGGATGAGAACCACTGTGGCCTGACGCTTGTCTCCAGTTATCCGGCTTCTTATCCGTTGGAGACAATGACAGAAGCGCTGCGCAGTCTGTGCAGGGAATCTATGACTCTGACACTCGATTCCAACATCGATCCGGTCTTCTTTGACAAAGATACGTATCTCATCAGGACACTGGAAAGAGTATATGAAGAGATCATGAACGAGGATGGCAGCGCGGTGACGACGACGGGCGGCAGCTATGCGAAAGTCGTCAAAAATATTGTACCTTTCGGACCGAGCTTCAAAGGCCAGAAAGGGATCGGTCATATGCCGGATGAGTGGATGCGGATCTGCGATATTGAAAAGAATACACAGATCTATGCATATGCGCTGTATGAGCTGATGGAAGGCTTAGAGGAGGAATGAAAATGAAGAGACTGGGAATTTCCGTCTATCCGGAGCGGGCGCCAAAAGAGCAGTGCTATGAGTATATGCGCCTGGCCGGGAAATATGGGTTCCGGAGAGTGTTTACCTGCCTGTTGTCGGTAGAGGAGAGTAAGGAGAAGATCATCGACGATTTTACGGAGTTTTGCCGGGTCGCGCATGAGAGCGGGCTCACTGTGTCGGTGGATACGAATCCTGACATCTTTACAAAGCTGAACGCTACGCCGATGGACTTGTCGGTATTTGCACAGATGGGCGTGGATATTGTCCGTCTGGACGGTCATTTTGGGGAATTCGAAGATATTGAGATCACCAAAAATCATGACGGGATCATGATCGAGTACAATGCGTCGAGTACGATCGGTCTTGATCTGATGATCGAAAAAGGGGCAGACAGGAGCAACATGTGCATCTGCAGCAATTTCTATCCGCAGAAAAATACAGGTATGGGTCTGGCGCGGTACCGGGAACTGAACAGCCGCTATCAGCCTCTGGGACTGAACAATGCCACATTCGTCACCAGTCAGGAGCCACATACCCATGGGCCGTGGGAGGTCTACGACGGGCTGCCGACACTGGAGATCCATCGCAGTCTGCCGATCGACTTGCAGCTTCGTCATTTAAATGCGCTGGGACTGTGTAATGACTTTATGATCGGCAACGCCTTCGCCAGCGAAAAAGAGCTGCGGGCAATGGCAGAGACCGATCTGCATAAACTCACATTGAAAGTCGATCCGGAAGAGCAGGTATCGGAGATTGAACGGGAGATTATCACCTGCGAGTACCATGCCTCGAGAGACGATTGTAACGAACTGGTTGTCAGATCCAGCTTTCCGAGAGTAAAATATAAGCATGAGAGCATCGTTCCCCGTGGCAACGGAAAAGTGAACTTTACAAAAGGCGATGTGATCATTGTAAACGACAATCTGAAACATTATGCCGGGGAGCTGATGATCGTTCTGGACCAGATCAGAGCCGACGACTGCTATAACTATGTGGGCCGTATCAATGAAGGCGAGCAGCTCATTCTGGATTGTATCAGACCGGCAAACAGTTTCGCGTTGAAGATTCGACAGGCAGGTGAATGAGAATGGAAAAAGTAGTGGAAATATGCTGCGGCAGTTATGCGGATGCGCTGGCGGCATATCGGGGAGGCGCCAGACGCATCGAGTTGAACAGTGCGTTGCATCTGGGAGGGCTGACGCCGTCTCTGGGGACGCTTGTTTTGACCAAGCAGCATACGGATCTGAAAGTGATCGCGATGGTGCGTCCGAGAGGTGCGGGATTTTGCTATGATGAGGCCGATTTTGCGGTGATGAAGGAGGATGCGGAGCTTTTGATGGAAAACGGCGCTGACGGGCTTGCGTTCGGCTGCCTGGATGAAAGCGGAAACCTTCAGGAAGCACAGATCCGGGAGATCGTGGAGATCATAAGGCGGTATCAGGGAGAGGCCGTGTTCCACCGGGCATTTGACTGTGTCCAGGATCAGTTTACGGCGATGGAGAGACTGATCGGTATGGGTATCCACCGCGTACTCACAAGCGGTGGGAAGGCAAAAGCGGTGGACGGTGCGGCGCAGATCGCTTCCCTGCAGAAAGCGTATGGGGAGCAGATTGAGATCCTGGCCGGGAGCGGTGTGAATGCGGACAATGCCAGGGAACTGATGGAGCGGACCGGGATTTCCCAGGTACACAGTTCCTGCAAGGGGTGGCTTACCGACCCGACGACAGAGGGACCGGATGTTACTTATGCCTATGTACGGCAGCCAAGTGCGGATGCGTATGAGATGGTCGATGAAAAATCAGTCAAGAGGTTGGTCGATGCCATATGAACTTTCAAAAGATAAGAAATAACGATAAGGCAAGGTGCGTTTACACTTTTATGAGTGTCCTGCTTGCCGGATTCATGCAGGCGGCCGTGATGCAGATCTTTATGAACCCGATCAATCTGCTATCGAGCGGCTTTACCGGAGTTGCCATTCTCGTGGAGAAGGTGACGTCCACGTTTTTCGGATTTTCCTTTCCGGTCTCTCTGGGAATGCTGGTGCTGAATATCCCGGTCGCACTGCTTTGCAGTAAAAGTATCAGCAAACGCTTTACGGCGTTCTCACTGCTGCAGGTATTTTTTGCCAGTTTCTTTTTAAAGGTGCTGGACTTTGAACCATTGTTTGATGATATTCTGCTCAATGTGATCTTTGGCGGATTTGCATACGGGATCATGACCGTCATCGCTCTTAAGGGAAATGCTTCCACTGGCGGCGTGGACTTTGTGGCGCTCTATATTTCCAATAAGCGCGGGAAGTCGATCTGGAGTTATGTATTTGTGTTCAATGCGGTATTGATCACGATCTTTGGATTTATGTTTGGCTGGGAGTATGCCGGCTATTCGATTCTGTTCCAGTTCATTTCCACGAAGACGATTGACTCGTTCTATCACCGGTATGAGCGTATGACAATGCAGGTGACGACGACGCGGGCAGAGGAAGTCATCCGGGCCTATGTGGCACAGTACCGGCACGGTGTTTCCAGAGTAGACGGGATCGGCGGTTACAGCGGAATGAAAGTCAGTCTGCTGCACACGGTTGTCTCCAGCTATGAGATTCAGGATATTGCGAAACTGATGCGCAAGGCGGACCCTCATGTAGTCATTAATACCTTTAAATCAGAAGATTTTTACGGAGGATTTTATTTAAAACCGATCGAATAAAAATGCCATAACGAACAAAGCAAAGGGGACTGCGGCCGGTATGTTACGGACTGTGGTCCTCTTTGCTCTCTGCGGCTTTTACTTGCATGGATATTTTCATGACATACCCGTCGGCGCTCTGGTCGGCGCAAAAGTCGAGGACGTCCTCCTGATAAATATTGCCGGCGGGGACATAGCCAAGCTGTGCACATTGCTCTTTCAGCATACGGTAGATGCCGTACAGGGAATCATAGCTGCCGTTGTGCCAGACGATGGCATAGGTTCCCTTTGGCTTACAGTGCAGACGGGGGTCCTCGGCTTTGCGGTCAGTCCGGCTGATATAGAAACTCTCCAGATAATTGTCTTTGACAATATTTTCGTAGAGGACCATCTCTCCGCCAAGGGAATGAGAGATACAGTCCAGAGTGCTGCAGTATTGTAAATGTTCCCGGTAATGCCGGAGGATCTGACTGTCATCCTTTCTGTGCGCCGCATCCGGCGCCGGAGTGGCGATAAAAAATTGTTCTTCGCATTCTGCGATCTGCACCGTATCCATTTCGATACGCTCCAGATTTTTCATGGTGGAGATCGTATCGGAGAGCAGAGTGCACATTTTCTTGAGTTCGATTCTCTCGGCTTCGGTCTCGGTCAGTTTTGTCTGCAGTACGGCGAGAAAATTATCCATATCCTGATTCTCGAAATAGGACTGTATTTCTTTCAGCGGAGTTCCCAGCTTTTTAAACGCCGAGATCAGGAGGAATTTTTCGTATTGTTCCATCGTGTAAAAACGATAGCCGTTTTCCGCGGTCGTCTTCGGACAGAGCAGACCGATCTCCTCATAGTGGTAAAGGGTGTGTCTTGTAACACCGCAGAGCGCTGCAAATTCATTGGTCTTATAATATTTCTTTTTCATATCCTTTTTCATTCCATTCCGTTCTTGACTTTCGGGTTACCCGATACTTTATAATACCCTGCATCTGAGAAAAGAACAAGGGGAGGGAGAAGATAAATGGAAATCGGGATTTCAAAAAAATTTACATTGCCGGGTCTGGTCCGCTTTTCATTCCCGGCGATCATCATGCTCATCCTGTCGTCCGTCTATACGACGGTGGACGGTATTTTTGTCTCGCGCTTTGTCGGGAGCGATGCGCTTTCCGCACTGAATATCGTCCTGCCGGTGGAATATTTTGTATATGGGGTCGCCGTCATGTTTGGCAGCGGCGGCAGCGCGGTCATCGGGAGAAAACTGGGGGAAGGAAAGACGGAAGAAGCGAAGGATAATTTTACACTGATCACACTGACTGCACTTATCTGTGGGGTACTGATCACAGTAGTCGTCCAGAGCGGGCTTGTGCCCATTTCGGGAATGCTTGGCGCAAGTGAGCGGCTTCTGCCCCTCTGTGCGGCGTATGGAAAAGTATTATTTGCCTTTATTGTATTTCATATCATACAGGTTATGTACAATACCTTTTTCGTCACGGCCGGGAAGCCTGCACTGGCCCTGGTTATCACAGTGCTCTGTGGTCTGATGAACATCTGCCTGGACTATCTGTTTATCGTTGTCTTCGATATGGGCATTGCGGGGGCAGCCTGGGGCACTGTGCTCAGCCGGGCGTTTGGCGGTATCTTTCCGCTGTTTTACTTTATGTGGAGCCGGACGGGACTCTGCTATGTCCGCCCGCACCGGAATGTCCCGATGCTGCTGCGGGCGATGGCGAACGGCTCGTCGGAGATGGTGGCCAATCTGGCGACGGCGGTCACGACCTTTCTGTTTAATGTGACGATGATGAGGCTGACGGGGGAGGACGGGGTGGCGGCCGTTTCCATCATATTATATGCGCAATATGTTTTCACGGCGATCTTTTTCGGATTTTCGACAAGCGCCGCTCCGATCATCAGTTACAATTACGGCTGCGGCGATACGGCCTATCTGAAAAAGCTGTTTCGCTACTGCCTGTGGATCATCGGCGGCAGTACGATGTTGATGATCGGCACCGTACTGTTGACGGCAAGGCCGCTGATCGGTGTGTTTGCGCCTGAAGGGAGCAATGTGTATGCGCTCACATATCATGGTTATCTGCTCTTTATCTGGAACTTTTTGTTTGCGGGATACAATATTTTTTCCTCGGCGTTATTTTCCGCGTTTTCCAACGGGCTGGTCTCTGCGGTCATCTCTTTTCTGCGCACGCTGGTGTTTATTGTAATCGCGGTACTCACGCTGCCATTCATCTGGGGAATTGACGGACTCTGGCTGGCGGTGCCGGCTGCGGAGGCGCTGACGTTTCTTGTGGCGGTGTTTTGCCTGGTGAGATATGGGAAGCGCACGTATCATTATCTGTGAAGGGAACTGCAGGCGGGCTTTGAGAGCGATATGAGAGACTGAGAATCCATTTGACAAGCTATCCGGAATCAAATACACTATATCGTGACGCAAAGAAAGAAGACGAGGTATCAGAATGAACATATACGTAAATGAAATCAACGGCATTCCGGATGCGATTACATCCATGTTTATGAGCAGACGTTCCTGGACGCGGGAAAAGGAGCTGGAGATCAGAGCAGTCTGCAGCCGCGTGCTGGACCGGCAGGGAAGACTGCTGGATACGGCTGATCCGGCAGATAAGACACAGTATCAGGCGTGGATGGACAGTCTTATCAAGTGGGGCTGGCGGCATATTACGATGCTGCGCTTTATTGATATTTCCGTGACCGTGGAAGGGTTGCACAGAGCAGGACAGGACGACTGGGATTCCCATGCGGCGAGATTTAACAACAGGATTATTCGCAGCAGTACGAGACTGGCAGATTTTGGCTATGAGATGTCCGACTGGTATGAGGACAAGATCATTCCCACCGATCAGGCTCTGACGCTTTTGGGGATCGAAGCACCGGAGCGGATCGAACACGGCGGAGTGCCGTATGTCAAGACGATCAATGGGTATATTAAAGAAGAATACGCGGATTCTCACGACGTAAAGAGGGGGCTGTATATGCTCAGCATTCCCAGCAATTTTATCTTCAAGATCAATCTGACCGAATGGGCGCATGTATATAAAGAGAGAAACGAGAAGGGGACAGCCAACCCGGAAGTGAAACTCTGCTGTGAAGGGATCGCCGATCAGATCGAACAGTTCCAGCCGGCCTTTGACAGGGAACTATTTGAAAAAATCAAAAACTGACAGCAGGCAGTGAGCGAAAAATAAAAAGGATTATAAAATATGAAAACATCAAATGAACTGCGCAGTGAACTGCGTGCGATTGATCACAGAGGGTATCCGGCCTACAAGTCTCTGGCAGGGAGCTATCGGTTCGAGACGTTTTGTCTGTTTATTGATCACGTACAGGGAGACCCGTTTGCGTCTCCTTCCAGTCTTCATGTGGAGGTTGGACACAGCGCCGCCGGATTTCCGGAAGAATATATTACGAAACGCTGTTACCGTGTCGCCTTGCAGGACTTTCTCACAAGGCGGCTTGCGGATTCATTCGAAGACTTTAATTTCAAAGCCAAAGGTTCCGGAAAGAGCGGGCTTTTGTCTGTCACAAGGTGCGGACAGGAAGTGTTGGAACGCAGCGCCTGTCAGATCACAGAGTCGAAGATCATCGCTCGCTTTCATGTCGGTTTTCCGGCGTTCGGCCGGACGATCAATGCGGGGGAACTGGAAAAGATCCTGTTTGACTTTCTTCCCCGCTGCGTGGAGAGCAGTCTCTTTTATTGCAGGCTCGACCGGAAAAAGGTGGAGCAGGCACTTTTTCTGGCACAGGACCAGGAGGCGCTGCGCGGCCTGTTGAGAGAGGAAGGGCTGGCGGCTTTTGTAGCCAATGGCTCTGTCCTGCCGAGGAAGAGTGGTGTCTCAGATCTGCCGCTGCAGGGTAGTGTCCCCTTTGTCTCACCGGCCTCCATGGCGCGGACTTTCGTGCTTCCCCATGCAGGAGAGGTAACAGGAATGGCGATTCCGGAAGGTATCACTCTGATCGTGGGCGGCGGCTATCATGGGAAGTCGACGCTGCTGGAGGCATTACAGTCCGGTGTCTATGACCATATCGCCGGGGACGGGCGAGAGTTTGTGCTTACGGAGGACACGGCGGTCAAACTCCGCGCGGAGGACGGACGCTCGATATGCAGAGCTGACATCTCCCTCTTTATCCGGGATCTGCCGAATAAGACGGACACGGCCTGCTTCAGCACGCAGGATGCCAGCGGCAGCACATCGCAGGCAGCAGGCGTTATCGAGAGTATGGAGGCGGGCACGAGTCTGTTTCTGATCGATGAGGACACGTCGGCGACAAACTTTATGCTGCGGGATGAGTTTATGCAGGAAGTGATCAGCCGGGACAAGGAACCGATCACCCCTTTTCTCGAGCGGGCCAGAGACCTGTATGAGCAGGCCGGCGTATCTGCGATATTGGTTGCCGGAAGTTCCGGGGCATTTTTCCATATTGCCGACCATATCATTCAGATGGACTGCTATCGTCCGGTCGACATTACGGACCGGGTCAGGGAGCTATGCGCAGAGCATACCGCGCCGCGGATGCGGGCGCCGGGGTTTGCCGTTCCTGCATTTGAACGGGTTTTGCAGCCGATAGAGTCAGAGAGAAGAACCGGAGAACGCCGGGACAGGGGCCGGCGCCAACATGGAGGACAACAGGAGCGTAACCATGAGTGCAGGAAAGTGAAGACGCTTGGACGCGATGCGTTTTCTATTGATAAGGAGACTGTGGATCTGCGGTATGTGGAGCAGCTTGCGGACAGCGAACAGACGGGCGCGCTGGCGCATCTTTTGCGGTACGCACTGGAACAGGCAGCAGATGGAAAGCGGACTGTCCGTGAGGTCGTCCGCCTGCTCTCCGACACAATGGACCGGAAAGGGTGGGAACCGTTTTGTGGATCGTATATACCGTGCGGGCTTGCCAGACCGAGAGAGCAGGAGATCTTTGCCTGTCTGAATCGTTACCGCAGGTGGCGGGCGGAATAGATGATGACCAAAGCAAAATAAGTTGTAACATGCCTACAGGCGCAGAAGGAATTCTGTGTCTGTTTTTTATGTGCAGCCCCATGCAACGAAAATCATAAAATCCGTATCTAATATCTGTAAGCCGATGAGCTTTACCCCGGACTGCAGTAGAGTCAATACATAGGAGAGAGGGAGGATCAAGATGGACAGGTTAGTGAAAAAAGCGCAGAGAGGAGATGCGGAGGCGTTTATCGCCCTGATCGAAGAGAATAAAATGGCGCTCAGAAGAGTTGCACTTGGATATTTGGGTAACGATGAGGATGTTGCTGATGCGATACAGGATACGATACTGGACGCATTCGAACACATCAGGGAACTGAGGCGGGAAGAATATTTTAAGACTTGGCTTGTGCGGATTTTGATTAATAATTGTACGAGGATGTATCGGAAGAACAAAAACAGGGTGAGCCTGGAAGAAGTCAGAGACATGGGAGTCTGTGACAGACAGACGGCAGAAATGGAATTCCTGCAATTATTATGCAGTCTGCCGGAGGACAGCCGGACGATCTTTCAGCTATATTATGGGGAACGGTTTACGACAAGGGAGATCGCCGAGGTACTGGAGATGAAAGAGAATACGGTAAAGAGCAGGCTGCACAGGGGGAAAGAGCAGCTTCGGGCGGAAGTTTAGGCAAGGCAGGAGGTAGCGATATGAGCAGATACAGTTTGGAAAAAGAATGGCAAGAGATTTTGGGAGCGGAGTTTGGCAGGAACAAAGTGATCGATGCCCGCATCAATGAGACATACGCGAAGCTGCGAAAGACAGAGCGCAGGGAAGAAAAACATAAAAAGCGTGTCCGCAGGCGGGTGCTGATCGGAGCAGGCAGTATGGCGGCGGCTTTCCTGCTGATGGTTATGTTCTGCACCATGAATCCGGTACTGGCCAGGGAGATACCGATATTTGGCAATATTTTCGGAAAGCTGGCGGAAGTGTTTTCCTTCGGGGCGCTGCCGGAGGAGGATACGATCGTATTTCCGGTGCAGGATGAGGAAAGGCTGTCAGGAACTTCGAAAGACGGTGAGCTGGAAAACCAAAATGTTTATCAGGTAAAAGACGGGAGCCTGACCGTCACATTGACCGAAGAATACGCTTCCAATCAGGCGGTCTACATCGGTGTGCGTATGGAAAAGGATGAGGGTTTCCCTGAGATAATGGCGTATGAGGATGGCAGAACGGAGCTGCAGTTTATGACTTCGGAAACCTATTCGTTCCGTGAGGACACGCTGGAAAATAATATGCGGACAGTGGAAGGAAAGTTCGAGGATTCGCATACGTTTATCGGTATTATGCGGATTGACTATTCGGATATTAATGCCGATTACAGCAAATATGAACAATATTGTGCGGAGAATGGGTCTGCAGCGCTCCCTGCTTTGACAGAGGAAAATCTGCACGAGTTTATGGACTACTATGAGATTCCCGATACGTTCGGGATGGGTCTGAAGATCACACAGATCATAGGATACCTGGAGGAACCCACACGGCCGGAAGGTATGAAGAGTGATGAGGAGCTGGCGCAGATGTCGGATGAGGACTGGGAAAGCTATATGAAGTCGCTGCCGCCGGAATGGGATCAATTCCCGAATGATTACGAGCACTGGCATCAGGAGGGAAGCTGGGACTACGAAGTGACGATTATGCAAAAAGACAAAGGCTCTCAGAGAATCGAGGTCAATGAGATCAACGGACAGGGAATCGGTGTGGAAAGTATTGAACTGTCATCGGTGGAGATGACGGTGAACATTGTGGGAGCAGATATTTTTGCAGTCGTGCTGGACGCCGACGGGAACTGGATGGAAAGTGCAAATGACGGCGCTTATGTACTGCCAATCGAAGGACACGATATTTCTCAAATTACGATTTATATCTGTGACTATACGGAATATATGAATGAGATCAAAGGTTATGCCGTTTCCGGAGAGGCTGAAGGAAAGAGCTTTCAGGAGGTGTTAGAAGAGAGAGCTGTATTTAAAACAAGCGTTACGCAGGATTTTTAACAAAATCACAGATTATTCCATTGTTTTTTTCTCCATAATTTTTTATTCTGAAAGAGATAAATATCAGAGATAAGAAGCAGGAGGAGGGAAAAAGATGGGGAAGGTAAGCGGCCTGGCAGCGGGCATATTCTGGGCACTGGATACGGTGGTGATAGGAATAGCTCTGAGCCAGGCCGTCTTTTATGGCACAGAGGAAGCTGTTTTTCTGGCGCCTTTTGTCAGTACTTTTCTCCATGATCTCAGCTCCTGTTTGTGGATGCTGGTGTATACATCGTTAAAAAAAGGATTTGTAAAGGTACGCAGGGCGCTTGGCACAAGAAGCGGCAAATTTATTATTTTAGGCGCTCTTCTGGGCGGGCCTGTGGGGATGACCGGCTATGTGTCTGCGGTCAGGTTTCTCGGACCCTCTTATACGGCAGCAATCTCGGCGCTGTATCCTGCACTGGGTGCGTTCCTTTCCCGGATCTTCTTAAAAGAACATCTGAAAAAAAAGCAGATGGCAGGCTTTGCCCTTTCTCTCAGCGGTATGATGCTGCTCGGTATTCTCACAAAAGGACAGCAGCCGGAACATTTCGTACTGGGGTTTGGCTGTGCGCTTTTGTGTGTGACGGGGTGGGCGCTGGAAGTGGTGATCTGTGCCTGGGGTATGAAAGATGTGAATGTCGACAATGAACAGGCGCTGATGATCCGCCAGAGCACTTCCGCATTATTCTATGGAGTTGTCGTCCTGAATGTACTCAAAGGATTCAGGTTTGTGCTTTCACCGGAGATTTCCGGAGTGCTTCCGGTCATATTGATCGCAGCGTTTTTTGGAACCGTATCTTATCTCTGTTATTACAACGCAATCCGTAATGTAGGTCCTTCACTGGCAATGACACTGAATATCACTTATGCGGCGTGGGCGCTTGTCTTTGAATTTTTACTGCTCAGAAAATTTCCACAGGCAGAAAATATCTTCTGCGGCATGTTAATACTGGCAGGAGCCTTTCTGACGGCGGCCGGTGCTGCAGATCAGAGACGACAGCCGGCAGAGTAAGCGATAAAATGGATTCCTGATGACAGGAGAAAGGGAAGTGATTTATGGGATATGTGGAAGTGGAGAGAGACAATCTGTATCTGTGTTTTTGTCTGGAGGCAGGGCAGGAAGCAAAACTGCTGAAAGCATCGTCGGCCCGGGGGAACTGGCAGCCCGGGGGGATCTGGGGAGACGGGGAGGAAACGGACGCCAGACGGGGACATGATGCGGCACGGGTCGTGGAGATCCAGAAAGCCGGGGGGAGACATACTTCCTTCCGGGGAGCGAAAAACTTTTATGATATTCCGCAGACAAAATTGTGTTATGTCGGCCATGAGATGACGAAGAACAGACTGACGATACGTCAGAGGGGAGAAAGCCTTCTCGTGAGAACAACCTATCATTTTTATGACGGACTGCCGGTCTTTTCCTGTGAAACCTGTGTTGAAAATGAGGGAGAGGAAGACGTATGGCTGTATGGCGTTACTTCGTTCTGCTATGGCAATGTGACTATGTATGAGGAAGGCACGCATGGGTGTAAAGAAGATCTGCAGATCTATTATGCCTGCAATACCTGGTCGGAAGAGTGCCGATGGGTGCACAAAAGTCTGGGGGAATGTGGGGTCATTCCCTATGGCAATCTCAGTTATGACCGGTTTTTTCTCGGTAATCACAGCGGATTTTCGAGTGGAGAATATCTGCCGATGGGCGCAGTCTACAATCTGAAAGATAATGAGAGCATTGTCTGGCAGATAGAAAGCAGCGGGGCGTGGTTTTTTGAGACGGGGGCAGCGCTTCATGACTACAGAGAGTCATTTCTTGACAAAAAATATGACCAGTGGGTCTATTTGCTGCTTTCCGGACCGACGATGGAAAGCGGCTATTGGCAGAAGAAACTGGCGCCGGGGGATTCTTTTACTACGGTACCGGCAGCCGTCGGCTTTTATCACGGCAGGCCGGAGGAAGGTTTGACAGCTCTCACTGCATACCGCAGGAAAAAGAAGAGAGTGGAAGCGCTTCCGGTTATCTTTAATGATTACATGAACTGTCTGATGGGAGACTCCACAACGGAACTTCTGCGGCCTTATATTAAAAGGGCGGCGCAGGCAGGCTGCGAGATCTTCGTGGTGGACTGTGGCTGGTATGATACAGGAGACTGGCAGTATACGTTTGGCACATTTGAAGAGTGTGAGGAGAGATACCCGGGAGGCCTGTGTGAAGTGATGGATGAGATTCGTGCCTGTGGCATGAAACCCGGGTTGTGGCTTGAACTGGAAGCCTTTGGTATTGATAATGAGAGAGCGGACAGCCTGCCGTCTGACTGGATTTTTACAATGCATGGGAAGCCGGTTGTGGACAGCGGTCGTTATCATCTGGATTATCGCAATCCACAGGTGCGCAAACATGCTTCCGCTATTGTCAAAAGAGTTGTCGAAACGTATCGGTTGTCTTACCTGAAGATCGATTATAATCTCTGTCTCTGCTGGGGAACGGACTATGACAGCGATAGTCCGGGAGACGGACTGCTTGCGCATAACAGAGCTTATTTAAGCTGGCTGGAGCAGGAGATGAAAAAATATCCTCATGTGATATGGGAAAACTGTGGGAGCGGCGGGCTGCGCATGGACTACGCACTTCTGTCCCGTATGGATATTCAGTCGGTCAGCGATCAGGAGGACTATCGAATCATGGCGATGATTGCCGCCAACTGCGCCAGCGCGGTGCTTCCGGAGCAGGCCGGTATCTGGGCATATCCGAGAAGGGAAGGAGATATGGATGAGACTGTCATGAATATGGTATCTGCCATGCCTTTCCGTATCTGTCTGGGTGGCCATCTGGCGGAGCTGTCGGAGGAGAGATTTGCTCTCGTGAGGGAAGCCATCGACTGCTATAAAGAAATACGCAGTGAGATACCGAAGATGACGCCTTGCTGGCCGCTTGGCCTGCACGCATTTGACTGCGGGTGGCTCTGCTTTGGCTTAAAAGGAGAGACAGGCAGTTATCTCACAGTAATCCGGCGCAATACGGAGAAAGAGACGATAGTCATACCCATGGAAACGCCTCTTTCCCATGTGAGAATTTTATATCCATCGGCAAGCGAGGCAAAGATCCAGTTGGTCCCGGGTGAAAATGACCGGTTCCGGATCACTCTGCCCAGGCAGAACATGGGATGCTTTCTGCGAGTCGACTAATAACATGTTTCGGGCAGAGCGGAATTCTCGAACCAAAAGCCGGTCTGCCCGGCAGGCAGGATAAGCGTAACAATGGTGCCGTGAGGAGAGCGGGGAACGATCTTAAATTCCTGCTCTTCTTTCAGCAGATAGGAAAGCCGCCAACGAATGTTGGCGATGCCAATGTGCTGTCCGCGGCTGTATTCACTGGAGGCATCAAACTCTTTGGATTCCTTACAGATCTTTTCGTAGTTATCGAGATCGATGCCGACACCATTGTCCTCAACTTCCAGACAAATCTGTGTTTTCTGACGGATCAGACAGATCCGTATCCTGATAAAAGGCATTTCCTGATCGAAACTTTCCAGTTCATTTTCCAGAAATCCGTGAATGATGGCATTTTCGACGAGCGGTTGTAAAATATGCTTTGGAATCATCTGTCTGCGGGCATCCGGGTCAATATCCCAGATGATCTTGATCTGTTCTTCGTAGCGGTATTCCTGAATCTTTAAATACTGTTCGGTTACTTTCAGCTCTGTGTCTACCGTATCGAAAACGGAAGTTTCATTGATGCGCAGGCTGTCTTTCATAATATGAATCAGGGCGTTATTGATAACGACAATGTCTTCGGTACGGTTTTTTCTCGCCAGATAATTGATCGTATTCATCGTGTTATAGATAAAATGCGGATTGATCTGGGATATGCGCAGGCCATATTCCAGTTTCTGCTCGTTCTGCTGCTTTGCGAGCAGCATTTCCACATGTTTTTTCAGTTCCAGAGACATCTCATTGAAGGCATCGCTCAGC
Organism: Lachnospiraceae bacterium JLR.KK008; assembly: GCA_037015955.1. Classification (NCBI taxonomy): domain Bacteria; kingdom Bacillati; phylum Bacillota; class Clostridia; order Lachnospirales; family Lachnospiraceae; species Lachnospiraceae bacterium JLR.KK008. The sequence continues at coordinate 570,647 of CP143548.1, forward strand.
GCTTCGATCTCATCGCCGGTATGGATGTCGACCGGGCTGGCATCCTCATAGGAAAAATCCCGCATATGTTCGGAGAGCAATTCCAGGGGAGAAACAATATTCTGGATCAGCGGTTTGAGAATGGCGCCGGAGAGCAGCATAATGAAAGCGATGGACAGGAGCAGCACGAAAAAAGTCGGCAGAAAAGGAATCAACAGTTCGCTGTATGGTACAAAGGCGATAAATTTCCATCTCGTAATATCGCTGTAATGGGCGATGAAGATTCCCTTTTGATTATAAAAGATATACTCGTCATAGAAAGAGTTTTTCCGGTCGCCGGCAAGCGTCTCAAACAGATAGTCCTTCTGATCAAAGGCGTGATCAATCAGTGGATTGTTCTGGTTATCGATCCAGATGTAGTGGTCAAATGTTTTATTGGCGCTGTTCAGAATCTGGTCCAGGTCATCTGCGCGCAGTGTTACGATCATCTCTCCCGTCAGGTAAGAACTGTCATCCAGCCGCATACTGTAATGAAATGTCCCGTCTGTTTTATCTGGAGCAGAAAAATAACGCAGATATTTGAGCTCTTTCAGATTGAGATACCAGGGAGAGTCAAGGATTTCCCGCATTTGGGAATCGCTGATAAAGACTGAATGATAGATACCGCCATCACAGTTCAGGATAATGCTTTTGATGCCGGAGCCGTTGCCACACAGTTCCATCAGACGGTTTTCGATATGAGCTCTGTTCTGTCTGGTATCTTTGTTTTTCAAAAGCGACAGGAGCGTATGATCGTTTGGAATCTGACTGCAGGAAGTGATGACATTGGAGGTGTTCAGATCAAGCTGCTGAATGATCTGCCCGGAGATCGTATTCAAACGGGTGATACTGTCTTTTAAATAGTTGAAGGAGAACAGACCGATCATAGGCAGGGCAGTGACAAGCAGCGTGATTATGACCAGCCTTAATGTACTGCTGCGCAGTTTCCGGCCGATCTTCCCTCCATTTTGCCTTGACAATATCAGTTTCATGTACGTTCCTTCTTTCTGTAGTCCAACGGTTTTACGCCGATCTGCTTATAAAACACCTGACTGAAATATTGCGGGGAAGCATATCCGGTCATTTCGGCAACCTCGTATATTTTGGCGTTTGAAGTGCGTAAGATCCGGCATGCTTTGCGGATACGCAGTTTTGTCAGATAATCCCAGACAGTATCGCCTGTGGCAGTCTTAAATACACGGGAGAGATGCGTGGAGGAAAGACCGATCTCCTCGGCGATCTCCTGAATCGATAACGATTCTTCACTGAAATGATCCTCAATATATTGGATCGCCCGTTTCACTTCATAGGGCAGGTCGGGATTATGATTTTCGTATAGTTCTTTCACTGCCTGTATGATAAATGCTCTGATATGAGCAATGTCAGTCAGATCCGCATCTTCCAGGGAGAGCGGGTTTTCCATTCTCTTTGACAGAAAGGAAAAACAGACGTTGACAAGGAGGGAAAGCCCGTGATAATTGTGTCCGGCGATCACGGTGTCAAACATCTCTTCGATCAGCTCGATAAGATTTGGCTGTGCCTTCTCAAAAGCATTTTTGAGATCATCTTCGGTGAGAGCAATCTTTTCATTGTGAATAAAAAGCCGGGGAGAATCAAGAGATTCCCGCAGGCGGCCACCAAGAAAATATCTGGCTCGTACCGCCCTCTGTTTCGAAAAAAAGTCTTCGTGTATCCTCTCCAGATCCATGGGAATGTAGCTGTAAAAAGCAGAAAAGGAGAGCGCGCACTGCCGCCAGAGTTCCTGTACCAGAGAGTCGGAAAAATGCTGCATTTTTTCTAACAGGCTGCTTGTGGAAATATTCTCCGACATTCGCAGGAGAATGATGATCTTGTTATTGTAGGCGGAAACAGAGCAGTAATTTTCGATTCCCGGATATTGATAGGTCTCCACAAGTGGCATGGCGGTATCGATGATCCTGGGAATGGAAAATTTCTGACTGATCAGCAGATCTTCTATCCAGGGGAGAATCATGTCAGGGGCCAGTATGCAGTACAAAAAACTTCCATGAGAAATCTCTGGAAGGTCTCTGGCAACGGCACAGCTGCTGTCGCTGAAATATTTGCGCAGTTTTTTTTGTAGAAAAGAGTACGACTGGCTGAGAGAAGCCAGATACTTTTCACGGATCTTATATAGTTTTGCCTGTAAGATAGCAGGTGTGATCTCATTTTTGATCAGATAGTCCTCGACGCCAAGCTGAAAGGCGCTTTTCATATAATTGATCTCCGCATAGGCCGTCAGCAGAAGGAACAGCAGCCTGGGGTTTTTCTGTTGTAACTGTTCCACGAGAGTGATCCCGTTCATCCCCGGCATACTGATGTCCGTGATGACGAGATCGGCGGGCGCGGACTCAAAGGCGTGTAGTGCCTGTCTGCCGGAGCGTGCAGTTGCACAGATCTCAAAGCCGAGCGCATTCCAGTCTATCAGTGTTTTTAAGTCTTCGATTGCCAGATATTCGTCATCTACAAGCATAACCTGTATTTTTTTCTGCATAAGATGTCCCTCCCCGTTGTCGTGTTTTTTATTTTAGCATACCGGTCTGACGCCGTAAACCGAGGGCAAAAGATATGCTCGAAATTCTAACAAAAAAGTGGGATTGTATTATTATTCCGGCTTCTCTTCTCTGTTATACTTTGTCAGAGAGAAGGGGGCGAGTCAGAGTATGGAAAAAGAAGCGATACTTACCGTACAGAATATCAGCAAAGATTTCGGGACGGTTCAGGCTTTAAAAGATGTCAGCATCTCGTTTATGCCGGGAAAGATTCATGGCCTGATCGGAGAAAACGGCTCCGGCAAATCCACGCTGTCCTCCGTGATCAGCGGTATTTATCCTGCCAGCGGCGGGAAAATGTTTTTAAATGGCAGGGAATATTGTCCGGCCAGCATTTTAGAGGGAGAGAAAAGCGGGATCTGTATGATCGTTCAGGAGATGGGAACGATTGGAGGAATCACAACGGCAGCCAATATCTTTGCCGGCCAGGAAAATCTGTTTTCGAAATTTGGCATAGTGGATAAGAAAGCGATGACGAGGGCGGCACAGAAAGCTCTGGATGATATTGGGGCTTCGGATATTGATGCCGGCGCCAGCATTGATGAGGAGTCATTTGAGAACAGGAAGATCGTGGAGATCGCCAGAGCGATGTATCATCCGGTACAGGTCTTAATTGTAGATGAGACGACGACCGCGCTGTCGCAAAAGGGCAGAACGATCATTTATGAGATTATGAATAAGCTCCGCGATGAAGGGAAAGTGGTGATCTTTATCTCTCATGATCTGGATGAGCTGACGGAACACTGCGATGTGGTGACGATCCTGCGTGATGGGGTCTATATCGATACCCTGCAAAAAGAAAATATCATGCCGGATACGATGCGCCGCCTGATGGTCGGCCGTCAGATTGAGGATGACTATTACCGGAACGATTATGAGGCATTCCGGCCGGGGAAACCGGTGCTTTCGGTCTCAGGACTGTGTCTGGAACAGGCGTTGAAAGATATTTCCTTTCAGCTTCACGAGGGGGAGATACTGGGGATTGGAGGTCTTACGGATAGCGGGATGCACGATCTTGGAAAACTCGTCTTTGGTATCGGAAGACCGGATGAGGGGGAGGTCGTGTTCTGTGCGGATGGAGAGCGTGTGAAATCTCCGGGGATAGCGATCCGGCATAAGATGGGGTATGTGTCCAAAAACAGAGACAAGGAATCCGTCTTAAATCAGTCCGATATACAGGACAATATCTGTTTACCCTCTTATGACAAGATAAAGAAAGGCTGCTTTATCTCTCCGGCCAGCGAAAAAGAACTGGCGACAGAGCAGAGTAACACACTGCAGATCAAGATGAGTTCTCTGCGGCAGCTCTGCGGACAGCTCTCAGGCGGTAACAAGCAGAAAGTGGCGCTGGCAAAGTGGCTGGGCAATGATTCGGATATTCTGATCATGGATTGTCCCACGAGAGGGATCGATGTCGGGGTGAAAGCCGCTATTTATAAACTGATGGATGAGTACAGAAAAAGCGGCAGATCCATTTTGATGATCTCGGAGGAATTGCCGGAATTGATCGGTATGAGTGACCGGATTCTGATATTAAAAGAGGGAAGACTGGTGAAAGAGTTTACACGGGATAAAAAACTGGCTGAGTCGGATGTGATCCGGCACATGATTTAGAGGAGGCAGAACGATATGTCCGATTTTGCATTAAATAAAAAAAGAATGCTTCCGGAAGGAAAGATACGGGAGATCATTCCGTTTATCAGTCTGATACTGGTGATCGTCTTTTTTCAGATCGTAACAGGCGGAACGCTGTTATCCTTCCGGAATTTGAAACTGATTCTGAATCAGTCGTTTGTATTGATGGTGGGAAGTGTTGCCAGTTCCTTTATCGTCGCCCAGGGAGACGTGGATTTCTCCATGGGGTCCATGGTTGGAATCACAGCGGTATGCGCGGCGTGGGTGTCACAGGTATGTGCGCCTCTGGCGCTGCCGGCGGGAATGCTGATCGGTCTCTTTTTTGGGATCATCAATGGCGTTCTGTATGTGAAATGCCGGATTCCCTCATTTGTCGTCACGCTCAGTATGCTGATGATTCTGAGAGGACTCACGGTCTTTATCTCCGGCGGCGGTTCCGTCAGTGTGCCTTTTGCACTGTATGACTGGGACAGCACGGGATTGAAGCTGTTTATCGTTATCGCAGTTATTCTGGCGGCGACTTTCGCGTTTAACTATACAAAGATCGGAAAATGGTGCAAGGCGATCGGCTCTGGTGTGACGGCCGCCTATCAGTCCGGAGTACCGGTGAACCGGATGCGCATTTTCGGGTATGCACTCTCTGCCGCCATGTGCGGTCTCTGCGGATTTTTCAATATGGTGCGGGCAGGAAGTGCGGCTACCAATACCGGCAATTTTTTTGAGACGGATGTTCTGATCGCGCTTGTTCTGGGAGGAATGCCATTGTCCGGCGGCTCTACGTCTAAGATCAGGTGCGCGGTGATCGGCAGTCTGACGCTGGCCATACTCGTCAACGGCTTTGCCTGCTGGAGTATCAATGAGAAATTACAGCAGGGCATCAAGGGCGTAATCTTTCTGATCGCCGTATGGCTTACGTTTGATAAGAAAAATACCCAATTAATCAAATAAAAAAAGGGAGGTAACAGGGTATGAAGAAAAAAGTGATTTCGTTGTTATTGTGTGCGGCTCTGACTTTGGGACTGCTTGCGGGCTGTGGAAGCAGCGGCGGAGCTGAGCCGGGGCAGGAAGGACAGCAGAGTGAGGAGCAGGCTGAGACTGCCGGGGAAGAAGCTACCGTGGCGGAGGCGATGGGAGACAAGCTCCCGGAAAAATTTAAGATCGGTGTCGTCATCTGGTCTACGGTCGATGACCTTGGAAGAGCCAGTGCGGAAATGCTGAACTATGCCTCCGATGTACTTGGCTGCGAGATGGTATATAATACGAATATTTCCTCTCCGGAAAGTCAGATTACCGCGACGGAAAACCTGATTGCCGCAGACTGTGACGCTGTTGCAATCTGCAATTACAGTGATGATATTCTGCCGAAGATCGCAAAGATTTGTGAGGAAAATGAGGTATACTTTACGCTGATCTGGAGGAGCATTGCCGATCCGGAAGTAAAAGAGATCGTGGAAAGCTGCCCTTATTATCTTGGAAATACCTGTGAGGACGAGGAGAAGATCGGTTACCGCATGGGTAAATCACTGTATGACAAAGGCTGCAAGAACATTGCCGTAATCACAATGGAGAAAGGGGATGCGACAGCAGATGCCCGTGACCGTGGTTTTGACAAAGCCTGTGCCGAGTTTGGCATGAACCGGATCAGCGAGGTCAGAAACAATACGCTGACCGCGGAGGAGACGACAAAGGCAGTTGAGAACTTTATCGCGTCTTTCCCTGAGCTTGACGGTATCTTTGTTATCGGCGGCAGCAATACGATTCTTGAAGGCGTGATCCAGGCGCTGGCGCTCCATGAAAAGACAGGTGAAGTGAAGGTGGCATGTATTGACTTTGTCTCCGATCTGGACAAATATATTGACGAGGGTGCGATTGATGCTATCTCCGGCGGCCATTTTGTCGATCCGCTGTTCTCCTATATGCTGATGGTGAATAAGCTGGCGGGAACGCCGCTCTCTGATACTTGTGAGACCGTGAATCTGAACTTTGTCAACCTGGAATCCGTAGAAGATGCCGTAAATTATTATACTTACGTGGAAGGCGATACCTTCCCTTACAATGAGGAAGAGATCCGGGCGATGGTCAAATACTTCAACCCGGATATGACGATCGACGAGCTGCGCAGGATCGCAGACGCCTACAGTGTCGACGATGTTGTGGAGCGTCACGGAGAATAAAGAGAATTATTACAAGATGAAGGAAGGAATTTTATGAAACAGAAAAAATGGCTTCAGAATATGATCATACCTGTTGCGATGCCGCTGGCTGTTTTCCTGGTCTTTTTTATCGGACAGCCGGATCGGTTTGGAACACCGGAAGGGATTCGGATTATGCTGCAGCAGTCTGTCATAAACTCTGTGATCGGATTTGGATTATGTATGAACCTTGTCATCGACACTTGGGATTTCTCGGCGGGAGCCCAGTTGGTGCTGGCGGGTCTGCTTGGGGCAAACTTTGCTCAGAATTATGGATTTGCGGGACTGCTCGTTGCCACGATACTGACGGCCGTTTTGCTGGGAACGATCACGGGGCTGGTGTACTCCGTCTTTAAGATTCCTTCCATTATCGTGACGATCGGGATGATGCTTGTCTATGAATCAATCGGGTCGCTGTATCACGGGGGAGAGAGCATTACGATCTCGCAGGAGATCAGCTTTCTCGGGAAATCCCCATGGATCTTTGTTGCCGGCATTCTCACTTACGCGCTCGCCTATGTGATCTATCATCACACAAAGTTCGGTTATAATGTGCGCGCGGTTGGAAATGGGGAGGCTACGGCCAAGAGCATCGGTATCAACTCTATCAGAATAAGATTTCTCTGTTTTGTCATCGGCGGTATTTTCGTGGGGATCGCCGGCGTGCTGCAAGTCAGCTATGGCGGCGCGATCGCTCCCAAGGGTGGCATGAATACGATGGGGATGGTATTTCCCCCGTTCATGGGTGTCTTTATCGGGCAATATCTGGAACGGTACTGTGATATTATGCTTGGCATCTTCCTCGGAGTGTTTTCAATGACGATGATCAATTCCGGACTGATTGCCATGGGGCTTCCCGGTACGCTGCAGCAGGTGGTGACAGGTTGTTTCATGCTGATCTTTATGGCGATCAGTATCAGCAGAGAACAGTCGATTCTGAAAAAAAGAAAGGCGGAAGTGATATGATAATCGGAGCAGCCTATTATCCGGAACACTGGGACAGAAAACGGTGGGAGACGGATTGCAGGCTGATGCGGGATATGGGTATCAATACGGTGAGAATGGGCGAGTTTGGATGGTCCGTCATGGAGAGAGAAGAAGGGAAACTTGATTTCTCTCTCTATGACGAGGCCATTGGCCTTTTGTGGGAGCATGGTATTTCCACGATCCTTGGCACGCCCACCGCTACCCCTCCCGCATGGCTGTGCGAGAAGTATCCGGATATTTATATGGAAGACAGAGACGGCCAGGTCAGGGGATTTGGCAGCAGGAGACATTACTGTTACCGGCATAAAGGATACCTCTGGGCGACAGCAAAGATTGTGCGGGCAATGGCAGAGCACTATAAAGATGACAAGCGTGTCATAGCCTGGCAGATTGATAACGAACTGGGCTGTGAGGATGAAGTCCGCTGCTATTGTGAGGACTGCAGGGAGACTTTTAGCCAATGGCTGAAACGAAAATATAAAAGTCTGGACGCTCTGAACGAGGCATGGGGGACTGTCTTTTGGAGCCAGATCTACACAAAATGGGAACAGATCGTGCTGCCCAGGCAGACTGTGGTTGATCCTTATACGGGCAACGGACACAATCCGGGACTGCTTCTTGACTTTGCAGAGTTTTCTTCGGATTCTCTGATCGAATTTGCCAAGATACAGTGCGATGTCCTGCGCAGTCTGACAGACAAGCCGATCGTACATAATGTTGTCTCAGAGTACTGTGACAACTATAAACTGACGGCGCTGCTGGACGGGGCCGGCTATGACGCTTATCCCCGGTCAGAATGGGATCTGAACAGTCCGGGAAGGATCGGCTTCCATTATGATCTGACAAGGGGATATGATGACAGGAAACCGTTCTGGATTCTGGAACAGCAGAGCGGTCCCTGTGGCTGGAATGTGCTGGGGCGGACGCCAAGAAGGGGACAGCTTGCACTTTGGAGCGTTCAGGGGACGGCGCGCGGTGCACAGGCACTCGTCTATTTCCGCTGGCGTAGCTGCCTGTTTGGTGCGGAACAGTTCTGGTATGGGATTCTCGACCATGACGGACTGCCCGGCAGACGTTATGAGGAGCTGCAGTCCGCCGTTGCCGGAATCAAGGCCCATGAGTCTGTTCTCAGTATGAAAGGGCAAAAGCAGGCACTTGTTCTGTATGACTATTACAATAAATTCAGTCTGGAGTTCCAGCCTCATGCGAGAAACTTTGTGTACAAGGAGGAAGTGATCGGCTATTATGAGGCACTGATGAATCTGCATCTCTCAGTGGATGTGGGAGGGTTAGAGAGCGACTTCTCTTCTTATCCGCTGGTCGTATTTCCGTATGCCTGTATGACAGATGTGGGAATCGCGGAAAGGCTGGAGGCTTATGTGAGGAACGGCGGGATTCTCATCCTCACAGCATTGTGCGGCCGAAAAGAAAGAAACAACCAGATGTCGCAGCAGACGCAGCCCGGTGTATTCCGGGAGCTGGCAGGCGTTTGCGTGGAGGAGTTTGACAGTCTCGAGGAGCAGAAAGAGCGGATCGTGTGGCCGGACGGACAGGGTGGCCGGACATTTATGAGCGCGCGTCTGTGGTGTGAAACGCTGCGTATGGAAGGGGCAGAGCCGCTTGCTTACTATGAAGCCGGACAGGGCGAAGAGTGCCGGGAGTATCCGGCGGCGGCAGTCCATACCTGGCAGGAAGGAAGGGTGTACTATATCGGAGCCGTACTCGAAGACACGGAGAAAGCGCTGAGAAAGATCTGTGACAGAGAGAGATTGGAACGGCCTGATCTGCCGACAGAGATCGAATGCGTGACAAAGGAGGGCGGCGAGTACCGGATTCTTCTGAATCACAGCAGCGGGAAAAAAACGGTGCGGATGGAAGGCTATGAGCTTCTGGGAGAGATCTGCGGCGGCTGTAAGGCCGGCAGAGAAGGTACAGAGCTGGACGGCTTTGCCAGTGCAGTGTTTCGGAAGGCCTGAAGACAGGGTGGCTGCGGCCACGGCAGAGAGCGAAAGGAAGCGGCAAAATTAAGTTGTCGCTTCTTTTTTCCTGTGATAGAATATATGCAGCGAATGATCGTTAGGATCATACATAAATTGGATTTCTACAGGGAAAAAGGAGGGGTATGGATTGGTCTGTAACGAGTACCAGAATCTGCAGCTGTCTGCGCTTGGCCTGGGTGCAATGCGTCTGCCTGTCATAGATAAGGACGATGCCCGGATCGACGAAGAAAAGACCGCGGAAATGATCGCTTATGCGATGGCGCATGGGATCAATTATTATGACACCGCATGGGGGTATCACGGTGGCAACTCTGAAACAGTCATCGGCAAAATATTACAGCAGTATCCGCGGGAGTCATTTTATCTGGCGACGAAATTTCCCGGATATGATCTGGCTAACATGGATCAGGTGGAAAAGATCTTTGAAGAACAGTTAAAAAAATGCCGTGTGGAGTATTTTGATTTCTATCTGTTCCATAACGTATGTGAGATGAATATCGACGCCTATCTGGATGAGAAATATGGGATTTATGACCACCTGATGAAACAGAAAGAAAACGGCCGGATCCGTCATCTCGGGTTTTCCGCTCATGGAAGTTATGCCGTCATGAAACGTTTTCTTGACAGATATGGAAAAGATATGGAGTTTTGCCAGATTCAGCTTAACTGGCTCGACTGGTCGTTCCAGGATGCGAAAGGGAAGGTAGAGCTGTTAAAGGAATATGGGATTCCGGTCTGGGTTATGGAGCCGCTGCGCGGCGGACGGCTGGCTTCTCTGGCGCAGGAAGATGAGAAAAAGCTGAAAGCCTGCAGACCGGACGAAAAGACGGCTGCCTGGGCATTTCGGTTTCTGCAGAGTCTGCCGGAAGTGAAGATGGTTCTCTCCGGGATGTCAGACCTCACACAATTACAGGAGAATATCGAAACGTTTGAGACAGAAAAACCGCTGGATGAGCAAGAGATGGCTTTACTGCTTGGCATTGCACAGGAGATGTGCAAACAGAGCAGTCTGCCCTGTACGGCCTGCCATTACTGTGTCAGCCATTGTCCGCAGGGGCTTGCCATACCGGAGCTGATTTCGCTGTATAATGAGCACTGCTTTACCGGCGGAGGCTTTCTGGCGCCGATGGCAATCGGCGTCATGCCGGAGGACAAGCGGCCTGCGGCCTGTGTTGGCTGTCGGAGCTGTGAGGCAGTATGCCCACAGCAGATCAAAATATCAGAAGCCATGTCTGACTTTGCCGCTAAGCTGAACGGATGACGACAACGCTGACGGGATCGAGCAGTGAACTTCAGCGGAGAATGAATGATGACGAGGGGAGTGACGGCAAATGAGAGGAAAGATGCCCGCAGTGGGGAAACGGGCAGGTAAGCTGTGTGGGTTTTTGCTGCTGACACTGCTGCTCACAGCCTGTGGGAGCGGTACGGCAAACGAGACGGAGACGGAAGCGGCAGTCACATCCGAATCGGAGGCTGATTCGGACAATGCCGGAGACGATGAGGAGCCGCAGTCAGAGGCAGACGATGACGCCAGTCAGCAGTCGGATGCTGTGACTGCGCTGGAAGGTTGGGCGGAAGCCTTTGCCAGCCGGGACGGAGAAGCGATCGCGGTCATGAGTTCTCAGGGCGTGACAGATACTTTCAGAGAGCACGGGCTTATCATAGAGGAGGGCGGCGGATTCGGCTGGTCCAGTCCCTGGCCCTGGGGAGGCGCGGACGATTACCGGATCACAGAACAGACGGATACGACAGCGGTTATCCTTTACTATGCCTGGGTTTCCGATCCTCATGTCACCGTATGGAGGGAGACACTGACCTATCATATGGAGGAGGCCGGGATTGTCGTGGAGGAAGAAGAGCTGTACATGATGGATGCCATCTGTACGGGGGAAGAGTATGCCAACGCTTATCCGGCCGGCATCAATGGGACCCGGATGGATTATCTGTACAATGACGCCGGACAGGCGCTCAATGACAATGCAAAAGACAGTCGTGACAAGCAAAGCGGAGGACCTTATGAGAAACTGTTTGAGCCGGACACGGCGGCGGTCCGGCTGCTGAATCTGCTGGACAATCCGGGCAAGGTGGAAGCAACGGTTTTATCGGATACGGAGAGCGGCGAGGCGACAGTGGACATCCATTTCACGGAGGATGGCAGTACATTACAGGTGAAGATGATCAGGCCATTTGGAGAGGATAGCATCTGGATTCCGCAGGATTTTTTGGCAGAGATGGAGTAATCCACAGCAAATATAAATAATGACAAAAAGGAGAATGAGTAACATGAAAAAAGCAATCAAGTATTTATTTCTGACATTTTTGCTGGCAGCTTTTCTGACAGGCTGCGGCAGCTCGGCGGAGGAAGAGGCAGCGGAGGCAACGCCGCAGCAGGAACTGTATCCGGTGACGATCGATGGAACAGAAGTGCGGCTGGGTGAGACGACGGTTCAGGCATTGCTTGACAAAGGGCTGAAACTGACTGTGTCCGAGGCAGACGAGAACATGAACATTACGGAGTATGAGATTGATCCGGAGATGGAGCTGGAGCCGAATTCCTATTATTCCGGAGGTTCGATTTCCATAACGGATAATATGTTTGCCCATATCTCGCTTGTGACCGATGAGAAAGCGGTGCGGATGGGCGACGCGGTTATCGCATACATGGAGTTCTATTTCCAGAGTGAAGATAAGAGCGAGCTGGAAAAGATCATGTTTAACGGCGTGCCTGTGACCGAGATATCCAGAGAAAAAGCAGGAGAGATGTTCCCGGATTTCACAGGAGACGATAATATGTGGTTACAGTATGGACCGGACTATGACTATACGCTCAGCTTTGACTCTGACAAAATGCTGGTCAAACTCTCACTCTCGAAAAATTATGACGTAGACTGGAGCAGCGGCGCACAGTAAATAATAATGGAGAAATATTACGGAATGAACGCCGTCACAGAGAATGTTTTCTGTGGCGGCGTTTTTGTATGGCCGGGATTTGTAGCAACCTAATTCCTGCGTATTCCACAGATTTTGATTTTGAGGGGTAATTCTCGATGCAAATATCATTACGAAATGTCCCCTTGTCCACTGAGGGTTTCCAAGCAGTATAAGAGCGTTTATTTCAGTTCACCCGTATGTCCCGCCCCCTCTTTTCAATTACCCCGTCTGCGTGCATCCTGCTTAGTTCTGTCATCAGGGAGCTGCGGTCTATGGCCAGATAGTCTGCCAGATCGGAGTAGGGGACAGGAATGCGGACGAGCGTGTTCTCCTGCCGGATCACCTGTTCGTGCAGGAAAGCCAGCAGCTTACCGCGGATCGTCTTTTGCTGCAAAATGTGGCAGTGCTCGTTTCTGGCGGCAGTCATGGAAAACAACAGGTCAAAAAGAAGCTCTGCCAGACCGGAGGAAGGATTGCCGTACAGATAAGCCATCAGATCATGACGATCGAGGCAGGCGACAGTGCAGGGGTATTTTGCGTACAGATAACAATGTCCGCTGTCCGCTGCAGGCAGCATCTCATGAAACAGAATCTGGCCTTTAAAGAAGAAGTCAAGAAGCTGTCTGCCGCCATATTTATTTTCCACGCACAAATAGGAGGTGCCTTTTAAGAGAAGCAGGAGTCTGCTGTCAGGGGTATCTTTCTGTAAGATTGTCTCTCCTTTTTTCAATTCTTTTGTTTTGGGCTCGAACCACTTCAGCAGGGAATGTACGGTTTTATCACTGAGGATAAGGCTGCTTGAGAATTCCATATATAGATACTCCTTTATTCGACAATACTATATCTAGTATTATAAATGAAAAGTGTGGGCTGTGCAACAGTATTTGCGCAGACATCGTGTTATAGTAGGAGATACGAGAAAGGGTTGGAGGAGAGGCATTATGAAAGTGATTAAACGCAATGGTTCGGAAGTGGATTTTCATATCGAGAAGATTCAGGCGGCCATTTCAAAGGCAAATAAGGCGGCCATTCGTCAGGAGTTGACGCAGGAGCAGATCAATGAGATCGCGGAATACATAAATTTTAAATGCAGCAGAATGAATCGGGCAGTCTCTGTGGAAGAGATGCAGGATATGGTGGAAAACCAGATCATGTCTCAGGGGGCGTTCAATGTGGCCAGGTGTTATGTGCGCTACCGCTATACCCGTTCTCTTGTGAGAAAGAGCAATACGACGGACGACAGGATACTTTCTCTGATTGAGTGCAATAACGAAGAAGTGCTTCAGGAGAATTCCAATAAAGACCCGGTAATCAACAGTGTACAGAGAGACTATATGGCCGGGGAGGTGAGCCGTGATCTGACAAAGAGACTGCTCCTTCCGCCGGAGATCGTGAAAGCGGACAGGGAGGGGCTGATCCATTTCCATGATTCTGACTATTTTGCACAGCATATGCACAACTGTGATCTCGTCAACCTGGAGGACATGCTGCAAAATGGGACGGTGATCAGTGAGACATTTATCGACAAGCCGCACAGCTTTTCCACGGCCTGCAATATCGCCATGCAGATCGTGGCCCAGGTGGCGAGCAGCCAGTATGGCGGACAGAGCATTTCTCTGACACATCTGGCGCCCTTCGTGCAGATCTCGAGGGAAAAGATCAGAAAAGAGGTTGAGGAAGATATGGCGCTGACAGGCGCCGCACCTTCGGAGGACGTGATCAGCCGGATCGTGGAAAAACGTCTGTTAAAGGAGATCGAAAAAGGAGTACAGACGATACAGTATCAGGTCATCACGCTGATGACGACAAATGGACAGGCTCCGTTTCTGACCGTATTTATGTATCTCAACGAGGCAAAAGACGAGAGGGAAAAATATGATCTGGCGCTCATTATTGAGGAGACATTGCGCCAGCGCATTCAGGGCGTGAAAAATGAGCGGGGTGTCTGGATCACGCCGGCGTTTCCGAAGCTGATCTATGTGCTGGAAGAAGATAATATCCGGGAAGGATGCCAGTATTATTATCTGACGGAGCTGGCAGCCAGATGCACGGCGAAACGGATGGTTCCCGATTATATCTCCGAAAAGATCATGAAAGAATTGAAAGAGGGAAACTGTTTTCCGGTGATGGGATGCCGCAGCGCGCTCTCGGCCTGGAAGGACGAGAAGGGAACCTATCAATTTTATGGCAGGTTTAATCAGGGAGTCGTCACGATCAATCTTGTGGATGTGGCCTTATCCTCCGGCGGCGATATGGAAAAATTCTGGAGAATATTTGACGAAAGACTCGACCTGTGCTATCAGGGACTGATGTGCCGGCACAACAGACTGAAGGGGACATTGTCCGACGCGGCGCCGATTCTGTGGCAGTATGGCGCGCTGGCAAGACTGAACAGGGGAGAGACGATCGACAGACTGTTATATGGAGGATATTCCACGATCTCCCTCGGCTACGCCGGACTGTGCGAATGTGTGAAATATATGACAGGGAAATCCCATACCGATCCGGAGGCAAAGCCGTTTGCACTGGAAGTGATGCGGTATATGAATAAGGCCTGTGACAGATGGCGCGAGGAGACGAACATCGGCTTTAGCATTTACGGTTCGCCGATCGAAAGCACGACGTATAAGTTTGCCAAGTGTCTGCAGCAGCGGTTCGGCATCATAGAGGGTGTGACGGATAAAGGATATATTACGAACAGCTATCATGTAAATGTAACGGAAAACATTGACGCTTTTTCCAAGCTGAAATTTGAGTCGGAGTTTCAGGCGTTGTCTATGGGCGGCGCCGTGAGCTATGTGGAAGTGCCGGATATGCAGAATAATATTCCGGCGGTTATCAGTGTTATTCAGTTTATTTATGACAATATCATGTATGCGGAGCTGAATACGAAGAGCGACTATTGTCAGGAATGTGGCTTTGACGGAGAGATAGCGATTGTGGAAGACGACGGCAAGCTGATGTGGGAATGCCCGAACTGCGGCAACCGCAATCAGGAATCGCTGAATGTGGCCAGAAGGACCTGTGGCTATATCGGTACGCAGTTCTGGAATCAGGGCAGGACACAGGAGATCAGAGAGAGAGTGCTGCATCTGTAGGAAGGGGAAGTCATGTATTACGGAAATATCAAGCCATTTTCCATTGAGAATGGACCGGGTGTGCGGGTATCTCTGTTTGTCTCCGGCTGTACGCACAAGTGCGAGGGGTGCTTCAGCGCCGACACCTGGGATTTCCGGTACGGTGAACCCTATACGGAGGAAACGGAAGAAGCAGTGATCGGGATGCTGCGCCCCGCCTATATTCAGGGTTTGACGCTGCTTGGCGGCGATCCCGGCGAGCCGGTGAATCAGCGGGCGCTGCTGCCGTTGCTTCGGCGGATCAGAAGAGAACTGCCGGGAAAAGATGTGTGGGTCTACAGCGGTTATCTGTATGAGGAATTCCGCTCCGGCGGTCCGGCCGCCTGCGAGGTCACAGAGGAGTTTCTCTCACTCTGTGATGTGATGGTGGACGGACCATTTGTCAGAGAACAGAAAAATCAGATGCTCAGTTTTCGCGGTTCGGAAAACCAGCGTATTATCGCTCTGAGAGAGACGGAGCGATTGGGCCGGGTCACGGAGCTGTCCTGTGACCGGCAGCAGGTGTGAGACAGGTACGCTCTTTCGCAGCCGCCTGTGCAGCCTCTTTTTTATTTGCCGGCCGCAGCAGAAGCATAATCTCATGCGCGAGAAGCGGAAAAGCGGCCAGTATGAGCAGGAATCCCCACTCTACCGGCAGCAGGTGTACGGTACCGAATGCACGGATAAAAAGAGGAATCTCTGTCACGGCAAATTGCAGGCCGAGTCCGATGACCAGGGCGGCAAGCATCAGTTTATTGCGCAGATGGTGCATACGGAAGACGGAGGTATGGATGCTGCGCATACCGACGGCATGAAACAGCTGAGACATGCCGAGCACGGTGAATGCATATGTCTGGGCGCGCATCCGGATTTCCTCCCGTCCAAGCAGCGCGGCAAGATAAGAAAACGTCACAGGAAGTCCGCGCTTTGCCAGAATCGTATAGGGAAAGGTGAAAAAGGCGGTCAGGCTGATCGCTGCTATGAGAATGCCATAGAAGCAGGTACAGGCCAGCGCGCCGCCGGCAAACAGACTTTCCCCATGCTTTCTCGGGGGCATCTGCATCAGCGCCTGACCGTCGTTGTCGTCGACACCAAGTGCAAGTGCGGGCAGTGAGTCGGTGATCAGATTGATCCAGAGAATATGGCTGGATTTCAGTGGGGAGGCGAGCCCGGCCGTCACGGCCAGAAACATCGTCATGATCTCTCCCAGGTTGGAGGAGAGCAGGAAGATGACGGATTTCTTTATGTTTTCATAAACACCGCGCCCTTCTTCGATCGCTTTTTCGATCGTCGCAAAGTTATCGTCTGTCAGGATCACATCTGCCGCCTGTTTGGCCACATCGGTACCATTTAATCCCATGGCAATGCCAATATCGGCAGCTTTCAGAGAAGGGGCGTCATTGACGCCGTCTCCGGTCATGGCTACGATGTTATTTTTAGCCTGAAATCCTTTAACGATCTGTACTTTCTGTGCGGGCGAGATGCGGGCAAAGACACGGACCGTGTCAAGCCGTCTGACAAAGGCCTCCGGAGAGAGCCGTGATATTTCGCTGCCTGACAGGCACTGGTTTCTGTGCTGGACGATGTTGAGCTGCCTGGCGATGGCGTATGCGGTATCGATATGATCTCCGGTGATCATGACCGTGCTTACGCCGGCGCTGCGACATGCCTGCACTGCGGCGGCAGCCTCCGGTCTGGCCGGGTCCTGCATTCCGACAAGTCCGACGAAGGTGAGATCAGTTTCCATCGGGCCGCGGCCATCTGTTTTCATGGCGATCGCCAGAGTGCGCAGCGCCTGCGATGACATGAGTTTCAGGTTTTCCCTGATCTTTGTCAGATGATCTGCAGTGATCGGGCAGGGCTTGCCATAGAGAAGGACCTTGGTACATTTTCTGAGAATTTCATCAGGGGCGCCTTTTGTATAACTGACACTTCCGCTGCCGAGACGATGAAAGGTCGTCATCATTTTGCGGTTCGAGTCGAAGGGCAGTTCCTGCAGGCGTGGCATACGCTGTTCGAGCACTGTGCGCGTGAGGCCTTGTGTGTCTGCCAGTTCAAGCAGAGCCAGTTCCGTGGGGTCGCCGATCTTTTGCCCCGGTTCCAGCACGGCATCATTGCATAAAGTCATGCCGGTCAGAAACTCCAGGCAGTCTCTTTTCTGTAATGCGTCGGCTGAGATCAGGCTCTGGTTACAAAAGCAGGTCACGACGTGCATCCGGTTTTGGGTCAGCGTTCCTGTCTTGTCGGAGCAGATTACGCTGACAGCGCCGAGCGTCTCCACGGAAGGCAGCCTGCGGATAATTGTATGGACGCGCACCATGCGCGTGACACTGAGCGCGAGACAGATGGTGACAATGGCAGGCAGCCCCTCCGGCACGGCGGCGACGGCAAGAGAGATTGCGGTAATGAGCATATCAAAGAGATTTCTGTGCTGCAGGACACTGATCAGAAAGAGAAGGGCACATAAAATCAGAGAGAGAATGCTCAGCACGGTTCCCAGTTCTCCCAGACGCTTTTGCAGAGGCGTCAGCTCTTCCCGGGCTTCCTGGATCATGGAGGCGATCTTTCCGATCTCTGTGTTCACTCCGGTGGCTGTGACGATGCCCGTTCCTCTTCCGTATGTGACGATTGTCGACATATATGCCATATTGAGCCGGTCTCCGAGAGGAATTTCCGGGCCGGCATTCTCTCTGACACGGACAAAGGCCGCCGCGTCTTTTTCTACAGGGACGGATTCTCCCGTGAGTGCGGATTCTTCCGTTTTCAGGCTTTCCGATTCAATCAGGCGCAGATCGGCAGGAACCTGACAGCCAGCCTCCAGACAAACGACATCGCCAATGACGAGAGAGGAGGCTGGAATTTCCGCTTTTCTGCCGTCCCGGATAACGACGGCATGAGGACTGGTCAGCTTCTTCAGGGAGTCAAGCGCTCTCTGCGCTTTTCCCTCCTGGATAAGACCGATCAGTGCATTCATGATGACGACGAACAATATGATGATGGTATCGCTCACCTCATCAAGCAGAAGAGAAATAGCGGCGGCAGCCAGCAGCACATAGATCAGGGGGTCCTGAAGCTGTCCGAGAAACCGGACGAGCGGATTCTTTTTTCCGGCAGCGGGCAGCTCGTTTTTTCCGTCCGTGCGCAGCCTCCTTCCTGCTTCCATTTCCGTGAGGCCTTTTTGCATATCGCTTTTCAGTATCGTGCATGTTTCTTTGATGCTTTTTGATTCAAACATAGGTCACTCCTGTGTACCGCCGTGCGGCCAGTCCGCAGGCGGATTTTTTTATACAAGCATATGGCGTGTTGGGACAAAATATGTTGCCGTTTATGACATGACGGTTAAGAAATCCGGTGATCAGCCGATAACTGATACAGGAGGTGGATGACAATGATAAACAGTAATATAGAACAGGGAAGCTGGACAGATTCTTTTCATCAATATCGGGCGGATATTATGAACAAAATTAAAAGAGGAGAAACGGAGGACTCGATTGCGATCGGCGGTTCTTCCTTTACCCAGACCGAGTGGAAGCGGGCGCTGAAGAGCGTGGATAAACAACTGGAGGACATAAAAGAAGAGCAGCGGATTCGTTTCGAGAAGGAAGGGGATCGGGCGGAAGCCGTACGGGCCTATGAGGCGGCCGTTGCCGGCAAGGGAAGCGCGATGGATTCTCTTCATCAGGTGTCGGATGTTCCTTATGGATATATGGCCAAAGACGGTGTGATCGAATATAACGGGGTTGTCTTTGTCTGCGACTCCCTGACGAACAGTATCTGTCTGGGAGATGTGAGCGATAAGGAAAATACGCTGACGATCCCGCTGGAAGCCGGCGGCTGTCTGAAAGTAAACAGGAATAATCTGGATGAGCTGCAAAAGGCGATCGGCATGTTTTCGCCGGAAGATGTGAACCGCATTCTGCGTGCGATCACCAAGGACAGAAAGACAAGGGAGATGGCACAGGAGCTGGAAGAGACGGAGTCGACAGTGACGGATCTGGGAGCGGAAGATGCGGCGCAGGTGTCTGAGTCGTCTAAGAGTAAAAAATGAATCGGATCAGCAGGAGAGAGATTAGAAAGATGCCGGGCAGGATTGTTGCAGACCTGAAAGAGTATCGCTTTGCAATCGCGGGTCTGCTCGTCTATAGTATGATTACCAGACTGATATTTCATGCGTTTTGTCCGATGGTGATCGTGACGGGGCTGCCCTGTCCGGGCTGCGGCCTGAACAGGGCGGTCCTGTTTCTGCTGCGGGGAGAGTTTGCACGTTCCTTTGCTCTCCATCCTCTGGCAGCGCTGTGGCTGGCGCTGATCTTCTGGTTTCTGGCCGGCCGTTATGTGGCAGGGCGCCGGGTGTCGAGGGGCTTTATGGTCTGCCTGGGCATTGTGGCGGCTGCCACGTTAGTGTTATACGGTTATCGTATGTTATGGCTGTTTCCTGATTATCCGCCTGCGTCCTATACGGGCGGCAGTCTGTGCGAACGGCTTTTCCCCGAATATCGTCAGGAAGTTCTTGCGTTTTTTCGGTTGTTTCGATAAAAAATGTGTGCTATACTGGATAAAACAAACGGCGAGTGAAAAACTCAGGGATTGACAGATAAGGGGTAAGTAAATGGACAACAATAATATGTATGGACAGAATCAAAATGGTTATGGTCAAAATCAGAATGGCACACAGAGCGGACAGCAGTATTCTTCTTATTATGAAGCGCCTGCCCAGCCGCAGGTGCAGGTACCAATCGGGCAGGATCTGGAAGAGCCGGTTACGATGGGAGAATGGCTGATCACGATGCTGCTCATGTGCATTCCGTGTGTCAACATTGTTTTGATGTTTGTGTGGGCGTTTGGCAGCTCCACGAAAAAGAGCAAATCAAACTATTTCAAGGCATCGTTGATCTGCTCTGCAATCGGTATCGGACTCTGGTTTATTATGATGATTCTGATGTCTGCCGGAATGGTGGCAGCTCTGTAAGCGGACAGATGCTACCGGCTCCATCTGCCGGAGGCTCCGCATGGCAGTACGAGACCGCTGTCCGTGACGGGCAGGCCGATCTCGCCGGCCTCCACATGACCGCCGAATTTTTTGACGATCACGCTGTTGATCATGTAAGACAGGACAGCGGGCTGCAGCCCTGTTGTATAAGAGTTGATCAGGTAAAAGACAGCGTCCGGCGATAAGATCTGTGCGGTCAGTTCCAGAAAAGGATAGACAGATTGTTCTATTTTCCAAATTTCACCTTTTGGTCCCCGTCCATAGGAGGGCGGGTCCAGAAGGATACCGTCATATTGACTGCCGCGCCGGATTTCGCGCTGCACGAACTTTACGCAGTCGTCTACGAGCCAGCGGATCGGAGCATCCGCCAGACCCGAAGAGGCGGCGTTTTCTTTTGCCCAGCCGACCATGCCTTTGGAGGCATCGACGTGAGTCACCGCTGCTCCCGCTTTCGCGGCGGCGAGGGTGGCGCCGCCTGTATAGGCGAACAGATTTAGTATTTTCAGCGGCCGCCCGGCGGTCCTGATCTTTTCTGAAAACCAGTTCCAGTTTACCGCCTGTTCGGGGAAAAGTCCGGTGTGCTTGAATTTAAACGGTTTCAGATGGAAAGTCAGATCCCTGTAGTGGATTGACCATTCGTCAGGCAGATGGGCGCCTTTCCATTCTCCGCCGCCATTGCTGCTGCGATAGTAGTGCCCGTCGGGATGTTTCCAGGCGGGATTTTTTCTTTCTGTATTCCAGATGACCTGGGGGTCCGGCCTGACGAGGATATAATCTCCCCAGCGTTCCAGCTTTTCTCCGTCCGAGGTATCCAGCACTTCATATTCTTTCCAGGTATCGGCAATCCACATGATAACAGTCTCCTTTTTCTTTCTATCATACTATACGATCAGCGACAAGGCAATTTATTACATTAAAAAATTACCGTGGTGAATGGATGCAACGGAAGTTGTTGACGTCATGCACTTTTCTATATTATAATGATACCCGATGTCATATGGGATGTAGTATTACAGGAATGGAATGAGAGGAAGAGGAGAATATGCAGGGATCGATCATATGGATTTTAGCGGCCTTTGTGATATATCTGTTGTTGATGATAGTCATCGGGCTTATGTATGCGAAAAAAAATGAAAATGCAGAAGATTATTTTCTGGGCGGCAGGAAGCTGAGCGGTGCGGTGGCGGCGCTCTCCGCACAGGCGTCCGATATGAGCGGCTGGCTGCTCATGGGACTGCCTGGATCCGTCTATGCGCTGGGGACAGGACAGTCGTGGATCGCCATCGGTCTGTTTATCGGCACTGTTTGCAACTGGCTGTTTATTTCCAAACGGCTTCGCAGATATACGATCCGTGCAGGCAACGCACTGACACTCCCTACATACTTTGAAAACAGATTTCATGACCGGAAGCGGGTACTGCTGTTTATCTCTTCCGTGACAATCGTCATCTTTTTCCTTGTATATACGGCTTCAGCGCTGGCAGCGGGAGGGAAGCTCTTTACTTCCGTGTTTGGAGTGGAGTATAAGATCGCGCTGACGATCGGGGCAGCCGTTATTTTGATCTATACGTTTCTGGGCGGATTTCTTGCGGTCTGTACGACAGACTTCATTCAGGGAATGCTGATGCTGGTGGCGCTTCTGATTGTGCCGCTTGTCGCTTATATCACCATGAGCGGCGATATAGTGTCCGCTCTGGAGGCAAGCGGTGTGGCCGGAGGCGCGCCGGCTTATATGAGCCTGATGAGCAACGGCGGCAAAGCGTATGGAGCTGTCGATATTATCTCACAGATTGCCTGGGGGCTTGGCTACTGCGGTATGCCGCATATCCTGGTCCGTTTTATGGCGGTAAAGAATGAAAAAGAACTGAACAAGTCCAAAGGGATCGCTATCATATGGGTGGCATTGTCACTGATATTTGCCTGTATGATCGGTGTGCTCGGAAGAGCCTATCTGTATCCGGGACTTCTGACAGACGGAGCGGAAGAGAAAGTATTTATTGAGATGATTATTAAGATGTTCACGGTAGACTATCGTCTTCCGATCGTGGGCGGGCTGTTTCTGTGCGGGATACTAGCGGCGATTATGTCCACAGCAGATTCCCAGCTTCTTGTCAGCGCCTCCAGTGTGGCGGAAGATATTTACCGGGGTGTGATTAAAAAAGAGGCGGACGACAAGGCGGTGCTGCGCATGAGCCGGGTGACCGTGCTTGTCATCGCGGTGCTGGCCTATATCATCGCGCTTGATCCGAACAGCTCCATTATGGGGCTGGTGTCCAATGCCTGGGCAGGCCTGGGAGCGGCTTTCGGGCCTACGGTACTTCTGTCTCTGTTCTGGAGACGCACTAATTTTCAGGGGGCGGTGGCAGGTATCGTCACAGGAGCTCTGACGGTCATCATCTGGGATTACATCCCGCTGGTGGGCGGACAGACGCCGGGAAGCGCCACTGGTCTGTATTCGCTTGTAATTGGCTTTGCCCTGAGTCTTCTGGCGATCGTTGTCGTCAGTCTGGCAACACCGGCGCCTTCGGCGGAAATGATGCAGGAATTTGACGATGTGGTCAATAACCGGAACATCGAAGGGTAAGGAAACCATAACTGCAGATAACTTTATGCGCCGGGAACCGGACACGGTTCCCGGCAGAGAAATGATGTACAGGTGTTGGGGAATCGCGGATGCGCGATTTTTTTCTTTCATTAAAAAATTATTAAATTTTTTCCAAAAACGCTTGCAATCTTCTGAAACACCCGTTATACTAGTCTATGCTGTGACATGATAGCGATGAAACGTGAGGTTGCTGCCCATTGTGGCAGGTTTTCCGTGGAGCGAATGTCAAGTTAGGAAACTGACGACAAGTCACTGTACAGGCAACAGAGGTCTACCATAAGAGTAGAAACGACGTGTGAGTATTTATGACACACACGGGAGAGTGTACAGTCACCGCTTGTCGTACTTAAGATCAGAAAGTGCGAAAAGGAGGCGACTTTTTTTATGGCAAGTCAGGTAATGAGAATTACATTAAAAGCTTATGAGCATCAGCTGGTTGATGCTTCTGCCAAAAAAATCATCGAAACAGTTAAGAAAAACGGATCTCAGGTGAGCGGGCCGGTACCCCTTCCCACGAAAAAGGAAGTGGTTACAATTCTCAGGGCAGTTCACAAATATAAAGATTCCCGTGAGCAGTTCGAGCAGAGAACTCATAAGAGACTGATTGACATCATTTCACCGACGCCAAAGACGGTGGATGCGCTGCAGAGACTGGAAATGCCGGCGGGCGTGTACATCGATATTAAAATGAAGAACAAATAACCCCTACTAGTATGAACGGTCTGTCCGTTCCGCTGTAGAACAAACAGGAGGTAAAAAGGAAATGAAGAAAGCGATTTTAGCAACTAAAGTCGGCATGACACAGATCTTTGATGAAGACGGCACCCTGATTCCGGTAACCGTGCTTCAGGCAGGACCCTGTGTGGTGACACAGATAAAGACGCTGGAAAACGATGGCTACAGCGCAGTACAGGTCGGTTTTGTGGATAAGAAAGACAGGATCGTCAACAGAGACAAAGGCGGCAAAAAAGAAGTCATCCACAGACATGGCGTGAACAAAGCGCAGAAGGGACATTTTGAAAAAGCAGGTGTTTCTTCCAAGAGATATGTGAGAGAGCTGAAGCTGGAGAATGCACAGGATTATGCGCTTGGCAATGAGATCAAGGCAGATATTTTCGCAGCAGGCGACAGAGTGGATGCGACGGCTATTTCCAAAGGAAAAGGGTTCCAGGGCGCCATCAAGAGACATGGACAGCACAGAGGGCCTATGGCTCACGGTTCCAAATTCCATCGTCATCAGGGTTCCAACGGTGCATGTTCTTCTCCGAGCAAAGTATTTAAGGGAAAAGGAATGCCGGGTCATATGGGCTGTGTGAGAGTCACTGTCCAGAATTTAAGCATCGTGAGAGCAGACGCAGAGAAGAATCTGCTTCTCGTAAAAGGTGCGGTGCCAGGACCGAAAAAAGCTCTGGTAACAATTAAAGAGACTACGAGAGTAGAAGCTTAATTCAGGATGAAAGGAGGACTACACAGATGGCAAACATATCTGTTTATAATATGGAAGGCAAGGAAGTTGAAACAATGGAATTGAGCGATGCGGTGTTCGGTGTTGCAGTCAACGAGCATCTCGTACACATGGCAGTTGTTCAGCAGCTTGCAAATAAGCGTCAGGGAACGCAGAAAGCGAAGACGCGTTCTGAGGTTTCCGGCGGCGGAAGAAAACCGTGGAGACAGAAAGGAACCGGTCATGCAAGACAGGGTTCCACAAGAGCACCGCAGTGGAAAGGCGGCGGCGTTGTATTCGCTCCGGTTCCGAGAGATTATTCCTTTAAGATGAATAAAAAAGAAAAGAGGCTGGCACTCAAGTCGGCATTGACAAGCAGAGTACAGGAAAACAAACTGATCGTTGTCAACGAGTTGAAGCTGGATGAGATCAAGACAAAGAACTTTAAAAAGGTCATGGACAATCTGCATGTGACTAAAGGGCTTGTCGTACTTGCGGAGAATGATGAAAACGTGGTTATGTCCGCAAAGAATATTTATGGAATCAACACTACACTTACAAATGCGATCAGTGTTTATGACATTCTCAAGGGCGATACCCTTGTATTGACAAAGGATGCCGTAAAGAAAATTGAGGAGGTGTATGCATAATGGCAGCATTACAGTATTATGATGTGATCCTCAAACCGGTTATCACAGAGAAGAGCATGGCTGGCATGAGTGAGAAGAAATATACGTTCCTTGTTCATACGGAGGCAAACAAGGCTCAGATCAAAGAAGCCGTGGAAAAAATGTTTGAGGGAACGAAGGTAAAGAGCGTCAATACCATGAATCAGGATGGAAAGAAGAAAAGACGCGGCATGGTAGTCGGCAGAACGGCAAAGACGAAGAAGGCGATCGTACAGCTCACAGAGGACAGCAAGGAGATCGAAATCTTTACAGGCTTATAAGCACTTGACGAGGTATCTCACGAGTCTAGTGCGGAGCCGTTCCGGGAGCTTGGCGAGGTGCTTTCGAGCTTAGCGAGCGGAACATACCCGAAAGAGCACTTGACGAGGTATCTCACGAGTCTAGTGCGGAGCCGTTCCGGGAGCTTGGCGAGGTGCTTTCGAGCTTAGCGAGCGGAACATACCCGAAAGAGCACTTGACGAGGTATCTCACGAGTCAAACATCACTAAGCACAGAAAAGTGCGATAATAAATCGAGAATCGAAAGGAGAAACAACAATGGGAATCAAGACATACAACCCATATACACCTTCCAGAAGAAATATGACCGGTTCTGATTTTGCAGAGATCACAAAGAAGACTCCTGAAAAGAGTCTGGTCGTATCTCTGAAGAAGAACGCAGGTCGTAATAACCAGGGAAAGATCACAGTAAGGCACCGCGGCGGCGGAAGCAGAAGAAAATACAGACTGATTGATTTTAAGAGAAATAAAGACGGCGTACCGGCAACGGTAATCGGTGTGGAATATGATCCGAACAGGACGGCAAACATCGCGCTGATCTGCTATGCGGACGGAGAAAAGGCATACATTCTTGCTCCGGAAGGTCTGACAGACGGAATGAAAGTAATGAACGGACCGGAAGCTGAAGTAAGAGTCGGCAACTGCCTGCCTTTATCGGAAATTCCGGTAGGTACGCAGCTGCATAACATAGAGCTGTACCCGGGAAAAGGCGGCCAGATGGTACGCAGCGCGGGAAACAGTGCACAGTTAATGGCAAAGGAAGGAAAATATGCGACACTCAGACTTCCTTCCGGTGAGATGAGAATGGTTCCCATCGTATGCCGCGCTACGGTCGGCGTCGTTGGAAACGGTGATCACAGCCTGATTAATATCGGTAAAGCAGGTCGTAAGCGTCATATGGGCATCAGACCTACGGTCCGCGGTTCTGTTATGAACCCCAATGACCATCCGCACGGCGGCGGCGAGGGCAAGACCGGAATCGGACGTCCGGGTCCCTGCACACCATGGGGAAAACCGGCACTCGGCCTGAAGACGAGAAAGAAAAAGAAACAGTCTAACAAGCTGATCGTAAGAAGACGTGACGGCAGAGCGATTAAGTAATCGATATTAATAGGAGGAATCAAAAATGGCTAGATCATTAAAAAAAGGACCATTTGCAGATGAGAGCCTGCTGAAAAAAGTAGATGCTCTGAATGCATCAGGACAGAAACAGGTTATTAAGACCTGGTCCCGCCGTTCTACAATCTTCCCATCTTTCGTGGGACACACGATTGCAGTGCATGACGGAAGAAAACATGTACCGGTATATGTAACAGAGGATATGGTTGGTCATAAACTCGGTGAGTTCGTTGCGACAAGAACTTACAGAGGACATGGAAAAGACGAAAAGAAATCGAAAGTAAGATAATTTTGAAAGGAGGTTTCCATTCATGGCAAAAGGACATAGAAGTCAGATTAAGAGAGAAAGAAATGCGAACAAGGATACCAGACCATCAGCAAAGTTATCTTATGCCAGAGTATCCGTTCAGAAAGCATGTTTTGTTTTAGACGCCATCAGAGGCAAAGACGTACAGACTGCACTTGGTATTTTGGAATACAATCCGAGATACGCATCAAGCCTGATCAAGAAGCTGCTGGAATCAGCCATTGCGAATGCTGAGAACAACAATGGCATGAACAGGGACAATCTTTATGTTGCAGAGTGCTATGCGAACAAAGGACCTACAATGAAAAGGATCAGACCGAGGGCGCAGGGCAGAGCTTACAGGATTGAAAAGAGAATGAGCCACATAACAGTTGTGCTTGATGAGAGATAGGAGGAAAAATAATGGGACAGAAAGTTAATCCTCACGGTTTGAGAGTCGGCATTATTAAGGACTGGGATTCCAGATGGTATGCTTCTGATGCTGAGTTTTCGGATCTTCTGGTGGAAGATTATAATATCAGAAAATATCTGAAGAAGAAATTATACAGTGCAGGTATTTCCAAGATTGAGATAGAGAGAGCTTCTGACCGCGTGAAGGTGATCATCTACACGGCAAAACCGGGCGTTGTCATCGGTAAGGGCGGTGCAGAGATCGAACTGACAAAGAAGGAACTCACAAAACTGACAGATAAAAAAGTTCTGGTTGATATTAAAGAGATCAAGAGACCTGACAAAGACGCACAGCTCGTTGCTGAAAACATCGCGCAGCAGCTTGAAAACCGTGTGTCCTTCAGACGCGCTATGAAGTCCTGTATGGGCAGAACGATGAAAGCAGGCGCAATGGGTATCAAGACTTCCGTTTCCGGCCGTCTGGGCGGCGCTGATATGGCTCGTACGGAGTTCTACAGCGACGGTACGATCCCGCTTCAGACGCTTCGTGCAGATATTGAGTATGGATTTGCAGAAGCAGATACCACATATGGCAAAGTCGGTGTTAAGGTATGGATTTACAAGGGCGAGGTACTTCCTACCAAGGGAAACAAGGAAGGGAGCGATAAATAATGTTAATGCCAAAAAGAGTAAAACGTCGTAAACAGTTCCGTGGTTCTATGGCAGGCAAGGCTACAAGAGGCAATACGATCACGTATGGTGAGTACGGTATCATTGCCACAGAGCCATGTTGGATTAAATCAAATCAGATCGAAGCAGCCCGTATCGCGATGACGCGTTATATCAAGCGTGGCGGCCAGGTCTGGATCAAGATCTTTCCGGATAAGCCGGTAACTACGAAGCCGGCAGAGACACGTATGGGTTCCGGTAAAGGTACGCTTGAATACTGGGTAGCAGTTGTAAAGCCGGGCCGTGTCATGTTCGAGATCTCCGGCGTGCCGGAAGAAACCGCAAAAGAAGCGTTACGTCTTGCGACACATAAGCTTCCATGCAAATGTAAAATTGTTTCTAAAGCAGACTTGGAAGGCGGTGTATCAAATGAAAACGAATAAGTATGTAGAAGATTTAAAGACCAAATCAGCTGCGGAACTGGAGCAGGAATTGGTAGCTGCAAAAAAAGAACTTTTCAATTTGAGATTCCAGAATGCGACAAATCAGTTGGATAACACAGCGAGAATCCGTGAAGTAAGAAAAAATATTGCCAGAATTCAGACTGTTATCACTGAGAAAAAGAAAGCGCAGGCATAGGACTTAATTTATTTTAAGTGCAGAAAGGAGAATCACAGTGGAAAGAAATTTGAGGAAAACCCGTACTGGTAAAGTTACCAGTAATAAAATGGATAAAACGATTGTTGTGGCAGTGGAAGATCATGTAAAACATCCGCTTTACAACAAGATTATCAAGAGAACTTATAAGTTGAAAGCTCACGACGAGAACAATGAGTGCAATATCGGCGACACCGTAAAGGTCATGGAAACAAGGCCGCTGTCTAAGGACAAACGTTGGAGACTTGTGGAAATCGTAGAAAAGGTTAAATAGTTTTCAGTTGACAGAGAAGAAGTAAAAGGAGAATTAGCATGATACAACAGGAAAGCAGACTGAAGGTCGCTGATAACACAGGTGCAAAAGAGCTTTTATGTATCAGGGTTATGGGCGGATCTACAAGAAGATATGCAAACATTGGCGATGTGATTGTTGCTACTGTTAAAGATGCAACACCCGGCGGTGTTGTTAAAAAGGGCGATGTCGTAAAAGCTGTCGTTGTACGTACTGTAAAAGGCGCCCGCCGTAAAGACGGTTCTTATATCAAATTTGACGAGAATGCTGCTGTTATCATCAAAGAAGATAAGACCCCGAGGGGAACTCGTATTTTTGGACCAGTAGCAAGAGAGCTTCGTGAAAAACAGTTTATGAAAATTGTTTCCCTGGCTCCGGAAGTATTATAAGGAGGTGCCGGAATGTCTACAATGAAAATCAAAAAGGGCGACACGGTGAAAGTGATCGCCGGTAAAGATAGCGGAAAAGAAGGAAAAGTTATATCTGTTGACCCCAAAAAGAACAGAGTGCTTGTAGAAGGCGTAAACATGATCTCGAAACATACAAAACCTTCGGCGGCCAATCAGAATGGCGGAATCGTTCAGAGAGAAGCAGCGATCGACATTTCCAATGTTATGTATGTTCACAAAGGAAAGGCAACGAGAGTTGGCTTTAAAGTTGAGAACGGCAAAAAAGTACGTTTCGCAAAATCTACAGGCGACGTGATCGATTGATTCTAAGGAAGGAGGTCTTAACAGGTGAGTAGACTGAAAGATATGTATAAAAACCAGATCATAGACGCTATGGTCAAAAAGTTTGGATATAAAAATATCATGGAAGTGCCGAAGCTCGAGAAAATCGTAGTTAATATGGGCGTTGGCGAGGCAAAAGAAAACGCAAAAGTCTTAGAGTCTGCAATGGCAGACATGGAAAAGATCACAGGACAGAAGGCGATCGTTACAAAGGCGAAAAATTCGATTGCTAACTTTAAGATCAGAGAAGGCATGGCGATCGGCTGTAAGGTAACTCTGCGCGGCGAGAAAATGTATGAGTTTGCAGATCGTCTGATCAATCTTGCATTGCCCCGTGTGCGTGACTTCAGAGGTGTAAATCCCAATGCGTTTGACGGAAGAGGAAACTATGCGCTGGGCATCAAAGAGCAGCTTATCTTCCCTGAGATCGAGTACGATAAAATAGACAAGGTAAGAGGTATGGACGTTGTCTTTGTGACAACAGCCAAAACGGACGAAGAAGCTCGTGAATTGTTGACATTGTTCAATATGCCGTTTGCAAAATAGAAGGAGGGTAATTCATGGCTAAGACAGCAATGAAGATCAAACAGCAGCGCAAACCGAAATTTTCCACAAGACAGTACAGCCGTTGCAAAATCTGTGGTCGTCCACATGCGTACCTGCGTAAATACGGAATTTGCAGAATTTGCTTCCGTGAATTAGCATATAAAGGCCAGATCCCGGGCGTGAAAAAAGCAAGCTGGTGACATTGAGCACTTGACGAGGTATTGTCGAGTCTAGTGCGAAAGTCGTTCTCTGAGATAGGCGAGGTACTGCACGAGCCGTAGCGAAGAGAACATCGACAGCCCGCTTGACGAGGTATTGTCGAGTCTAGTGCGAGGTCGTTCTCTGAGATAGGCGAGGTATTATACGAGCCGTAGCGAAGAGAACATCGACAGCCCGCTTGACGAGGTATTGTCGAGTCTAGTGCGAAAGTCGTTCTCTGAGATAGGCGAGGTATTATACGAGCCATAGCGAAGAGAACATCGACAGCCCGCTTGACGAGGGATGTCGGGTCCGGTGTGAAAGCAGTTCTTTGAGCTTGGCGAAAAGAACTTCCACGACACAGATATAAATTCAAGGAGGTAAATCGAAATGACAATGAGCGATCCTATTGCAGATATGCTTACGAGAATCCGTAATGCAAATACTGCAAAACATGATACCGTAGATGTTCCTTCTTCTAAAATGAAACTTGCGATTGCACAGATTCTTTTGGAGGAGGGTTATATAAAAAAATTCGATGTTGTAGAAGATGGTAATTTCAAGACGATCCGTATCGCATTGAAATATGGCGCAGATAAAAATGAGAAGATTATCACAGGACTGAAGAGAATCTCCAAACCGGGTCTGCGTGTCTATGCAGGCAAGGATGATATGCCGAAGGTACTGGGCGGACTTGGTGTGGCAATCGTTTCCACGAACCAGGGCGTAATCACTGATAAGAAAGCAAGAGAACTCCAGGTCGGCGGAGAAGTATTAGCTTTTGTATGGTAGGAGCGAAAAATCAAGCATGAGCGAAGCGAGTATTTGATTTTTGCGACCCATACAGCGAAAGAATCGGAAGCGGCGTGAGCCGCGGAAAATGCGCAGCATTTTGATTCTTGAGCGGAAGTGGTGGAAGTTTCGCGAGGTGTTTACGAGCTTAGCGAAAGGAACTTCCCTGAAAATAACTGATAACAACGTTTCAACATAGAAATTCACAGGAGGTACGGGCATGTCACGTATAGGAAGAATGCCAATCGCGATTCCTGCAGGCGTTACTGTAGAAGTTGCAGAAAATAATAAAGTGACTGTAAAAGGTCCTAAAGGGACTCTGGAAAGAGTATTGCCATCCGAGATGGAGATTAAGGCAGAAGGTGCCGAAGTCGTTGTTTCCAGACCGAACGATTTGAAGAAAATGAAGTCCTTACATGGACTGACAAGAACATTGATCCATAACATGGTTGTGGGTGTAACAGACGGCTTCGAGAAGAAGCTGGAAGTAAACGGAGTAGGTTACAGAGCAGCGAAATCCGGTAAGAAATTAACCTTATCTTTAGGATATTCCCACCCGGTGGAAATGGAAGATCCGGAGGGCATCGAGACTGTTCTCGAAGGTCAGAATGTGATCATCGTGAAAGGGATCGATAAAGAAAAAGTTGGCCAGTTCGCAGCGGAAATCAGAGACAAGAGAAGACCGGAACCTTACAAGGGCAAAGGTATCAAGTATGCTGATGAAGTGATCAGACGCAAAGTAGGTAAGACTGGTAAGAAATAAAAGATAAGGAGTGTGTGAAAATGGTCAACAAAGAGTCAAGATCGAAAGTTCGTGTAAAAAAACATAAAAAGATACGTAACCGATTCAGTGGCACGTCGCAGAGACCTCGTCTGTCTGTGTTCAGAAGCAATAATCACATGTACGCACAGATTATCGACGATACCGTTGGCAACACTCTGGTATCTGCCTCTACACTTGAAAAAGATGTAAAAGCAGAGCTGGAAAAAACCAACAACGTTGATGCAGCGGCATATCTTGGAACAGTGATCGGAAAGAGAGCAGTCGAAAAAGGCATCAAAGAGGTTGTCTTTGACAGAGGCGGCTTTATCTATCAGGGAAAAATCGCAGCATTAGCTGACGCAGCCAGAGAAGCTGGCCTGGAATTCTAGGAAAGGAAGAAGGAAGCATGAAGAATACGATCATAGATGTAAGCCAGTTAGAGTTGAACGACAAGGTTGTTGCCATCAAGCGTGTAACAAAAACCGTAAAGGGTGGACGTAACATGCGGTTTACGGCTCTCGTAGTCGTTGGAGATGGTAACGGGCATGTAGGCGCTGGACTTGGCAAGGCTGTAGAAATTCCTGAGGCAATTCGTAAAGGAAAAGAAGATGCGATGAAGCATATCATTACCGTTGCTCTCGACGAGAACAATTCCATTACTCATGATTTCATCGGCAAATACGGCGCTGCAAGCGTTCTTCTCAAGAGAGCTGCAGCCGGTACCGGTATTATTGCAGGCGGTCCTGCGCGTAATGTGTGCGAGCTTGCAGGCATTAAAAATATCCGTACGAAATGTCTTGGTTCCAATAACAAGCAGAATGTTGTACTTGCAACGATCGAAGGTCTGCGCCAGTTGAAAACTCCTGAAGAGGTAGCAAGGAACCGTGGAAAATCTGTCGAAGAGATTTTAGGCTAAGGAGGGAACCGAAATGGCAAAAACGTTAAAAGTTACTTTGGTAAAATCTCCGATCGGTGCAGTTCCCAAGCATAAGAAAACGGTGATAGCAATGGGACTTCGGAAACTGAACAAGACTGTAGAGCTTCCGGACAATGATGCAACGAGAGGCATGATTAAACAAGTTGGATATATGGTTAAAGTTGAAGAAGCATAAATAAGTATAAGGAGGTGTCAGCATGGATTTATCTAATTTAAAGCCGGCGGAAGGTTCAAAACACAGCGACAGTTTCAGACGCGGCCGTGGCCACGGTTCAGGAAACGGAAAGACTGCCGGAAAAGGACACAAAGGTCAGAAGGCCCGTTCCGGAGCGACAAGACCGGGATTTGAAGGCGGTCAGATGCCGTTATACAGACGAATTCCCAAGAGAGGTTTTACAAACAGGAACACGAAGGAGATCGTTGGCATCAATTTAACAGTGTTAGAGAGATTTGATGATGGTGCAACCGTTGACGTAGAGGCATTAATTGCAGCAGGCATTGTAAAAAATCCAAGAGATGGAGTGAAGATTCTCGGGAATGGAGAATTTACCAAGAAGCTCAATGTGAAGGCAAATGCGTTCAGCGCATCTGCCAAAGAAAAGATTGAGGCGCTTGGTGGAACAGCAGAGGTGATTTAATGCTTAAAACACTGAAAAATGCGTTTAAAGTCAAAGAGATCAGGAACAAGGTCTTGTATACACTGGTAATGTTAGTTGTGATCCGTCTGGGATCACAGCTTCCCATACCGGGGGTAAACAGACATTATTTCCGTGATTGGTTTGCAATGCAGACCGGGGACAGTTTTAATTTCTTTGATGCTTTTACAGGTGGTTCTTTTTTAAACATGTCAGTGTTTGCACTGAATATTACACCGTATATCACATCTTCCATTATTATCCAGCTTTTGACGATTGCAATTCCGAAGCTGGAGGAGATGCAGAAGGACGGTGAAGACGGCAGAAAGAAACTGGCGTCTATTACTCGTTATGTAACGATAGCCCTGGCATTGATCGAGTCTGTTGCGATGGCAGTGGGATTTGGCAGATCAGGGCTGCTTGAGGAGTTCAATGCACTGAATATTATTTCTGTTGTCTGTGCTCTTGTAGCAGGCAGTGCTTTACTCATGTGGATCGGAGAGAGAATCACGGAAAATGGCATTGGAAACGGCATTTCCATTGTGCTCGTAATCAATATTATTTCCAGACTTCCTCAGGATTTCACAGGCTTGTATCAGCAGTTTATCAAAAATAAACCAATCGCGATCGGCGTCGTCTCTGCAGTCGTTATTCTGGCGATTGTAGTCGGCATGGTAGTCCTTGTTATCTTATTGAATGACGGTACCCGGAAAATACCGGTGCAGTATTCCAAGAAGATTCAGGGCCGGAAAGCGACCGGCGGACAGTCCGGTAATATTCCGTTGAAGATCAATACGGCAGGCGTGATTCCGATCATCTTTGCCTCTTCTCTGATGCAGTTTCCGATCATTATCTGTTCCTTTGCCGGATATAAAGGAGAAGGTTTCTGGGGAGAGATCCTGCGCGGATTGAATTCCGGCAACTGGTGTAATCCCAGTCCCGGTCAGCTTAAATATTCTATCGGGTTGATCGTGTATGTTGCCTTGGTTATCTTTTTTGCCTACTTCTATACATCGATTACTTTTAATCCGTTGGAAGTCGCCAACAATATGAAAAAAAATGGCGGGTTTATTCCGGGTATCAGACCGGGCAGACCGACAAGCGATTATTTGACCAAAATTTTGAACTATATTATTTTTATTGGTGCGTGCGGACTGACGATCGTTGCCGTGATTCCATTTTTCTTTAATGGGGTATTTCACGCGAGCGTTTCTTTTGGAGGGACAAGTCTGATTATTATCGTCAGTGTTGTTCTGGAGACGATCAAGCAGATAGAGTCACAGATGCTTGTCCGCAATTATAAAGGTTTTTTGAATGACTGATCAGAAGGTTTATAAGGTTTTGGGACAGGACGGGAACGCACTGTCCCTGAACCTGCCCTATTGGAGGATATGGATATGAAAGTTGTTATGTTGGGCGCTCCCGGTGCAGGGAAGGGAACACAGGCAGAGATGATTGCCGATAAATACAATGTGCCTCATGTGTCTACGGGAGATATTTTCAGAGCTAATATTAAAGAAGGTACGGAGCTTGGGAAAGAAGCACAGGCGTATATGAACAAGGGTCTTCTTGTACCTGATGAACTGACTGTGAAGATTCTGCTTGACAGAGTGGCGAAAGATGACTGTAAAAACGGATATGTGCTGGATGGATTTCCGCGTACGATCGCTCAGGCAGAGACGCTTGACAAGGCGCTGCATGAGCTGGGAGATGCGATCGACTTTGCAATCAATGTGGATGTGCCTGACGAAAATATCGTGAGCAGAATGTCCGGCAGACGTGCCTGTGTGGACTGCGGCGCAACTTATCATATTGTACATATTCCGCCGAAAGCAGAAGGAATATGCGATAAATGCGGAAAAGAGCTTATACTTCGGGACGATGACAGACCGGAGACAATAAGCAGGCGTCTTGATGTCTATCATGAGCAGACGCAGCCTTTGATCGAGTTCTATGACCGGAAAGGTGTTTTGAAGACAATCAACGGAACTGTGGATATGAAAGAGGTATTTGCGGCGATTGTTACTATTTTGGGAGAGTGAAGATGGCTGTATCAATTAAGTCCGCGAGGGAAATAGAACTGATGCGTCAGTCTGCCAGACTGTTGGAGGATGTTTTTTCCAAACTGGAACAGGCTGTCAAACCGGGAATTTCCACAAAGGAGATCGACAGACTAGGTGAGAAACTGATCAGAGCACACGGATGTGAACCTAATTTTCTGAATTATAACGGGTATCCGGCGTCTGTCTGTGTTTCTGTCAATGATGAAGTGGTACATGGCATCCCTCACAGTGCGCATATTCTGCAGGAAGGCGATATTGTCAGTCTGGACGCCGGACTGATCTACAAAGGCTATCATTCTGATATGGCAAGAACATTTGGCGTCGGAGAAATATCGGAGGAAGCCAGGAAGCTGATTGCAGTAACCCGGCAGAGCTTTTTTGAGGGTATCCGGATGGCGAAAGCCGGAAATCACCTGTATGATATTTCTAACGCCATCGATGCCTATGTAACACCGCATGGATATGGCATTGTCAGAGACCTGGTGGGCCACGGGATCGGTACGAAACTTCATGAGGACCCTCAGGTTCCCAATTTCGCACAGAGAAAAAAGGGATTATTGTTACAGGCCGGCATGACACTTGCCATTGAACCTATGATCAATATGGGACGTGCGGATGTGGAGTGGCTGGATGATGACTGGACAGTCGTGACTGAGGACGGTTCTATCTCGGCACATTATGAGAATACGATATTGATCACTGACGGAGAGCCGGAGATTCTGACAATGAGCGGAATATGTGAATAGGAGTCTGAGATATGCGGGGAATGTATGCCATATCGAGAGCCGGACATGACAAAGGGAAATTATATATCATAATCATGGAAGAGGAAGAATATGTATACTTGTCAGACGGTCGGTTAAAACCGGTGGAAGCGCCGAAAAAGAAAAAAAAGAAACATATTCAGATCATAAAAAAGACAGAGGAACAGATCTATCTGACGATAGATGAAAATAAGCAGATCAGTAACGAAGAAATAAAGCGTGCCATTAAAGAATATATGCGCAAACTGATTTAGGAGGGAAAATATGTCGAAAGCCGATGTTATTGAAATCGAAGGTACAGTCGTGGAGAAACTGCCAAATACCATGTTTCAGGTAGAACTGGAAAACGGGCATAAGGTACTTGCTCATATCAGTGGAAAACTCAGACAGAATTTCATTCGTATCTTGCCGGGTGATAAAGTGACTTTGGAACTGTCTCCTTACGACCTCACAAAAGGCAGAATCATTTGGAGAGATAAGTGAGCACTTAGCGAAAACGAGTGCGTAGCACGAAGTTTGAGCTTAGTGCGAACTTAGTTCTGCGGAGCTTAGTGATGCTTTGAGCACTTGATGAGGTATTTTCGAATCTAGTGCGAAAGTATGCGAAGCGGTGTTTTCGAACTTAGCGAGCAGAACATCCCGAACCATAGCAAGAAGTGTATAAACTCAGTCTGAACTGTTTAGTACGAACTGGTTCAGCGGGCAGAAAAACCCCGGAAAATCCCCAAAATAAAGTATTTTGCAGGCATAACCCACTTGCAAATTGCTATATAGCATGATATAATACACAATGGTCTTTTTTGAAAGGAGGGTTTTAAGTGAAGGTCAGATCATCAGTAAAGCCTATTTGCGAAAAGTGCAAAGTAATTAAAAGAAAAGGAACGATCAGAATTATCTGTGAAAATCCGAAACACAAACAGAGACAAGGATAATATCAGTTCTTGTCACATTTTTATGTACGGCTACAGGATGCTTTGCAGGTATCCTGATTAAATAATTGAACGTAGATGAGCCTACGGGAGATTACATTTGATACTATTTCGCGTCGCTCAATCAGATCAGATGCGCGCTGGTACAGGGGAAAGCTGTGTCAGGGCGGAATTTTGTGGGTGGATTTTTATTTGGTTCACTCAACTGCATCGGAGCGGTCAGCGTGATAGAGGCCGGACAGAAGTCTGGTGGTGCAGGTTATCTGTGCCCAATCAAACAGTAACTGTAACGTGTCGGCATCGATACCGGCATGAAGAAAATGGAGGAAACAAAGAATGGCTCGTATCGCAGGTGTTGATTTACCAAGAGACAAACGTGTGGAGATCGGTTTGACTTACATCTACGGAATTGGCAGAGTAAGCGCAAACAAGATTCTGGCAGAAGCGAAAGTCAATCCTGACACTCGTGTCAGAGAACTGACGGATGATGAAGTAAAGAAATTAAGTGAGATCATTTCCGAACACTATATCGTGGAAGGTGATCTCAGAAGAGAAGTTGCACTCAACATTAAGAGACTGCAGGAGATTGGATGCTACAGAGGCATTCGCCACAGGAAAGGACTTCCTGTACGCGGTCAGAATACAAAGACAAATGCAAGAACAAGAAAAGGCCCTAAGAGAACAGTTGCTAATAAGAAAAAGTGAGCACTTAATGAAAACAAGTGCGTAGCACGAAGTTTGAATTTAGTGCGAACTTTGTTCTGCGCTGCTTAGAGAGGTGGTATCGAGCTTAGCAAGCAGAACGACCAAAAGGACACTTAATGAAAACAAGTGCGTAGCACGAAGTTTGAATTTAGTGCGAACTTTGTTCTGCGCTGCTTAGAGAGGTGGTATCGAGCTTAGCAAGCAGAACGACCAAAAGGACACTTAATGAAAACAAGTGCGTAGCACGAAGTTTGAATTTAGTGCGAACTTTGTTCTGCGCTGCTTAGTGAGGTAGTATCGAGCTTAGCAAGCAGAACGACCAAAGGATACTTAATGAAAGTGAGCGTATAGCGCAAAGGTTGTATGTAGAAAGGTGAAAGTAGGTTAGTTTAAAATGGCTAAAAAAGTTGCAAAGAAAGTAACAAAAAAGCGTGTAAAGAAAAACGTTGAACGTGGACAGGCACATATTCAGTCTTCCTTTAATAACACAATTGTCACATTGACGGATACGGAAGGAAATGCTCTGAGCTGGGCAAGTGCCGGTGGTCTTGGATTTAGAGGTTCAAAGAAATCTACTCCTTATGCTGCACAGATGGCGGCAGAGACAGCGACAAAAGCTGCTCTTATCCATGGATTAAAGACAGTAGATGTAATGGTGAAAGGTCCCGGTTCCGGACGTGAAGCGGCGATTCGTGCACTGCAGGCATGTGGTCTGGAAGTGACCAGCATTAAAGACGTGACACCGGTGCCTCACAATGGCTGCCGTCCGCCGAAACGCCGTAGAGTATAGTAACTATTGACCGTTGGAAGAAGATACTATCGTATTGTAAACAACATGTGAGGAGGAAACGAAAACAAGCGGCTGCGTAGCAGACATTTGTTTTCGTCCGACGAAACAACGAGAAAATCAGGAGCACGAAGTGCGGGCACTGCGAGCGTCAGCGAAGCAGAGTGATTTTCGAGGTGCTTAAGCAGCATACCGAAGCTGCTTACTTGAGAGGTGCGCGGCAGAGTGCAGAGATTTTCCAGGTTAGAAAGAGAGGAAACAGAAAAATGGCAGTAAACAGAGTTCCGGTTTTAAAAAGATGCAGAGCGCTTGGATTGGAACCGGCATATCTTGGCTATGACAAGAAATCTAACAGAACCAACGCAAGAGCAGGAAAGAAAGTAAGTGAATATGGCCTTCAGCTCAGAGAGAAGCAGAAAGCAAAATTCATTTATGGTGTGTTGGAAAAACCTTTCCGCAATTATTATAAGAAAGCAGACAGGGCCAAAGGAATGACAGGTGAGAACCTGATGATTCTTTTGGAGAGAAGACTTGACAATGTAATTTTCAGACTTGGATTTGCAAGAACCCGCAGAGAGGCAAGACAGGTTGTCGGACATAAGCATGTACTTGTAAACGGAAAATGTGTAAATATCCCTTCCTATAGTATAAGCGCCGGTGATGTGATCGAAATCAAAGAGAAAGCCAGAAGTATGCAGAGATATAAAGATATTGCAGAAGTAACGGCAGGCAGACTGGTTCCGGAGTGGCTTGATGCAGATTTAGAAGGATTCAAGGGAACGATAAAGATGCTTCCTACGAGAGAGATCATCGATGTTCCTGTAAATGAAATGCTTATCGTCGAGTTGTATTCTAAATAATAAATGTGTCGGCTTATAGCAAGGAGGGTATTGCATGTTTGATTTTGAAAGACCAAACATTGAAGTTGCAGAAATTTCAGAAGACAGAAAGTATGGAAAGTTCGTTGTAGAGCCTTTGGAAAGAGGTTATGGCATTACATTAGGAAATTCTCTGAGAAGAATTATGCTCTCTTCCTTACCAGGTGCAGCGGTAAGCCAGGTAAAAATTGACGGTGTTTTACATGAATTCAGTTCGATTCCGGCAGTAAAGGAAGATGTAACTGAGATTATTATGAATATCAAAAGCCTTGCGATCAGAAATGACAGTCTGGGAAACGAACCAAAGACGGCATACATTGAGTTTGAGGGTGAAGGCGAGGTAAAGGCATCTGATATTCAGGTAGACCAGGACATTGAGATATTGAATCCTGACTTGACAATCGCTACATTGAGCGGCGGCAAAGACAGCAGATTAAACATGGAACTTACCATAACAAAAGGCAGAGGCTACGTAAGCGCTGATAAAAACAAAGGCGAGGATCTGCCGATTGGTGTGATTGCGGTTGATTCTATCTACACCCCTGTAGAGAGAGTGAATCTTACAGTAGAAAATACCCGTGTTGGACAAATTACAGACTTCGATAAGCTAACATTAGATGTTTATACAAACGGAGCGCTTGCTCCGGATGAGGCAGTCAGTCTGGCTGCAAAAGTATTGAGCGAGCATTTGAGTCTCTTCATCGATCTGTCCGAAAACGCCAGAAGTGCGGAAGTGATGATTGAGAAAGAAGACGACGAGAAAGAAAAGGTGTTGGAGATGAGCATTGATGAGCTGGAGCTGTCGGTGCGTTCTTACAACTGCCTGAAACGTGCAGGAATCAATACGGTAGAGGAATTGACGAACAAGACTTCTGAGGATATGATGAAGGTCCGCAATCTGGGACGTAAATCTCTGGAGGAAGTGCTTGCAAAGTTAAAGGAACTTGGATTGCAGTTGAATCCGAGTGACGAATAAAAGGTTTGATGCTTCGGAAGGTAAGACCGACGGGCGCATCTGAGGCTGACTCATCATTGGAACGATTG
This sequence comes from Lachnospiraceae bacterium JLR.KK008, assembly GCA_037015955.1. Classification (NCBI taxonomy): domain Bacteria; kingdom Bacillati; phylum Bacillota; class Clostridia; order Lachnospirales; family Lachnospiraceae; species Lachnospiraceae bacterium JLR.KK008. The sequence continues at coordinate 611,308 of CP143548.1, forward strand.
ACACATATTTGGCCAGTAAGACCGAAGAGCGTGGCCGAATATCCCATGAATGGAGGGTTTAAAAATGGCAAAGTACAGAAAACTTGGAAGAACATCTTCTCAGAGAAAGGCACTGCTCAGAAATCAGGTGACAAATCTTCTGTATCACGGAAAGATTGTGACAACGCAGGCAAAAGCAAAAGAAGTGCAGAAAATTGCAGAAGGTCTTGTTGCGCTTGCAATCAAAGAGAAAGACAATTTTGAGACAGTGAAGGTAACTGCCAAAGTTGCGAGAAAAGATAAAGATGGCAAGAGAGTGAAAGAAGTAAAAGACGGCAAGAAAGTAACGGTCTACGATGAGGTAGAGAAAGAGATCAAAAAGGATCTTCCGAGCAGACTTCATGCGAGAAGACAGATGCTGCGTGTTCTTTATCCGATCACGGAAGTTCCTGTAAAAAATGCAGGTAAGAAGAGAAACACAAAGAGGATTGATTTGCCGGCAAAACTGTTTGATGAGATCGCTCCTAAATATACAGACCGCAAAGGTGGTTATACAAGAATCATCAAGATCGGTCAGCGTAAAGGTGACGGTGCGATGGAAGTTGTTCTTGAGCTGGTATAATGTCGAAAAGGTAATAAACAGAGAGACAGACTGCCGCATACGGAAGTATGCGGCAGTTTTTTATCGTTTTTTATCATATCGTAATTTTCTATACGATAAAAATCAAAATGCACAGCTCACTTATTTCGATTGTCTTAATAAATTCCTAAATTTTCAGGGCTTTCTTTTTCTCAAAAACATGCTATAATCTTGCAGTGGAAGAGGAGATTATGATGAAAGAGAAGCTGCGGGCAAGTATGCCCTTATTGGGATTTCTTCTCTGTCCGGTCGTGACGATGATTCTGACAGAGCTGTATACCCACGATCCTTTTCAGGATATGAAGAAGACTCCCTGGATATTGAATATTATATTATATTGGCTTTTGGCGGCATTTCTCGTTATGGCGACCGGGAGATTGCGGGCGGCGCTGCGTATACAGACATTATTTTTCATGCTCGCCGGTCTGGCCAATTATTATGTGATCGCATTTCGTTCCTCGCCGATCTTGCCATGGGATATTTATTCTGCCGGTACGGCGGCGTCTGTGGCGGATAACTTCAGCTATACCCTTCCTGCAAGGGTGTGGATGGTGCTTTTGGGCTTTTGTTTTTTACTTGGGGCGGAGCAGTTGTTTGCTTATCGATTATACCGCAAGCGCGTCCGACTGGCGGGATTGCTCGTCTGCACAGCGCTGCTCACCGCATTTACCACATTCCTTCATCAGGAGTCTGTCGTGACGCGGCTGCGTCTGTATGATAAGATGTTTACGCCGGGCGTGGTGCAAAAGCGCAATGGCTGCGCAGTGGCCTTTGCCATGGAACTGAAATATCTGCTGCCGGACAGACCGGAGGGATACAGCGAGGAGGAGAGCAGAGAACTGCTGGAGTCTTATCGAAGTGATGCGCCTTTGCCGGAGACAGAGGAACTGCCAAATATTATCGTTATTATGGACGAGGCGTTTGCAGACATGTCGTATGTGGGGGACTTTACATGTGACCGGGAAGTCATGCCTTTTGTACAGAGCCTTACGGGAGCGGATAACGTAATTTCGGGGCGGCTGCATGTTTCTGTACTGGGCGGTAATACTGCCAATACGGAGTTTGAATTTCTGACAGGGAATACGATGGCATTTCTGCCGGAAGGGAGCATACCTTATCAGCAATATATGCGGGGAACGGTGCCTTCGCTTGTCTCCGAGCTGAAGAGGTTTGGTTACGAAGCGGTTGCCATGCACCCGTATTATGCGTCCGGCTGGAGACGGGACAAGGTATATTCCTGGATGGGATTTGATTCGATGCGTTTCCTGGAAGATTTTGAGGACGTGGAGTATGTGCGTAAGTATGCGAGCGATCATTGGGACTTTGCACAGATCATTCGGGAATATGAACAGAGAGAGAAAGACAGACCCTTCTTTTTGTTTAATGTGACGATGCAGAATCACGGCGGTTATGATCAGGCTTATGACAATTTTGAGGCGGATATAAAAGCAGAAGGAATAGAATCACAATCGTTATCGAATTATCTTTCCCTGATCAATCTGACAGATCAGGCGCTTCAGGAGTTGATTGCTTATTTTGAGCAGGAGGAGGAGCCTGTGCTACTTGTGTTCTTTGGGGATCACCAGCCGAATGACACCGTGGCAAGGCCAATTCGTACCTTTAATGGTGTCCGGCAGCAAAATATCACATGGGAACAGGAGATGGATCGGTATCAGGTGCCGTTTTTTATCTGGGCCAATTATGAGATTGAGGAGAAACAGCAGGTAGACATCAGTGCCAATTTCCTGGCGCTGGAGGTGCTGAAACAGGCAGACATTCCGGCCGAGGGCTACTACGGATACTTGAATGAGCTGCGGGAGAGCTGCCCGGTAGTCAGTGGAAAGCAGGTTATTCTGGCAGACGGGAGCAGTCTGGACAGCGGCGCGGGGAAAGAGCTGGAGGAGATGAAACGTTACCGTAAGTTACAGTATTATCGGATGTTTGAGGCATACAAAGAGTAACAGATAATGATGAAAAAAGTGGTAAAAAATAGTTAAATCTATAATTAATATTTATTCAGGAGTTTTCAGGCAATGAAACGAAAGAGAAGACCATTGCTGACCGCGTTTTGTATTCCGGTGGCAATTATGATTGCGGCTGTTATTTATAAAGAGATCTATCCTTTTGGGGATCGTTGTTTTTTGCGTGTGGATCTGTACAATCAATACCTGCCTTTTTTTACGGAATTACAGAGAAAGTTACAGGAGGGCGGCAGTCTGTTTTTTTCCTGGCGTGCCGGTCTGGGCGCTAACTTTCTGGCGCTGTATGCCTATTATCTTGCCAGTCCCATGAACTGGCTGCTTGTCCTCTGTCCTCGCGGACTGATGATAGAATTTATGACGCTGCTTATCATTGTTAAAATTGGTCTCTGCGGGCTCAGCTTTGCCTGGTATCTGAAGCGGCATTATCGCACGGACCGCTATGCGGTCGCACTGTTCGCGGTATTTTATGCGCTGTCCGGTTATCTGTGTGCGTACAACTGGAACATTATGTGGCTGGACTGCATTATTCTCGCACCGATCATCATTTTGGGACTGGAAGAGCTTGTGTATGGCGGAAAGCCTGTGCGTTATTGTCTGTCGCTTGGCCTGTCTGTGCTCACGAATTATTATATCTCTATTTTTATCTGCATTTTTCTTATACTGTACTATACAGTGCTGATTCTTCCGCTTTCTGTGAAAGAAAAATTGAGAAGTCTGAAGCAGTTTGTCCTGTATTCCCTTCTGGCAGGCGGTCTATCCGGTGCAGTCCTGCTGCCGGGGACACTGGCGCTGCGGGCCACCCGCTTTGATCATGCCGACTTTCCGGACCGTTTTCGATTTTATTTTCATAGTCTGAACGTGGTGGCAAGGCATTGTGTCAATGTGATGCCGGAGATCCGCAATGCACACTGGCCGAACTTATACTGCGGTGTGGCAGTTTTCCTGCTGCTTCCGGTTTATCTGTGCAGCAGGCGGATCAGCTGGAAAGAAAAGCTGCCAAGGATCGCACTGCTTGTGATTTTTCTGTTGAGTTTTTCCATAAATATTCTGGAATTTTTGTGGCATGGGCTGAATTTTCCGGACAGCCTTCCGGCAAGGCAGTCTTTTCTCTATATTTTTCTCGTGCTTACGCTTAGCTTTGAAGGATATTTACACATTTGGGAAATTTCCCGCAGACAGTTGATCGGAATTGTGTCAGGTGTGATATTTTTTCTGCTCCTGTGCCGGCAGTTGGCGGACGGAGATGATTTTTTAAAAGGCAGTTTTCGCTTCACGATGCTGTATGTGGTGCTCTATGCGCTGCTCCTCTACTGGCGGGAACGGGGCAGTTTGAAGAGGACTCTGGCGGCGGGACTGCTATCGGCTCTCGTGATTACGGAAGCATCAATGAATACGGTGGAGACCAGTGTCTTTACGACAAGCCGTTCCCAATATCTGGCGCACCAGCAGGCGTTTCAGGCACTTTCAACTGCTGCGCCGCTACAGGATTTGGAGGAAGCGGTGTTTCCGCGGATGGAACAATATGATTACATGACGAAAAATGACGGGATGCTGGCCGGAGTGGCGACAGCCACATTCTTTTCTTCTACGGTCAATGAGGACACGGCGCATCTGTACCGGAGACTGGGCATGAGTACGAGCAAAGTATTTTACAGTTATGAGGGAGCGACGCCGCTGACATCCGCTCTGCTTTCCGTCGGCTATCTGTTTTCGCAGGAACTGGAGAGCGCCGATGCCTTTCATGAGCTTCTGGCGGAAGGGGAGGGCGGTTATCTGTACCGCAAACAGTATACGCTGCCGCCGGGGTTTGTCGTTGCCGCTGATCTGGAGCAGCGCTGGGAGCTGGAGGAAGGCAGTCCCATTGAAGTGCAGAACAGTCTGGCCGGGGCGCTTGGCCTGGAAAAGCCTCTCTTTGAAGAGATTGAAGCTTTGGAGGAAGATGGAGAAGTGCGCATTATTGTGGAGGAGAGCGGTTATCTTTATGTCTACCCTCAGGAGTGCAGCACGAAAAATATAACGGTCAATATCGACGACCGGGAGAAGACATTTCCGAAAGTCTATTATCCGCATATTCTTGACTTAGGCTGGTGCAGGAAGGGCAGTGCGATTCTGCTGACGCAGAGCGGTGACAAGAGAAATGAGAAACATGAACTGGCGTTGTCGGCATACCGTATGAATGTCGACGTTCTGGAAGCGATGATTGGCATTCTGGAGCGGTATCCGCTGGAGATCAATGCAGTCAGCGACACTTCCGTGGAGGGAGTCGTGGAAGCGGAGGCGGCGGGACTGCTTGTCACCTCCATTCCCAATGAGGCCGGATGGCGTCTGTCCATAGACGGAGCGGCGGTTCCCATTCATCCGTTTGCAGGAGCAATGATCAGCGCTCCGCTTACTGCGGGTACACACAGTGTCGTACTCACATATGAACCGCCGGGCGCATCAGCCGGACTGCTGCTGAGCGCGGTCAGCGCCCTGCTTCTGTTCCTTTTCCGCTATAGAGCGCGCAGAGCGCAAACAGAGGAATCGTGAGCAGCATCGGATAACCGTAACGGAATTCATTGTAAACCGGCGTTGCCAGAAAGAGAGTGGCGAAGATCGCTCCATTTGGCAGGAAGACGATCAGGCAGTTTCTCCTGCCGGAGAGAACTGTTTTGCCGGCCAGTGCCAGAGAGAGCCAGAACATGGCGCCAAGGCTGAAGAGCAGCCCATAGACAGGGATCATGTCGGGCAGCTTAAACACGATTTCTTTGATCTTGATTGTCACGGGATTGTGCAGCAGCGGTTTTGCCGAGAGTCCGTAAGGATTGTCAGCGATCCGCTCGTCGGAGCCAATCACGTTAGGAACATCAGGGTACCAGTAGCCTTTTGTGGCATCAATATAGCCCCGGACATAAGCGCCGGGGTGTTTTCGTCCAAAGGAAACCCACAGCTTCAGATAATCGGCCTTGTGGGCCTCCAGATATGCCTGATCACCCTGGCGGATCAGGTTTTTCATATGATCGGAACAGAAGGACTCATAGGTCTCCGGGATTCGGGAAGTGTCTACGATCCGGTTCCACATTTCATCGTCCGCAGGATCTGTTTCTTCCTGATCCACATAGACTCTGGCGGCAAGCTGGATGGGAATCGAGAGGGATTCCACAAAATCCGGGGAGGCCACATGACAGGCATTCATAAGCGGTCCTTTGATTAACAGCACGGGCAGCAGGATCAGAAGATTCAAAAGCAGATGCCGTTTCCACTGCCGCCGGAAACAAAGGAGCAGGAAGGGCACTGTGAGCAGGAAAGCACAAAACCCATTGGAGCGCAGCAGGCACAGACCGAGCCCGGAGAGCAGGTACAGCAGGTAAGTGCGCCTTGTGAGCGGGAAGGCTTCCTGCCTGGAATGTATGAGAAAACGCAACAATACGACAGAAAAGAGCAGTGTCATACCGGAAAACAGAATGTCTTTCCACATTGTTATCATATAGATGGCATTATAGGGCAGAAGCGCATAGAAAGCGATCACGATCAGGCAGAGCCGCTTTTTTATGCACAGTCTGACGAACAGGTCGATCAGATAAGCGAAGATACCAGCCATGACTGCCATCTGAAAGAGTGTATACAGCCCAAGGCCTGTGAGCGGATTTTTCGTGAGGACGATGCCGATCTCGTAAAAGAGACGGATCAGCTGCGTATGTACCCAGGGGTGATGATTGCTCATGGGGAGCGCGCCGATAATCTGCCCATACTGGTTCAGGCTGTCCACAGTCATGACGCCCGGATAATTGGTCGCCAGATAAGGCAGCCAGCAGAGCAGGCAAAAGAAAAAGGCAAACAGAGGCAACCTGTTATAAAATCTGTCGCTCTTTTGCGTGGCATCTGCGAATGGAGAGCAGTCATTCAGCCATTGGAAGAAGCAAAAGAGCATCACATAAAAAATACAGAACAGACCGGCGCCGATAATGATCAGATGGCCCAGGCGAAAGAGGCTGCTGCTCAGTCCTCCGAGAAGCGCTTCGTAGTCGGCGCACAGATAAAAGAAGACGAAGAGAGCGGCCAGAGCGGCGGAAACGATCTTATGTAAGGCGGAAGCGGCGGCTGTCTTTGACCATTGCCGGAACTGCCTGACCAGCAGCAGATAGATGACGAACAGCAGTCCGCCAAACAGGTGAAAAGTGCTGATGCCACATGCCCGCACTGTAGCCCAGGTGGCAAGAAACGCGCAGACGGCGCATATAAGATGAGAATTTACCCGTATCATATCTTTTGTTTTCATAAATAACTCCTGTTATGTAAAATAGAGACAAAATAATGCCTTTTAAAAAGTGTAAGGGAAGCAAACAATGATGTCAACGAAAACCTTTGATTGCAATAGAAGGAAAAATTTGTTAGTATGTAACGGGAATCAAGGATTTGCTGTCTGAATCAGGAGTGATGACGACGGCAATACAACGGTAAAAGCCAGAAAGAGGAGAGTCGGATGAGCTGGGAAGAGAATGTGAGAAAGGTAATTCCTTATACACCAGGGGAGCAGCCTGGGCAGCGCAATATCATTAAACTGAATACGAATGAGAATCCTTATCCGCCGGCGCCGGGGGTTATGGAGGCCATAAGATCGGTCAAAGCGGAAGAATACAGTCTCTATCCGGACCCGGATGCATCGGCTCTGCGCCGAAGCCTTGCCGAATATCATCGTCTGAAGCCGCAGCAGGTTTTTGTCGGCGTTGGCTCCGACGATGTGCTGGCGATGTCTTTTCTGACCTTTTTTAACGGTGCCAGTCCGATTCTGTTTCCGGACATTACCTATTCTTTTTATGACGTCTGGGCGGAACTGTTTCGGATTCCTTATGCGATAAGGCCGCTGCGGGATGACTTTTCCATTGATCCGGATGACTATCTCTGTGACAACGGGGGAATCATTTTCCCCAATCCGAACGCGCCGACCGGAGTGCTGGAGTCCATAGATATGGTAGAGCGGATTGTGGCGGGAAACCCGGATGTAGTCGTGATTGTCGATGAGGCATATATCGATTTTGGCGGCGAGAGCGCGCTGCCGCTGATTGAAAAGTATGAGAATCTGCTGATCGTGCGCACATTTTCCAAGTCCCGCTCTCTGGCGGGTCTGCGAATCGGATATGCGCTTGGCAGTGAAAGACTGCTTTCTTATCTGAATGACGCAAAATTTTCCTTTAATTCCTATACGATGAATCTTCCGTCTCTGCGCGCCGGAGTGGCAAGTGTGGAAGACGACGCATATTTCAGAGCGAATGTGGAAAAGGTCATTGCGACACGGGAACGGACCAAGCGGGAACTGAAAGCGCTGGGATTTTCCTTTCCGGATTCCGGAAGCAATTTTATTTTTGCCACTCACAGTCAGATACCTGCCAGGGAGCTGTTCGCAGCCTTGAAGGAAGTCGGTATTTACGTGCGTTACTTTGACCGGCCGCGCATTGACAACTATCTGCGGATCAGCATCGGCACGGACGAGGAAATGAATGTATTGCTGACATTTTTGCAACAATATAGTAAAGATAGAAAATAGGAGACAATTATGGAAAGTTTGGTAGCATGGTTTACGGAAACATTGGGGGCATATATTTCGAGAGAGCTTGTCATTTTTATCATCTCGATGATTCCGATTCTGGAACTGAGAGGCGGTCTGGTCGCAGCATCGCTCTTAAAAGTGCCGATTACGACGGCGGTGCCGATCTGTATCATCGGTAATGTGATCCCGGTGCCATTTATCTTATTGTTTATTCGCCAGATATTTAAGTGGATGCGGGGTGTGCCGGTGATCGGGCCGATCATCCGGAAGCTGGAGAAACGGGCGATGGGCAAGAGCGACAGCATCAGAAAGTATGAGTTTTGGGGACTGGTACTTTTTGTCGGCATTCCGCTTCCCGGCACAGGGGCGTGGACCGGTTCACTGATCGCGGCGCTTCTGGAAGTGGACTTTAAGAAGGCGATTCTCGCGGTGCTGCTCGGAGTTGCCATGGCGACGATTATTATGTCGATTGTGTCTTACGGACTGTTGGGGGCGATCATCAGCTAATGGAAGCGTATACGGATTTTGCGTCGGTCTATGATATTTTCATGGATGAGACACCTTACGAGGCGTGGAGCGCCAATGTGCAGGCAGCGCTGGAACGCCATCAGATTGTAAAAGGACTCGTGCTCGACCTTGGGTGCGGCACGGGTACATTGACAGAGCTGTTGTCAGCTGCCGGCTTCGATATGATTGGCATCGACAGTTCGCCGGAGATGCTTGGACGCGCCATCGAAAAGCGTGACCGTTCGGAACATGATATTTTGTATCTCTGCCAGGATATGCGGGAATTCGAACTGTACGGGACGGTACAGGCGGTCGTCAGTCTGTGTGACAGTGTCAATTATATTTTGGAACCTTCTGAGCTGGAGACGGTATTTTGTCTTGTGAACAACTATCTGGACCCCGGCGGAATCTTTTTCTTTGATTTTAATACGGACTGGAAATACCAGATGATCGGCGATGCGGTGATCGCGGAGAACCGGGAGACGTGCAGCTTTATCTGGGAAAATGAATATGACAGGGAGAGCCGCATCAACGAATACGAAGTGACGGTGTTTACGGAGGAAGCGGACGGAAGATACCGCAAATTTACGGAGACGCATGAACAGCGCGGCTACACGCTTTCTGAGATCAGGGAGCTGCTGGAGGCAGCGGGAATGTCTGTTCTGGAAACAGCGGATGCGGATACGAACGGTCCGGTGCGGGAGACGAGCGAGAGAATCTATGTGACGGCCCGGGAATCCGGGAAAACGGCAGCGGCAGAAAATGGAGACAGAGGATGAATGACTATATTGTGAGGGCAGCGGCGGCAGACGCTCAGATCCGTGCGTTTGCGGCTACGACGAGAGAGCAGGTGGAGACGGCCAGACAGCGGCACCAGACGAGTCCGGTGGCGACGGCAGCTCTGGGACGGCTGCTGACGGCAGGCGGCATGATGGGCAGTATGCTCAAGAACGAGAGTGATCTGCTGACGCTTCAGATCAGCGGAGACGGGCCGATCGGCGGGATCACGGTGACGGCAGACGGAAAGGCGGACGTAAAGGGATATGTGAACAATCCGGGTGTAATGCTTCCACCAAGCGCAGCAGGGAAACTTGATGTTGGCGGAAGTGTCGGCAAAGGAGTGCTGCGCGTGATCAGGGATATGGGATTAAAAGAGCCTTATGCGGGGCAGACTGCATTACAGACAGGGGAGATTGCGGAAGATCTGACTTACTATTTTGCCGTCTCGGAGCAGGTTCCTTCGAGTGTCGGGCTGGGTGTATTGATGAATAAAAACAATACGGTGAGACAGGCCGGCGGTTTTATTGTCCAGTTGATGCCGTTTGCAGAGGAAGCCGTTCTTGGCAGGCTGGAGGAGAATCTGCTGCAGATTCCGTCCGTGACGGCGATGCTTGACAGTGGAGATGGACCGGAACAGATGCTGGAGCGGATTCTGGACGGTCTGCAGCCAGAAATTACAGACCGGATACCAACGCGGTTCTACTGTGGCTGTGACAAAAAGCGGGTGGAAAAGGCGATTATCAGCATTGGCAGGAAAGAGATCGAAGAGATGATCGCGGAAGAGAAACCGGTAACAGTCAACTGTCATTTTTGTAATACGGATCATACATTTGCGGTCAGCGAGTTGAAGGATATTTTGAAGAAGGCGGTGCGGTAATGATACATGGTTTTGTGAAAGCAGCGGCAGTAACGCCGAAGATCAAAGTGGCAGACCCGGAATATAACAGGAAGGTGATCTGCGAAGGGATGGAAAAGGCGCGGAAAGAGGGAGCAAAGCTGATTGTATTTCCGGAGCTCTGTCTCACAGGATATACATGCGGCGACCTGTTTTTACAGGACCGGCTGTTACAGGAGGCGAGACGTCAGCTTCAGGCGGTCATCGAGAGCACACGCGGCTGTGACGCGCTTGTCTTTGTCGGCGTTCCTCTTGAGAAAGCGGGTAAGCTGTACAATGCGGCGGCAGTGATGACGGACGGAAGGCTGCTTGCCGTCATTCCCAAGCGCAATATCCCTGCGTACGGAGAGTTTTATGAGACGAGACATTTCACACCGGGGAACAGACAGGCGGAGGACTATCTGTGGGAAGGGAGCCAGGTTCCTTTCGGGACGGATATTCTCTTTCGTGCGGATGGGATGCCGGAGCTTGTAGTCGGTTGTGAAATCTGTGAGGACTTGTGGGCGGTCGACACGCCGGGTACCTCACACGCGGTGGCAGGGGCAAAAGTGCTGGTCAATCTCTCTGCTTCCGACGAGACGATCGGAAAAGACGCTTACAGGAAGATGCTTGTGAAATCGTGCAGCGCCAGACTGGTGGCGGGCTATGTCTATTGCAGCGCCGGAGAGGGAGAATCGACGCAGGATATTGTCTTTGGCGGTCACAATATGATTGTGGAAAATGGCACAATTCTCGCGGAGACGAAAAAGTTTTCCTGTGAGATCTTGTACAGTGAACTGGACATCAGCCGTCTTTGTTTTGAACGCCGGCGGATGAACACGTTCCCGGCGGCAGAGACGGAAGGGTATCGCATTGTGCCGTTTCGTTTGCAACAAGAGCAGACGCAGCTTTCACGAACCTTTTATCATAAGCCTTTTGTGCCTTCCGTGCAGGCGGAGAGAGAGAAGCGGTGTGAAGAGATTTTATCCATTCAGTCTTATGGATTAAAGAAGCGGTATGAGCATACGGGCTGTAAGACGGCGGTAATCGGTGTCTCCGGAGGGCTGGATTCCACACTTGCCCTGCTTGTGACAGTGCGGACATTTGATCTGCTCTCTCTTGACCGCAAGGGGATCGTCGCGGTCACGATGCCCTGTTTTGGCACGACCGGCAGGACATACGACAATGCCTGCAAGCTGGCGCGGACGCTCGGTCTGACGCTCGAGGAAGTGGACATCAAAGAGGCAGTCCGCACCCATTTCAGAGACATCGGCCAGGAGGAAGAGGAACATGATGTGACGTATGAGAACAGCCAGGCAAGGGAGCGGACGCAGGTGTTGATGGACATTGCCAACAGACAGGGCGGTCTTGTGATCGGTACCGGCGATCTGTCGGAGCTTGCCCTTGGATGGGCGACTTACAATGGCGATCATATGTCGATGTACGGTGTCAATGCGGGCATCCCGAAGACACTTGTGCGTCACCTTGTACAATATTATGCGGATACATGTGGAGAGCCTGAGCTGAGAGCGGTGCTCGGAGATGTGCTGGATACGCCGGTGAGCCCGGAACTCCTGCCTCCCGTGGAAGGAAAGATCTCACAGAAGACAGAAGATCTGGTGGGGCCTTATGAGCTGCATGATTTTTTCCTGTATTATATGCTGCGCTTTGGTTTTTCTCCCGGAAAGATATACCGGATTGCCTGTGAGGCGTTTGCCGATCTGTACGAACAGGCGGACATTCTCAAGTGGCTGCGTATTTTTTACCGCAGATTCTTTGCCCAGCAGTTCAAACGGTCCTGTCTTCCGGACGGCCCGAAGGTCGGCAGTGTGGCGGTGTCTCCCCGGGGAGATCTGCGGATGCCGTCCGATGCGTGTATGACGGCATGGAGCAGAGAGCTTGACAGCCTGTGAGCTGTCGTTACTGCGGGTCTGTTTCCGGTACGGTATCTATGGCGGACGCCGCTTTTTCCAGCGACTTGGAGATGGCATCTAAAAGCAGCATGGATGTGTATCGGTTGTCATCGGAATATGTAATGCCTTCCAGAGACTGATTGGCTTCGATCTGTTGTGCCAATTCATCAAAGGACGGCTCGATGAGCGGATACATGGTAGCCACTGCTTCGTCCAGCGTATTCAGGCGCAGGGAGTTGATGTGATTTTCATCCACTACCACTTCGATATCCACAGTGCTTCCCCCAAGCTGTATGGACGTGGTATAGATACCCGGTACGTAGGCGTTTTCAGTCTGTGCGGTTTCCTTTGTCTGCTTTTTGTCGGGCAGGAACATGATGATAAGCAGGACGATGAACAGAATGCCAAGCACAAGGAAAATGCCGGTATACAGCAATTCCTTCAGATGAAGGACAATGATTTTGGTTCTGGAACTCATAACGATATCCCCGTTTTCATTTATTTATACAGTGTATTAACTGTCAGTTGTGAATATGCCTGAATGCGGGAGACATTATGACGTCACGATAGACTTTACATTTTGGTTGTGGTATAATCGCAGAGGACAAAGGCGTTCTTACGGAAGGGTAAGTGCGTCTTTTTTTCATCGTATCGGAAATTCCCATACGATAAAATTATAACCGCGCAGCTCGCGGAGTGGGAACTACTGCGGAGGCAGTTCACTCGCGCTGCCTGCAAAGGTTCTGTGATCAGAAAGGAAGAGTGGTATGAAAAAATATACGAGAGAAGATATTGTAAGGCTTGTACAGGATGAGGATGTGGAGTTTATCCGTCTGCAGTTTACGGATATTCCGGGCATGTTCAAGAATGTGGCGGTTACTGCCAGCCAGCTTAAGAAAGCGCTTGACAACAGGTGTGCGTTTGACAGCGCGTCGATTACCGGTTTTCACAATGAGGGAGAGGCGCAGCTCTTTCTGCATCCTGATTGTGATACGTTCGAGATTTTTCCATGGAGACCGCAGCAGGGCAAAGTGGCAAGGCTGATCTGTGACGTCTGTCATGAGGATGGGGCTCCGTTTGCGGCCGATCCCCGCCATATTTTAAAGAAAGCGGCGTCGGAAGCCCGCGGGCTGGGATACACGATGGAGGTGAGCCCGGAGTGCGAGTTCTTTTTGTTTCATTCGGATGAGAAGGGGCTTCCGACGACATTGACGCATGAACAGGCCGGGTATTTTGATATGAGTCCGCTTGATCTGGGAGAAAATGCAAGAAGAGATATTGTCATGATGCTGGAAGACATGGGGTTTGAAATCGAATCGTCTCATCATGAGTCTGCGCCTGCCCAGCATGAAGTGGATTTCCGGCGCGATGAGGCGCTGAAGACGGCAGATAATATTATGACGTTTAAACTGGCTGTGAAGACGATCGCCAAAAGACATGGTCTCCATGCGACTTTTATGCCAAAGCCCAAAAATGGGGTGGAAGGATCCGGGATGCATCTGCGGATGGCACTGTTAAAGGACGGAAAAAATATTTTCACAGACGAGAACAAAGCAAATGGTCTGAGCAGAGAAGGGCTTTTCTTTGTCGGTGGACTGATGAAACATATCAAGGGTATGACCGCTGTCACCAATCCGATTGTAAACTCGTATAAGCGTCTCGTATCAGGCTATGAGGCGCCGGTCTGTCTGTCCTGGGATACGGCGGCCGCGAGTCCGCTTGTGCGGGTTATTCGTGATCGGGAAGAGGGGACAAGAATTGAGCTGCGTTCTCCCGACTCTGCGGCAAATCCTTATCTGGCGCTGGCGCTCTGCCTGCGTGCGGGACTGGACGGTATCAGAGAGCAGATCATGCCGTCCCAGGAGCCGGAAAGCAGACTTCCATCGACGCTGCGGGAAGCACTGCATGAGATGGAGCGGGATTCGCTGATCGGAGAGACGCTTGGCAGGACCGCATATGAAAATTACCTTATGATAAAAGGGAGTGAGTGGGAGACATATCAGGCGCAGGTCAGTGAGTGGGAAATCCGACAATATTTGAACCGATATTAGATTGCGGCGGACCAACGCGTGGTGAGACACTTCATACTTTGCATCACTGTACTGTAAAACAACGGGAGAGGAGGTGTATCTGATGACAGGGATTATAGTCGCATTTTCTAAGACAGAGGGTGCCAGAAGCATTAAAAATATATTGGTGCGCAGCGGGTATCCGGTGGCGGCAGTCTGTTCCACAGGAGCGCAGGCGCTCAGTCAGGCGGACTGTCTGGATGGCGGCATTGTTATCTGTGGCCATCGGATGCCGGATATGATCTTTTCCCGGCTGCGGGACGACCTTCCGGAAGGATTTGAGATGCTCCTGATCGCTTCCGGGAGTGTATTGGAGGAATGTGATGGCAGCGTGATGTCACTGGCGATGCCTCTGAAAGTTCACGAGCTCATTGACACCGTGGGCATGATGGTTCATAATATTGAGAGTCGGCGCAGGAGATACAGAGAAGCCCCGAAAAAGCGCAGCCAGCAGGAAGCGGCATGGATCAGGGAAGCCAAGGAGCTTCTGATGGTGCGCAATCGTATGACGGAGCAGGAGGCCCACCGCTATATCCAGAAGTGCAGTATGGACAGCGGTACGAATCTGGCGGAGACAGCGCAGATGATACTTGCAATGATGAGGACATGAAAGAGAAAGGGGAAAGCCGGATGAAATTTACAAAAATGCACGGCTGTGGGAATGATTATATTTATATTGATGGAAACAGGGAGCGGATACCCGAGGATAAAAGGCCGGCAGCCGTCCGCTTTCTGAGTGACCGGCATTTTGGCGCTGGCGGGGACGGCGTGATCTTTATCAATCCGTCTTCCGAAGCAGATTTTGAGATGGAGATGTACAATGCGGATGGCAGCAGGGCAGAGATGTGCGGCAACGGCATTCGCTGTGTGGCCAAGTATGTATATGATAAAGGACTGACAGACAACAAAGAATTTACTATCGTCAGCGCCGGCATGTGCAAGAAGATCAGCCTGACGACAAGAGAGGGAAAGGCTGTGACAGCCAGAGTTGATATGGGACGGCCGGAGCTGAAAGCGGAGAAGATTCCTGTCATTGCTTCCGGCGGGCAGGTGATCGATGAGGAGATCACCGTACAGGGGGAGACATACCGGATGACCTGCGTATCTATGGGGAATCCCCATGCAGTCGTGTTTATGGAAGACATCAAACAGATGCAGATCGAAACGATTGGGCCGCAATTTGAAAATCATCCACGCTTTCCGAAGCGGATCAATACGGAATTTGTGCATGTTATCGACAGGCAAAATGTGGAGATGCGTGTGTGGGAGAGAGGCACGGGGGAAACGCTGGCCTGTGGGACGGGCTGCTGTGCCGTGGCGGCTGCCTGTGTGTTGAATGGTTTTACGGACCGGAATGTGACCGTACATGTACTCGGCGGCAGCCTGTCGATCGAATGGGACGAGAGAGAGGACACGATCTATATGACAGGGCCGGCGGAGACGGTATATGAAGGCGAGATTGACATGGCTCTGCTGACCGATTGAAATTCTGCGAATAACAATAATCAACATAAGGAGAGATACGAGTATGGTGAAAGTAAATGACAACTATTTGAAGCTGCCGGGAAGCTATCTGTTCTCGACGATTGGCAAAAAGGTCAATGCCTTTGCGGCCGCCAATCCGGAGACAAAGATCATCCGCCTTGGCATCGGCGATGTGACGCAGCCGCTGGCGCCGGCAATCATTTCCGCCCTTCACAGCGCGGTGGATGAGATGGCGGATGCCGCTACGTTTAAAGGCTATGCACCGGATCTGGGTTATGAGTTCCTGCGCAGTGCGATCGCCGGGAATGATTACAGGGCACGGGGCTGCGACATCGCCGAGGATGAGATCTTTGTATCGGACGGGGCGAAATGTGATTCCGGCAATATCCAGGAAATCTTCAGTGTGGACAACAAGATCGCAGTCTGTGATCCGGTCTATCCGGTCTACGTTGATACGAATGTGATGGCAGGCAGGACAGGCAGTTATGATGCGGCGACGGAGACATGGAGCGATGTGATCTATATGCCATGTGTTGCCGGAAACGGATTCGTGCCGGAGATTCCCAGCGAGAAACCGGATCTCATCTATCTGTGCTTCCCGAACAATCCTACTGGCTGTACGGTCACGAAAGACCAGCTTCAGGACTGGGTCGATTATGCCAATCAGGTGGGGGCAGTCATCATTTATGATGCTGCTTATGAAGCATATATTTCCGAGGAAAATGTTCCCCACAGCATTTATGAGTGCGAGGGAGCGAGGACTTGTGCGATCGAACTGCATTCCTTCTCTAAAAATGCGGGCTTTACCGGGGTGCGGCTTGGCTATACGGTAGTGCCGAAAGATCTGAAAATCGGAGATGTGGCGCTGCACGGACTCTGGGCGAGACGGCATGGGACCAAATACAACGGTGCGCCTTATATTGTGCAGCGCGCAGGGGAAGCAGTCTATTCTCCCGAGGGAAAAGCGCAGTTGAAGAAACAGGTCGCTTATTATATGAACAATGCCAGATACATTCTGGAAGGACTGAAAGATGCCGGCTACACAGTATATGGCGGCGTCAATGCGCCTTATATCTGGCTGAAAGCCCCGAATGGCATGACAAGCTGGGAATTTTTTGACCATCTGCTGGAAAAAGCGAATGTGGTGGGAACGCCGGGCAGTGGTTTCGGACCGAGCGGGGAGACGTATTTCCGCCTCACGGCATTTGGAAGCTATGAGAATACGGTGGAAGCAATCGACAGAATAAAAAAGCTGTAATGAAAACAGAGAGTACCCGTCTTACACGGTGTACTCTCTGTGCATAATGTCGAGATAGAAATTTGTGAGCAATGTCCGCATGAAAGGAATGACCCAGAGAAAGGCAATTCCGCAGGAAAGAAAGCTCGAGAGATAATAGGGGATGAGGGTGACGCAAATATAAAAGAGACGGCCCTTATGCCCTTTCATAATCTTGCAGCTTGTAGAGAAAATCTGCCGTACCGTATAGTTTGGGAAGTCCAGCATCACGTAATATACCTGTGCAAAGCGCAGGGAAAAGAAAATCCGCACAGCCATACCGGCCACTGCCGTGAGGCAACAGACGAGAAACATGACGGCAGTCTTGCTTTGGTTCAGATAGAAATACCTGCATATATAAAACGGGGTCATGCACAAAAGCTGCATGAGCAGCAACAGAAACCTCACGGCGATGGCTCTGTCGGCATGGGAAGAAAAACCACAGAAAATATCGTTCGTCCGGTAAGGACGACTACAAACCAGGTTTAAATAAAAACGGGTCAGACCAACCTGGAAGATTCCGGCCAGAATGCTGATCAGCAGGGCAATCAGCCAGGTAATGACAAGTCCTGCCAATGTGGAAGGGTCCGAGATCCACAGGCAAAGCACAAGGGCCACTCCCGTGATTGAGGCAGCCAGCACTTCCACTGAGATCGCATTTCCATATTTCCCAAGAAGCTGTCCTCTGGAAATGGATTTCAACTGAGCAGATGTTAAACTGGTATTCATAAAAAAATAGTCTCCATTCTATAATGCGGTTCTTCTCTCGATATGTTATACGGCTTTATCAAAGTTCATACCCGCATAGATAGAAGAATCTGCTGATTTTTTGCTTTTTTGGTAAGGATTTGATTCGTTAACATATTTGATCTGCGTTCTTGTCTCACCGCCTGCAACATAAGTGCGTCCACACTCCGGACAGACAGCAGTCTGAATCGATACATTGGCTGCCACGACTTTTCCGCCGCTCTTTGCCGCCTTTTTGTATGCGTTGCTGACATGTTCCTGCTCATGCGCTCTCACCCGTGAAGCGGAAGCCTGCGGCGAAACATGGGCCGCCGACTTGAAAGAGACCATCTCGTCGGAACCGTCCTGATATTTGCGGTTTTTACATGTCTGACAGTCCTCAGGAGAGGATTTGCGTCCGGGCGATTTGACACTGTCGCCTGCCGCTCCTGAAAGATCATAACTGTTTCTGCTGTATCCCGTATTGATCATCATATCGATTTCCTCCCTTATATAATAATGATATGATATAAAATAAAATCTTCTAATCCCAGAATGTGTCTTCCATCATGTCATCGAAAGATTCCCCATACATCTGTTCATAGAGCTGATTGAACTGCTGCTGATATTCCGGCACCGCCATCAGAAGGTACATGGCGAATACAAAAAGAATGGCATTGAGGGTAAAGCTGCACAGAGTGACGATAAAGCCGATCTTCGCGTGCGGCGAGAGTCTGCTCTGACTGCCCTTGGAGAGAAGAGCCAGCACAATGCTGATACCTCCAAAAATGCAGGGCAGATAAAAAGGCAGAAAGATAATGGAGGCGGCACCGACAAGACCGGTGATCATCGCCGCATTTGCCATGATGTTTTCCTGCTGCCTGACGGGAGGCATCGGATATGGCATCTGATTCTGCATACCAGGTCCGCCCGGCATATTGTATGGCATCTGGTTTGGTGAGTTGTTTTGAAAGTCCATGGAATACTCCTTCATTGTCTGCAAGGCCCTGAAAATACAGGTTTATATATATAATGTAATAGTAACACTTTTTTTGCCAGATTACAAACCCATTCCTCAGCAAAATCTTTCCCAGGTTCTGCCTTGTTGTGAAATCGCGCCGATTATGCTACAATAGATAGCGCCCGGAGGGCGAATGAAAGAAAAGGACATAGGATAGTTTGGGATGGATATTATTGTAAAACTGACAGAAGAATTAAAGGTGGAAAAGTGGCAGGTGGAGGCGGCAGTCGCTCTCATCGACGAGGGCAATACGATACCGTTTATTTCCAGATACCGGAAGGAAGCCACAGGAGCGCTGAATGACGAGACGCTGCGTGATCTGAACGAACGGCTTGGTTACTTGCGCAATCTGGAAGAGAAAAAGGCGCAGGCGCTCAGCAGTATTGAGGAGCAGGGAAAGCTGACGGATGAACTGCGGGCGAAGATAGGCGCTGCGGAGACATTGGTGGCGGTGGAAGATCTCTACCGTCCGTATCGGCCGAAGCGCAAGACAAGGGCGAGCGTGGCAAAGGAGAAGGGGCTGGAACCTCTGGCCCAGCTGATTCTTGCACAGGAGATGACGCAGCCCGCCCTGGAAGCGGCAGCGCAGTATGTAGACGAAGAGAAGGGTGTGAAGACGGCGCAGGAAGCGCTGCAGGGCGCGAAGGACATCATCGCGGAGAGTATATCCGACGAGGCGGATTACCGCGCTTATATCCGGGAGGCGACTTTTGCGGAAGGCGTTCTCACAAGTACGGCAAAGGACGAGAAGGCGCAGAGTGTCTATGAGATGTATTACAATTACTCCGAGGCGGTGAGCAAGGCCGCAGGACACAGGATTCTGGCGCTGAACCGGGGAGAGAGTGAGAAGTTCCTGACGGTGAAAATAGAAGCGCCGACAGAGCGGATTCTTCGTTTCCTGGAGAAAAAGATCGTTTTGAATGATAATCCGGTGACAACGCCGATATTGAAGGAGACGATTACGGACAGTTATGATCGTCTGATCGCACCCGCTATTGAGCGGGATATTCGCAGCGAGCTGACAGAGCGCGCGGAGGACGGGGCGATCTCGGTTTTTGGCAAGAATCTGGAGCAGCTTCTTTTGCAGCCGCCGATTGCGGGAAAGACGGTTATGGGCTGGGACCCGGCGTTTCGCACCGGCTGTAAACTGGCGGTCGTAGACAGAACAGGGAAAGTGCTTGACACGAAGGTGATCTATCCGACGGCGCCGCAAAATAAAGTCGAGCAGTCAAAGAGAGAGCTGAAAAAACTGATTGACAAATATGAAGTCGATCTGATTTCTGTCGGGAACGGAACGGCCTCCCGGGAGTCGGAACAGGTGATCGTCGAACTGCTCAAAGAACTGGAACGACCGGTACAGTATGTGATCGTTAGCGAGGCCGGGGCTTCTGTGTATTCCGCGAGCAAGCTGGCCACAGAGGAATTTCCCGAGTTTGACGTGGGACAGCGGAGTGCGGCATCCATCGCGCGGCGTCTGCAGGACCCGCTTGCAGAGCTGGTAAAGATCGACCCCAAGTCGATTGGCGTCGGACAGTATCAGCACGATATGAATCAGAAAAAACTGGGCGAGGCGCTGAACGGCGTGGTGGAAAATTGTGTCAACCGGGTCGGCGTAGACCTCAATACGGCGTCGGCGCCGCTGCTCTCTTATATTTCCGGGATCACGAAAACAATCGCCAAAAACATTGTCGACTACCGGGAAAACAACGGCAGGTTTACGAACAGAAAGCAGCTTTTGAAGGTGGCGAAGCTGGGACCGAAAGCCTTTGAGCAGTGCGCGGGATTTATGCGAATAACGGATGGCGATCATCCGCTCGACGCTACAAGTGTTCATCCGGAGTCATATGAAGCGGCGGAAAAACTGATGCAGAAGCTGGGACTGACGATAGAGGATGTGCGGGCGGCACAGAAAGCTGCGGCGGCATCTAAGAGCACGAAAGCTAGGAAAGAGTCTGCGGCCAAACCCAGACAGAAGCAGAATAAGATTGTCATCCGCAATACGAATACGGCTATGGGCAAGGCGCTGGCGGCGGCAATGAACGGGATGACGCTGGAGCAGGGCGGCCGGAGTGCGGAGAAGGGGCAGACGACAGACAGAGAGCGGACCGCAGAGAAGGGACAGGCAGCAGAGAGACTTATCGGCAATCTGGAACGGCGCGCCGGGGATAAAAAGAAGCTGGCGGAGGAGATTGGCATCGGTGAGCTGACGCTGACAGATATTCTGAAAGAGCTGGAAAAGCCTGCCAGAGACCCGAGGGATAATATGCCGGCACCGATCCTTCGAAGTGATGTGCTTGATATGAAAGATCTGAAACCGGGAATGGTACTGAAAGGAACGGTCCGCAATGTCATAGACTTTGGTGCATTTGTGGATATTGGCGTCCATCAGGACGGGCTTGTACATATCTCGCAGATCACAGATAAGTTTATCCGTCATCCGCTCGAGGCAGTCAGTGTGGGTGACGTTGTGGAAGTGCAGGTATTGTCGGTCGACGCCGCGAAAAAGCGGATCTCTCTGACGATGAAGATCGGACGCGGCTGATGACAAATGAAAGTTCGCCGGGTAAAGGAGCGTTTTGATTGATGGAAGAAAATCATCTGTTACAGACAGTTACGGACAATGCCGTATTTGTGGCACAGTTTATCGGCATTGTCGTGATATTGGTTCTTGCGGCCTATGGGATGGAAAAGGCGGCCAGGAAGAGAGAAAACGGTGCGGAGCGCATTTTAAGTACGAGGAAGGTAGCCGTCTGCGGAATGTTTGCGGCGATCGCCGTTGTGCTGATGCTGTTTGAGGTGCCGGTGCCCTTTGCGCCGCCCTTTTACGGACTCGACCTGAGCGAGCTTCCGGTGCTGATCGGCGCTTATGCGTTCGGGCCGGTGGCTGGTGTGCTGATCGAGTTTTGCAAGATTGTGTTAAAAGTGTTTTTTAAGCCTACCTCCACGGCATTTGTCGGGGAGCTGGCTAATTTTGTGATCGGCTGTAGCTTTTTACTGCCGGCCTCGGGCATCTATCTGTTTCGTAAGACAAGAAAAAATGCGGTCATCGGCGCGGCTGCGGGTACGTTTTGCATGACGGTATTTGGTACGGCATTTAACGCGGTCTATCTGCTGCCAAAGTTTGCGCAGTTGTTCGGAATGCCGCTCGATGCGATCATCGCTATGGGGGCGGAGATCAATCCGGCGATCGACAGTATCGCGACACTTGTCGTGCTGGCAGTGGCGCCGCTCAATCTGCTGAAAGGCGGTCTCGTGTCGCTGATCACGATACTGATCTATAAAAAGATCAGTCCCATAATCAAAGAAGGAACGAAACATCGGCAAAAATAAGAGATCAGGGAGGGAAAAGGATGGAAACAGTAACACTTGGCATTACTGGCATTACGGTAAACAAAAATGGTTTTGGTGCGCTTCCGATCCAGAGGATTCCGGCGGCGGAGGCGGTAAAGCTGGCACGCAGGGCTTATGAGGCAGGCATTCATTTCTTTGACACGGCCAGATTTTATACGGACAGTGAAGAGAAACTGGGAGAGGCTTTCGCCGGTATGCGGGAAAAGGTCTATATCGCGACTAAAACAGCGGCGCAGGACGCGGAGGCTTTCTGGAAAGATCTGCACACGTCATTACATAATCTGCGGACGGAATATGTCGATATTTATCAGTTCCACAATCCGTCCTTCTGCCCGAAACCAGGAGATGGCAGCGGCCTGTATGAGGCAATGCTGGAAGCCAGAGAGAAAGGAATGATCCGGCATATCGGAATTACCAACCATCGTCTCTCGGTCGCGGAGGAAGCGATTGCCTCCGGCCTTTACGAGACATTGCAGTTTCCATTCTGTTATCTGAGCGGAGAGCAGGAATTGCGGCTCGTGAGACTGTGCAAAGAACAGGAAATCGGCTTTATTGCCATGAAGGCGCTGTCCGGCGGGCTGATTAACAATTCTGCCGCCGCCTACGCATTTATGGCGCAGTATGACAATGTATTGCCGATCTGGGGCGTCCAGAGAGAACAGGAGCTGGAGGAATTTATCTCTTATATTGACCAGCCGCCGAAGATGACGGAAGAGATGCAGTCTGTCATAGGAAAGGACCGGCAGGAACTGAAAGAAGACTTTTGCCGGGGCTGTGGTTATTGTATGCCCTGTCCGGCGGGAATCGAGATCAATAACTGCGCGAGGATGTCTCTGCTGCTGCGCCGCTCTCCATCGGAGCTTCAGCTCACGGAGGAAGTGCAGGCAAAAATGAAGAAGATCGAAAACTGCCTGCACTGCAATCAGTGCAAAAATCAATGTCCATACGGGCTTGATACACCGGCGCTGCTAAAAAAAAATTATGAGGATTACAAACGGGTACTGGCAGGGGAGGTCAGCGTAAGATGAGAAAGCTCGGGAAATTACTCTTTTCGTTTCGTGGAGGCAAGGCCGCGACTTCTGTCACGGTAATCGGCGGGGCGGACGGCCCCACATCGATCTTTCTGGCCGGAAAGGTGCCGGACAGATCGCTGATCGTGACTGTTGCAGCCGTGACAGTCATCGTTGTCCTTTTGCTCGTATTATTTCTGATCCGACGCAGGAGACACAGAAAGTAGAGTCGTGTCAGACAGAAAGTTACTGTCTCTGAGCTCTGATCAGGCATGGGAATCATCATACAGTGCGGGCAGCACTGAGGGGAGGAAAAAATGGCACTGATACAAGTGAATTTTCAGTCAAATGTTTTGAAACGTACGGTACCGGTTCAGGTAATTCTGCCGGCCGATAAAAATGATCACATTCATTATCTCCATGACCGTGACAAAAAGTACAGAACCCTGTATCTTTTGCATGGTCTTTACGGAAATTACATGGACTGGGTCAGCAACAGCAGTATTCAGCTCTATGCGGAGGAGCATGATCTGGCCGTAGTGATGCCAAATGGCGATAACAGTTTTTATGTGGATCAGCCTGTGCGCAATAACGACTATGGCAGCTTTATCGGGGAAGAGCTGGTAGAGGTGATGCGCAGGATGTTTCCGCTTTCCCGTAAGAGAGAGGACACATTTATCGCCGGATTGTCGATGGGCGGTTATGGCGCGCTGCGAAACGGTCTGAAGTATGCGGATACATTCAGTTATGTGGCGGGGTTTTCGAGCGCGCTGCATATTTTCGAGGCTTCGCCACGGGACCCGCGTCGCCGGACACTGTGCGGTGAGGACGCCTGTATGGGTGACTGGGATGAGGCGGTCCGCACGGATAAGAATCCGGAAGTAGCTCTGAGCCAGTTAAAAGAAAAGGTGGATGCCGGCAAAGCTGTCTACCCACAGGTATTTATGTCATGTGGTACGGAGGACGATTTGCTGCCTGTCAACCGGACATTTCGTGACAAGCTGACTGCGGCAGGAGTTCCGCTCACATATGAAGAGGCGCCCGGCGCCCATGAGTGGAGCTTTTGGGACAAATATGTCTGCCGGATTATTGAAGACTGGCTTCCCAAAGATTGAGCTGGATGGTAAAAAGAACATGGCTTTTCACACCGGACTTTCATAAAATAAAAAGATACTACCCAAAATACTACCGGGGAAGTATGGCGGTTTTGCCGCAGGACTGATAAACTGTCGTTGTCGATAAAGAAGTCGGTGAGACAGTGGAGTGTAGAGAAAGGGGTATGTGTATGTATTTTATTTCGGTATTGGCGGTAGTTCTCGTGAGTTGGTTCATGCTTGGCTTTGGCCTTGGCGGCAATGTGACATGGTTTATTGATGCGCCCAGTCTGTTGATTCTGTTAGTCTTTGCGGCGACAATGCTGCTCAGCACGGGGCTGCTGAAGGACTTTAACAATGCGTTTCGTCTGATCGCCAAAAAGGGAGCGGAGGCGTCTGTGCGGGAAGTAAAACGGGCGATTGAGGCGGTCGCGCTGGCGAGAAAGGTCATGCTGGCAGCAGGTGGCTTTACCGTCTGCTTTTCGTTTGTCCTGATTCTTGGAGGACTCAATGACCCGGCGAGCCTGGGGCCTGCAATGGCAGTGTGTGTGCTGACGATGCTCTATGCGCTTGCTTTCGTATTGATCCTGCTGCCGCTGGAATCCGGGCTGCGTCTGAAGCTCTATGATTTGCCGCAGAGTTAGGGAGAGCCGTAATATGAAGAGACGGTGGCAGGTATTTTTGTATTTGCTTCTGTATCTGTTGCTGCTTGCCTTTGTGATGGAGTTTGATGTGAAAAAGCTGGTTGACGGGAAAGAGATCTTTATGCTTTTGACCGGCGCGATTTTACTGACACTTCCGTTTTGCCACAGAGGCATAAAAAAGGGAGAGCTGGCAGATATATTTGGTAAAAAAGCGGTGGAAGCCGGACTGATTCAGACATTTCTGCTGCTGTTTGTCAGATTATCGGACGAAAAGGGCAGTGCGGAGCTGCTCTCCGACGCGGCGCTTTGTTTCCGGCCGATGTTGTATGCATTCTGCGCAAAGTTTACTCTGGAACAGGAGGAAGCGGGAAAAGAGAAAGAAGCGCCGCCTGCCACAGAGCAGGAAGACGTGGCAGGGAAGCGATCGAAACAGGAGACCATCGCATTTGAGGATTGCATGGCAGGCGGATTGACGAAACGGGAGGCCGAGATTGCACTGCTGATCTGCGAAGGAGATTCGAACGGAGAGATCGCGGAAAAACTGGTGATCTCGGAGACGACGGTCAAGAAGCATGTCTCAAATATCTTCGAGAAGACAGGCATCAGAAAGCGGGAGGAACTGCGACAGTGGATTGTGGAAAACAGGAACGCAGAAATGGGATGATCGGAGCCGGAGGGAAAAGGATATAAAATGAAAAAATCAGCGATTGTGTTGGGAGTCATGGCGCTCGTGCTGTTTTTGTTTCTGTTGTCTGTTCCTGTTGTCAATGACCGGGTTGCCGATCAGACAGCCGAACGCGTAAAAAAGATAACGCTGCCGACTGATACACAATATGTGGAGTCGTTTGCAAGAGCCGGAAAACTGGTGGGAAATGGAAACGGGATGCAGTATCTTGGGGGAATCCTGATTAGAAGCGATTTATCACTGGAAGAGTTGCAGGCATACTATGCGCAGTACGCACAAAATGAAGAGGAATGTGTCGTCGAAAGACAGACAGATAACGATATTGGGTTTGTGGAACATGGAACAGTATCACTCAATACCGGGATTGAAGGAGACCACTATTTTATCGTGTATACATGGGGAAGCAATGATACCATTTTGGGTGCGTTTGATTTGTTTGATCTGAGAGGGCATTGAAACTTTATACGGGCCAGAGCATTACATTTATTTTACATAGGCGCCCTTGTCCACTGAGGGTAATATGAAACAGTACAAAACAAAAGACATATCGCATGATGCGTGCGATATGTCTTTTATTATGAGCAATCGTCAAATCCTGCGGATCATAGATCACAGGAATGATTTCCGGTCAACCGTCCGCCGTCTAGTAATTCATCGCTTCTTCTTCACCGTTTAACACGCGAAGACCGCCCTGTGCGAGAGCGAGCAATTCATCTTCGCCGGGATATACGGTCACAGGTGCGATCCAGCCGGCCTTTGCTTTCAGCGCGTCTACTACGTATTTGTCATAAGCGATACCGCCGGTGATGATGATCTGGTCGATCTTTCCTTCGAGAACACAGGCCATGGAGCCCATATCCTTTGCAACCTGAAGCACGAACGCGTCGCGGATCATTTTAGCATCGGCATTGCCTTCTTCGTCAGCCATCTTGTCGACATCGCGCATATCATTGGTGCCGAGATATGCGTTGAAACCGCCGTTGCCAACTACCATCTTGTATGCCTGTGCTTCCGTGTATTTGCCGGAATAGCACATTTTGATCAGTGCGCCGGATGGTACACCGCCTGCTCTTTCCGGGGAGAATGCGCCGTCACCGTCGAGAGCGTTAAAGACGTCGATCACTTTGCCGGCTTTGTGAGCGCCAACGGAAACGCCGCCGCCCATATGGACAACGATCAGATTCAGGGAGTCGTAAGCCTTTCCGGTCTCCTTTGCGTAGCGTTTCGCCACTGCCTTCTGATTGAGGGCATGGAAAATGCTGACTCTCGGAAGCTCCGGCACACCGGAATATCTCGCTTCCGGCATCAATTCATCGACAACAACCGGATCAACGATATAGGAAGGAACACCGATCGAATCTGCGATCTCACGCGCAAGGATGCCGCCCAGATTGGAAGCGTGCTGTCCCTGTACGCCGACCTTCAGATCGGCCAACAGTCCATCGGTAACGGGGTAGGTACCGCCGGAGATCGGTTTTAACATACCGCCTCTGCCGACAACGACATTTAAAGACTGGATGTCAAAATTTTTCTCTTTCAGAAGATTGACGATAATCTCCTTGCGGAAATCTTTCTGGTCTACGATAGAAGCATATTTGGAGATCTCCTCCGTAGAGTGGCGCAGTGTCTCTTCAAACAACAGAGTTTCGTCTTCGAACACGCCGATTTTAGTGGAAGTGGAACCTGGATTGATGATCAAACTCTTAACAGACATAATTTTACCTCGTTTCTGCGCGACTGCGCGTATATGGGTGATAGTAACTACTTACCGGTTATTTTTCATATATTCTGCGACAACGGCGCCCAGAGCCAGAGAATTCACTTTGACTTCAAACGTATCAGAACGGGAAGTGAGGATGACAGGCGCTTTTGTACCTGTGAGCATATTACCGTTGATCACGTCTGCCGTATGTACCATTGCTTTGTATACAAGATTGCCTGCATGAATATCGGGGAATAAGAGAATGTCGGCGTCTCCCTGGATTGCACGGCCTGTTGCGCCCTTGTGCTTTGCAGCTTCCGCATCGATTGCAAGATCGAAGGAAAGGGGCCCGTCCACGATACAGCCGGTGATCTTGCCCTCCTGGCACATCTTTGTCAGCTCATCAGCCTCAACGGTAGCCGGCATTTTCGGATTTACGACTTCCACAGCGGCAAGCGGAGCCACTTTGGGATTTTCGATTCCGCAGGCTTTTGTAATTTCCAGGGTATTGTTAATGATGCTCACCTTGTCTTCCAGAGTCGGATAGGGAATGAAGGCAACGTCTGTCAGGAATAACAGATGATCAATGCCTTTTACGTCGAATACGCATACGTGAGAGAGCGGACTGCCTGTACGCAGGCCGACTTCTTTGTTCAGCACGCTCTTTAAGAAATCTTTTGTGTTGAGCAGACCTTTCATATACATGTCCGCTGTGCCGTCGTGTACAAGTTTGACAGCAGCCAGAGATGCCTCAATATCATCTTTTACGTCAATGATCTCAAAATCGGAGATATTGATGTCGATCTCTTTGGCAACGGCTTCAATCTTGTCTTTGTCGCCCACCAGTATTGCGTCAGCGATCTTGCGGTCTTTTGCGGCTCTGACTGCCTCCAGAACGGCAGAATCCTGAGCAACGGCAACGGACACTTTTTTCATTTCAAATTTCGATACTTTGGATACCAATTCCTCAAACGTTTTGCTCATTTGTCACACCTCTTATAAATTATAGTTTTTTGTTCCCCCAACAGATCTGAAAATCAGGAAGAAATGTCCGTTAAAATGATAACACTTATAATAGGAAAGGTCAAGACGCGACGGGCAGGATACATGACAAACGAACGGGAGGGCAGCTGTGTTTTTTCTGGGATTGTGTTAAAATGGTTGTCAGGATAAAAGACTGAGAAGACAGAAAAGAAGGAGTATGATGGAGAACAGGAAAAAGAGGTTATCGGTTTCTATGATGATAGCGGCGTCTGGAGCCGGGCTGGCTCTGATGGTGGTGGAAGGCTGCGCCCGGATAGCCGGACTGGAGCTGCGCACATTTGCACAGATGGGGAAAGGATTGTATTTGTGGCTGGCGATGCCTTATATTATTTTATTTGCCGGGAATTCTCTGCTTATGAATGGGATCCGGGACCGGGCAAAAGCAGATGAAAACAAGAGGATTCTCTCAGGGATTGCAGTCTGGTCTGACCGGATCATTGTAGGAATATTTTGTCTGGTCATTTTGGGGGCCGCCTTGTTTCGGGGGATGTTTTATGTCTTTTCGAGAGAGATGGTTATGGAAAAGACATTGCCGGACGGCTACATTGAGGGAACATGGTCTGACTTTTTGTCGGAGAGTCATAAGGAGTATTATTTGCCGGTAGCGGGGATTTTCCGCAGACCATTTCCGGGATGGAATGAGATGCAGATGACAGAGAAAGTACAGGAGCGCTATCATAGAGAGGCTGAGCTTGTAAAGAGACAGGAAAATGGCCTGTACCTGTTCCGGGCGCCGGATGTGCTGGAGCCGGGAGCATTTATTTCATTCCGTGTGTCGAATTCCTATCATGTGGAAAGCGATTATTTCTTTCAGGTACTGTGCGCTGAGGCGGCGCATTTCTGGGACAACCGGGACCGCAGCGCCATGATATGCGGAAACGGAAAGGAACGAATGACGTTTGCTGAGGCGGCGGAAAGAAGCAGGTCGGGCGATGACATTGCAGTGTCCGGCCGGCTTTGTATCGCCTGCGACGGTTCGCAGGAGGATATTGCAGCCTGCGCCGCCGATCTGACGGACTGGCTGCAGTATGTAAAAGAGGCGGGGCAGTTTCCCTGGGATTCTCAGCCGGTCTCATCTTATCTGGTCTCAAAGATGGGCATGGAAAAGGACGGTGATGTCTTTTATTTACAACTGTTTCCTCTGGAGGACTATATTGGCGGTGATCCGTGGGAAACCCGGTGCGGGCGGATGAGGGAAAAGTTAGAGGATGTCTTTTCCGGCCATCTTATGCAGGTTGAGGGGCTGCGGGAACTGACGGAAGAAGGGGCGGGCAGTTCCGATGTATGGGATGGGACGGATAATGCCGGTGAAGACGCCTCATATGATTTCATGGACTTTTATGATGGCAGTTACGAGAAAGAATGTCTCGTGGGCGACGGCATGATCCGTTACCGGATGGTCGTGGAAGACGCAGCTCTGGGAAGCCGTTTTTATGGTCTTTTAAAAAGTACGGACGGTGGGAAAACATGGAAGATGTCCAATCCGGATCCGTTTGATCAGCAGATGGGAATGGGCATTGACTTCATATTTCTGGACGAGGAGTTCGGCTTTGCCACACTGATGCACAACGGCGGAGACGAAGCGGACCTGTATGTGACGGAAGACGGCGGCGGCAGCTATCAGGCTGTGGAAGTGGAAGCATATATGGTTACATTGGAAAGCGGTGATGTGTATGCGCCCTATGACTATCCACAGATGCCTTATGAGGAAGATGGTGTGCTTTGTCTGTTATGCGGACAGGGAGCGGACGGTGATTATGCGGGCGGAGATGCCGCCGGACTTGCCTTTTATCAGTCCGCGGACGGCGGGCACAGCTTTCAGTTCGTGGAGATTCGAAAGCCGTGAGAGTGGGAAACCTTCCCTGGCTTTCCGCTCTCATGGCTGCCTGTCAGTGACCGGATCCGCATTTCAGCAATTTTTCGTAGATCTTCCGATCGTCGTCTTTCCAGACATTAAAAATGATCCGTTCCATACAACCGCCATGCTTATCCAGGAAAGCGGTTACCGTCTTCCATGCAATTTCTGCCGCTTTCCTGTTTGGGAAATGAAATTCCCCGGTAGAAATACAGCAGAAAGCGACGGACCTGATCTGATGTTCCAGACAGCAGTTCAGGACGTTTTCATAACAGTTTTGCAAATCCTGACAAAGTGCGCTGCGTAATGGTCCGGATACAATCGGCCCCACCGTATGGATTACATGGCTGCAGGGGAGATTGTAACCGGCGGTCAGAGTAGCCGTACCTGTGGGTTCTTCATAGTCTCTGCCATATTTCAGCCGTCTGTGTTTCATGATGCGGTTACATTCTTCGCGAAGCAGCATTCCGGCCGCGCTGTGGATGGCATTGTCAATACAACCGTGACAGGGTACAAAGCAGCCCAATAACTGTGAATTGGCGGCATTCACAATCGCGCCGACGTTCAGTCTTGTTATATCACCCTGCCATAGCGATATTTTTTCCGCATAAGGAGATCTGCTGTCAAACTGTTCTTTTATGGTTGGAATTTCCGACAGAGTTACGACTCCTTTTTTCTTTCGCTCTTCTTGCAGATATTCATCCTGCAGATTCTTTATCTCATCGGACAGTTCTCCCGGCATACGGAGGTTCATCAGGGAACGAATTATATTTTTCTTTTCTTCGATGCTGTATCCTCCGGTTTCAAGATTTGCGTATTCCGCCGAATCCGCCTTTAATTTCTCCAGAAAAAGCTCTGTTGTCTCTGCTGCGTTCATTTTGGATACCTGCCTTTCCTCAAATACGATTTTGGTTGTTCAGATCAAAGATCGCCTGTGCCATATCACCGCCGATACCGATCGCTCTGTGCTCTATGTCTTCGGGAATGGCAGCTTCATGCAGATTCAGCCGTATTAAGAACAGATTTTTATTTTCCCGAACCATGTTTTCAAACGGGAAACGGATGATTGACGGAGTATTGAATCCGACGCCAAGCTCCAGTAACACTCCTTTTTCTCTCTCTGTTATTTTCAGAAAATCGTAATAACGTCCGGCTGCTTTCCGCCAGTTTTCGTCTTCCACAAAATATTGGTCACAGCGCAGGTGCATCGTCATATTGCCGCCACAGACAGGGCATTTTGGTACCATTGCGGAAGGGATCAGACAGTCGTGTCTTGCCTGATCCATCCGGCGAAACAAATCCTCTGCGTCGTAGACCCTTGGATGACATCCCTTTTCACACTGGATGTTTCCATAATCTCCCTGAGTGGCAAAGATACGGTTTGCCTGAAATCCTGCTTTTTCAAACTGATGGTCGACATTTGTGGTCAGAACAAAATAATCTTTTTCCTTTACAAGTTGATAAAGCTGCCTGTATAAAGGCATGGCAGGCGGAAGAAAGCGGTTTACCATACTGTGCTTCGACCAATATCCCCATTTTGCCTCCTGTGTGGAAAACGGATAAAAACCTGCCGTATACATATCCGGCATATGTGAAGAACCGTATATTCTTATGAATTCACCGAAATGATCGGTAAACCGTTTCCCACTGTAAGTGAGGCCGGCGGCGGAGGAAATGCCTGCCCCCGCGCCGATCAGTACGATTTCCGCTTCTTTCAGCAATATGGCGGCCCGTGTCAGCTGTTTCTCACAGGGAACATTTTGAAAAATATAATGTTTCATAATCTGTCGCCTCTTTTCGAATAAAGCTCTGTGTAGATCTAAAACTTTCCGTTTGTATTCTGCCGGCTGTTCTTGTCTGCAATCGTCTCTATCACAACCCAGTGTTCGGCAATTTTACCGTTTTCCACCCTCCATAAGACGATGTAATGATTACTATTACAACTCATAGACAAAGAATAGCACGCGTATGATGTAATGTCAATAGTTACAACTGATTTTCTAAAAAATCAGGGAATTATGATTCCGTTGTATCATTCCCCGGTATTTGTCGCTGCCTGATTATTTTTCTGTCTCAGATATTTTTCGGTATCCCGTTTGACATCTTCCAGAGTGATCGATGCAAGCTCCTTTTCCAGAGCGTTCTGAACCCGGAGGAGCTTATCGTCTAAAATGTGGTGGATATTTTTTCCAACAGGGCAATTTACGCTCGGGTTTTCATGAAAATGAAACAGTTCACCGTTTTCAACGCATTCCACTGCGTGGTAGATGTCAAGAAAAGTAATTTTGTCAAGCGGCTTTGTAACGACAGCGCCTCCGGTTCCCCTTGCCACGGCGATCAATCCCGCGCCTTTTAGCTGTCCGAGAATTTTCCGGATAATAACCGGATTCACGTTGGTACTTCCGGCAAGGAAATCACTGGTTACCTTATATTCGCTTCCGAAAGTGTCCATACAGGCAAAAATATGAATCGCCAGTGTAAAACGACTTGAAATCTGCATGTTCCGATCCCACCTTTTTTATTTATTTCACCTTTTATATCGTAATCCCTGTCTGATGTAATGTCAATTATTACAATCGATACATTGAAAACTTTTCCGCGAAAGTACCTATAAAGGATAGAATTATGGAAAAGTACATATCATTTTCCTGTATACGGCATGGAGCGTGCCGTGAAACAATGCGAACAGCTTCTCAACAGATTGGTATGAAAACAACGAAAGGTTGAATTATACCGACGAATCTGTTAAAATATAGCACGTCAGAAGAAAACCAAGCGACACCGGAGGCGGCATTTGGTTTTCGTGACGTGCTGGCGACAAAATCAGAGAGCGACGAAGGAGCGACAGATGCGCGCCGCGCAGCTGGGATTTTGGAGCGAAAAAGGAAAGGTCAGAGGAAAACAGGAGCCAGACCAATATGAATGTAGTTCAGAAAATATTTGGAACCCACAGTGAGCGCGAACTGAAACGAATCATGCCGCTGGTGGATAAGATTGAAGCGCTTCGCCCGGGGATGCAGGCACTTTCGGACGAGGAATTGCGGGAGAAGACGCAGGAGTTTAAGAAGCGGCTTGCCGAGGGCGCGTCTTTGGACGATCTGCTTCCGGAAGCCTATGCGACAGTGCGTGAGGCGGCGCGGCGTGTCCTTAATATGGAACATTTCCGTGTGCAGCTGATCGGAGGCATCATTTTGCATCAGGGACGTATTGCGGAGATGAAGACCGGTGAAGGAAAGACACTTGTGTCTACGCTCCCCGCATACTTGAATGCTCTGCTTGGAAGGGGTGTTCATGTCGTCACAGTCAATGACTATCTGGCAAAGCGTGACGCGGAGTGGATGGGGCAGGTGCATGAGTTTTTAGGCCTGAAAGTGGGCGTCGTGCTCAATGCCATGAAACCGGATGAGCGGAGAGAAGCCTATGCCTGTGACATCACCTATGTGACGAACAATGAGCTTGGATTTGATTATCTGCGGGATAATATGGTGATCTACAAAGAACAGCTTGTTCTGCGTGATCTGCATTATGCGATTATCGACGAAGTAGACTCTGTCCTGATTGACGAGGCCCGTACGCCGCTGATTATTTCCGGACAGAGTGGGAAGTCAACGAAATTATATGAAGCCTGTGACATTCTGGCAAGGCAGATGACCCGGGGCGCGGATATGGAAGATCTCTCCAAGATCGATGCCATCATGGGAGTCGAACAGGAGGAGAGCGGCGATTTTATTGTCAATGAGAAAGACAAAGTTGTCAACCTGACTGCGGAAGGGGTATCAAAAGTCGAAAAGTTCTTCCAGATCGAAAACCTGGCGGATCCGGACAACCTGGAAATCCAGCATAATATCATTCTGGCGCTGCGCGCCCATAATCTGATGTTCCGCGATCAGGATTATGTGGTGAAGGACGATCAGGTAGTGATCGTTGACGAGTTTACAGGACGTATCATGCCGGGACGGCGCTATTCCGACGGTCTGCATCAGGCCATCGAAGCCAAAGAGCATGTGAAAGTAAAGAGAGAGAGTAAGACGCTGGCGACGATTACGTTCCAGAACTTCTTTAATAAATTTGAGAAGAAATCGGGTATGACCGGTACGGCTCTCACAGAAGAGAAAGAGTTCCGTGACATATACGGCATGGACGTAATTGAAATTCCGACGAACATGCCGATACAGAGAATGGATCGCCAGGATGCGGTCTACAAAACCAAAAAGGAAAAGCTGCACGCGGTTGTGGAAGCCGTAAGGGAGGCGCATGAGAAAGGGCAGCCGGTACTTGTGGGTACGATCACGATCGAGATGTCTGAGACGCTCAGCCGTATGTTGCAAAAAGAAGGGATTCCGCATAAAGTACTCAACGCCAAGTTTCATGAGCAGGAGGCGGAGATCGTAGCCGATGCAGGGATTCACGGCTCCGTGACAATCGCCACCAATATGGCGGGCCGTGGTACGGATATTAAACTTGATGAAGAGGCAAAGGCGCTGGGCGGGCTGAAGATCATCGGTACGGAGCGTCATGAGTCGAGGCGGATTGACAATCAGCTGCGTGGACGGTCCGGTCGTCAGGGCGATCCGGGAGAGTCAAAGTTTTATATTTCGCTGGAAGATGATCTGATGAGACTGTTCGGCTCCGAACGCCTGATCAATATGTTCAATGCGCTGGGCATTCCGGAAAATCAGGAGATCGAGCATAAGATGCTGACAAACGCGATCGAGACAGCGCAGAAGAAGATCGAGAGCAATAACTTCGGGATTCGTAAGAATCTGCTTGAGTACGATCAGGTCAACAACGAGCAGCGCGAAATTATCTATGCGGAGCGCCGCCGGGTACTGGACGGTGAGAGTATGCGCGATGTGATCTACAAGATGATCACAGACATTGTGGAGAATACGGTAGATACGTGCATCGGGGACGACGCCGATTCCGATGACTGGGATTTGACGGAGTTAAACACGCTGCTGCTGCCAACGATCCCCCTGCAGGTGATCAACAGAGGACGTATTGAGAAGCTGCAGAAAAACAGCCTGAAGCATCAGTTGAAAGAGGAAGCGGTCAAGCTGTATGAGAGCAAGGAAGCAGAGTTTCCGGAGACAGAGGCGATCCGCGAGTTGGAGCGGGTTGTGCTGCTAAAAGTGATCGACAGAAAATGGATGGACCATATCGACGATATGGATCAGCTTCGTCAGGGAATCGGCCTGCAGGCTTACGGGCAGAGAGATCCGCTTGTGGAATATAAGATGAACGGCTACGAAATGTTTGACAGTATGACGGACAGTATTCGGGAAGATACGGTCAAACTGTTGTTCCATGTGCGTGTGGAACAGAAAGTAGAGAGAGAACAGGTCGCAAAAGTGACCGGCACGAACAAGGATGATTCCGCACAGAAAGGACCGGTAAAACGGGAGAAGGCAAAAGTCTACCCGAACGACCCATGTCCGTGTGGGAGTGGTAAAAAATATAAAAATTGCTGTGGCAGAAGGTAGGTGACGTTAAGTGGTAGAACTGGACCAGATGAAAACAGAATTACAGGCATATGAGACACCATTAGCGGAAGTGAGGGATTCACTTTAACCTTGCAGATAAGGGAAAGCGGATCGAAGAGCTGGAAATGGAGATGGAATCGCCGGGCTTCTGGGATGACCCGGACTACTCCAACCAGAAAATGAGAGAACTGAAAAAATTAAAAGATCTGGTGGAAACATGCGACAGCCTGTCTTCCCAATATGAGGACATCGAGACATTGATCGAGATGGGCTATGAGATGGAAGACGAGGACATTGTGTCGGAGACGCGGCAGGAGCTTGATATTTTTATTGCCAGATTTGAGGAGATCAGGATCGGCACGCTGCTCTCCGGCGAGTACGATAAAAACAATGCGATCCTCAAGCTGAATGCGGGAGCAGGCGGCACGGAAAGCTGTGACTGGGCAGGGATGCTCTATCGTATGTACACAAGATGGGCGGAGAAGAAAGGCTTTGACGTCCAGGTATTGGACTATCTTGACGGGGACGAAGCCGGGATCAAGTCTGTGACGTTTCAGGTGAACGGCGACAATGCGTACGGCTATCTGAAATCCGAAAAGGGGGTACATCGCCTTGTGCGTATTTCTCCGTTTAATGCGCAGGGAAAGCGTCAGACTTCCTTTGTGTCACTCGATGTAATGCCGGATATTGAGGAAAATCTCGATATTGAGATCAATGATGACGAACTGCGGATTGATACGTATCGAAGCAGTGGTGCGGGCGGACAGCATATCAATAAGACGTCCTCGGCAATTCGTATCACGCATTTGCCGACAGGCATTGTTGTGCAGTGTCAGAATGAACGAAGCCAGCACATGAACAAAGACAAGGCCATGCAGATGTTGAAGGCAAAGCTGTATCTGCTGAAACAGGAAGAGAATGCGCAGAAGCTCTCCGGTATCCGGGGGGAA
Organism: Lachnospiraceae bacterium JLR.KK008; assembly: GCA_037015955.1. NCBI lineage: Bacteria > Bacillati > Bacillota > Clostridia > Lachnospirales > Lachnospiraceae > Lachnospiraceae bacterium JLR.KK008. Next base: position 647,905 of record CP143548.1, read on the forward strand.
GTCAAGGAGATCGGCTGGGGCAATCAAATCCGCTCTTATGTCATGCAGCCCTACACGATGGTCAAAGACCACCGTACCAGTGTAGAAAGCTCCAACGTGGACGCGGTTATGGACGGTGCGATTGATCTCTTTATCAACGCATATCTGAAGTGGATCAACAATGGCAGCAAAGAATGATCTGTTATCAGGAAGAACACGTCTGCTTCTGAAAATTACAGTTCTTATTTACAAATACATTTCTTTATAGTATAATCAGGGCACTGAACGGTATCTCGTTCAGTGTCTTTTATCTATTTATTTCTATTATTCTATTTTTCTAATGTTATTGTTTCTCACAATCATTCCCGGGAAAAGGAAAACAAGGCGTCAGACTCAGACAGGAGGATTTTATGCGATCAAAAAACAAAATAGCAGCCATTTTGTGTACAGCCGTCACGGCCGTTTCTTTTCTGTACCCTTTTTCTGATTCAGCGGTATATGCACGGCAGCAGACAGCGCAGATACGGGAAGCGGAAGAAACAAAGGAACAGGAGACCCAGACAGCTCCGGGGACTGAAAAGACAGAAAGAGCGGAAGGCCCAAGGACAGAAAAAGTATCAGAGATAAAAGCGGAACAGAGCACGGAAAAAGCGGAGACAGCAGAGGAACAGGAAGAGCAGGAACCGGAAGAGACACAGGAAACAGCAGAAGAACCGGAGGCAAAAGCGGAACAGAGCACGGAAAAACCGGAGACAGCAGAGGAACAGGAAGAGCAAGAACCGGAAGAGACACAGGAAACAGCAGAAGAACCGGAGGCAAAAGCGGAGCAGGACACGGAAAAACCGGAGACAGCAGAGGAACAGGAAGAGCAAGAACCGGAAGAGACACAGGAAACAGAAGAAGAGCCGGAGACAAAAGCGGGACAGGACACGGAAGAGCCGGAGCAGGGAGCAGAAGCGACAAAATGTACATGGACAATGCCGGAGTTTGGGGAGATCCGCAATACTGGTATTATGGCAAGGACGGCAGCCAGAAGCAGTATTGGAATCGTCGCTTCTGCGCCAGGAGCCGGACAGCAGAACCGGTATGAATACAGCGGAGGGATACAGACGTTTGTCGTGCCACAGGACGGTTATTATGATATTTGCTGTTATGGCAGTGAGGGTGGGGACACTTACGAATCCTATAATAAAGGCAAAGACAAGGTCGGGAGCGTTGACTGCATCGGCGGTGGAAAGGGTAATCTGCGCAGCGGCAGGGCGCTGCTAAGAAAAGGCACTGTCCTGACAATTATGACAGCGCCCAGAGGAAGCAGTAAAACATTCGTGGAAACGGAAGATTTCTGCAAAAATCATGACGTCAACTGGAGCGTCGCCATCGGCAATTCCGGGGAACCGTCCTATATCACCTGTGATGGGACGACCGTTATATCCGCGAGCGGAGGAACTGCCGGCTATATGAATGTATATGCGCATCCGTGCAACGGTGATTTTAAGATGGATGGCAATGACAGGGCAGGCAAAATGGCGCTGGCTGACCGGAGAGATAAGGTGATGTGGCAGCAGGGACAGACAGAAGCATCACGCTATGGGATACAGGGAGGCAATGGTCTGGTTACGATTACGGTCGTCCGCCTGCTGCCGTCTCTCAATATAAAAGCATCGACAAACGAATGGACGAACAGAAGTATCTTACTTTCTGCAGAGATGACGGACGGCGGAGCGGTACTGCCGGGCGATTATCTGTCATGGGAGACGGATGAGAGCGGGGATGATATTTGGACCGAAGCGACATCTTATCCGGCAGCAGAAAACGGGACTTATACGTGCAAGGTCCGTAATACGGACGGCGACATTGTTCGGGCATCCTGTGAAATTACCAATATAGACAGACTGGTCCCCGATATATGGCTGAGAGCGTCAGAACGCGGCTGGACAAATAAAGATGTCGTGCTGGAAGTGGTCGGGGAGGATCAGGAGGGTACGGAGACGGACGGAAGATCGGGTCTGCCGGATAAGGCTTTTTGGTGGGGACTTACAGATCAGACCGGACAGACAACATGGAAGGAGACAACGATGACGACTGACGGCGCAGAGAAGACGGAGCAGACAGAGGGTGAAACTACGGAAAAAGAGAACTGGACGCAGGAGCGTACTGTCACTGCATCCCAAAACGGAACATATCGGTGCCGGGCCAGAGACAGAGCGGGAAATGTCAGAGAAGTCAGCTGTCGGATCGGCAATATCGACCGCACGCCACCGGAGGTGACTTACCATAAGAAGCAGGATAAGTGGTATGATGGCAGACTGCAGATCGTATTGGAGGCAAAGGATCTGCAGCCGGACGGAACGGAGGGGTGCGGCCTTGACGAAGCAGCTTATTCCACGGATGGAATCCATTTTCAAAGCCGGCCGGAATTGTGGATTGACAGGGAAGGAGCCTGTACGGTGTGGGTCAGGGACAGACTGGGCAATGTCAGCAGGACAGTCTTTGAGTTTTACCATGATGCCCGTGATTCGGGGGAGGAGAAACAGCCGCAGGACAATGAGACCGGCGACAACAGCGGCAGTCACGGAGGGAAGACGGAAGCCTTGCAGCCGGTTATTTTGCAGCCAGTGCCGATCGTGACGGAGATACTGCCGCAGGAGTATACGGCAGGCACAGATCGAAGTGATTACAATGTATTTGAGCCCTTGACGGATGGTGTGGAAAAAAGAGAGATAGCCATGGAGCGGGAAGCGGAGCCTTTAGAACCGGAAACAGAGGCAGAAGAGGAAACGGAGTCCGGAGAGAAGCCGGTACGAAAGAAAGGAAAACTTCCTGTCACGCAGGAGAGAGGTCCCGGGGAGCCGCTTCCGGAAGCGCTCACAGACAAGGCGCCTGAGAGAAAAGAATTTAACTGGAGAAGGACGGTACTGTATTCTGTCTGGATGGTTGCTGCTTTGTGCGGCCTTGTATGGCTGTTATTTTATCTGCTCTTTGAGCATGTGACTGTCTACCGCAGAGACGACAGCGGAAAATATTGCAGGATCGGCAGATGTGCCATTATCCGGAAGAAAGATTACAAGCAGATCCACCTGAACCGTCTGATGAAAAAAGAAGAAAGGCGGGACTACAAAATACGGTTTACAGGCGCTTTTGCCTTTTGGTACAGGAAAGAGAAAGTGTTAATCCGCACGTATCATGGCGTGGAGCTTCGGAATGTGGAAAAAGAAATTGAAATATTGGCTTGCAATTAGCAGATTCTTGTGCTAATATATCAAACAAAAGTAAATGCGATGAAGGAGACTCTTGTTATGAAAAGCGACAGGAATGCGGCGTCACCGACTGAGAGCGCTGCTTGTGGGAAGTAACGAAGGGAACACTCCGGAGCAGATGTCCTGAAAGCAAGGCTGTGAATAGGGGCATACGTTGCACGCGTTAAGTGTCAGAGAGGATAAGGCGGTCAAACATTTTGCTGGAAATGTCGGCTTATCAATGCGGGTGGTACCGCGGGTCATAGTATGATTTCCGTCCCGGAATACAGAGATGTATTCCGGGATTTTTTGTCGTATAGGAAATAACTACACGATAAAAAATTTTCTATTCATTAATACAGGAAATCTGACTCGTCCCGGCAATTCAAGTCAGGAAGAGAGGAGTCATTATGAAGACAGAAAACAGTTACAGAACCGTTGTTATACGGGACATTCACGAAAGCGACATCGGAAAGACGGTCAAGGCGGCAGGTTGGGTGGAGAACATCAGAGATCACGGCGGCGTATCCTTTCTCGATCTGAGAGATATGTACGGAGTGCTGCAGATTGTGCTCAGAGATACGACACTGCTTGCGGGGATTACGAAGGAGAGTTGTATCTCAGTGGAAGGAGTCATTGAGAAGCGGGACGTGGAGACATACAATCCGAAGATACCCACAGGCACGATTGAACTGGAGGCAAAGGAGATTACCATTCTGGGAAAGGTATACAGACAGCTTCCCTTTGAGGTGATGACTTCGAGAGAGACAAGGGAAGAGGTGCGTCTGAAATACCGGTATCTTGATCTCAGAAATGCAAAGGTGAGGGACAACATCATATTCCGCTCGCAGGTCATTCAATTTCTGCGGGAAAAGATGACACAGATGGGATTTCTGGAGATTCAGACGCCGATTCTGTGCGCCTCCTCTCCGGAGGGTGCACGGGATTACATCGTGCCGTCGAGAAAATATAAGGGCCGGTTCTATGCTCTTCCGCAGGCGCCTCAGCAGTATAAACAGCTTTTGATGGTATCGGGATTTGACAGATATTTTCAGATTGCCCCATGCTTTCGCGATGAGGATGCACGAGCGGATCGTTCGCCGGGGGAATTTTACCAGCTTGATTTTGAGATGAGCTTTGCCACGCAGGAGGATGTGTTCCGGGTAGGAGAGGAGGTACTTTCGGCCGTATTTAGCAAGTTCGCACCCACAGGAGCGGCAGTGACACAGGCGCCTTATCCGGTCATCAGTTATCGGCAGGCAATGTTGGAGTTTGGCACGGATAAACCGGATCTGCGCAATCCGCTGCGAATTATCGATGTGACTGATTTTTTCCAGAAATGTACTTTCAAACCGTTTCTCAGGAAAACGGTGCGGGCTGTCAAAGTGCATGAGGATATGTCGAAAGGATTCCATGAAAAGCTGCTTGACTTCGCCGTCTCTCTCGGTATGGGCGGACTTGGTTATCTGGAAGTGGGAGAAGATCTGTCTTACAAGGGGCCGATCGATAAATTCATTCCCCGGGAACTGAAGACAGAGCTGGCAGAGCTGGCGGGACTTTTGCCGGGAGATACGCTTTTCCTGATCGCGGACAAAGAGGAGAGAGCCAGTTATTATGCGGGACAGATCCGGAATGAACTGGGGCGGAGGCTTGATCTGTACGAGAAAAATGCGTACCGTTTCTGTTATGTCAATGATTTTCCCATGTATGAGCAGGACCCGGAAACAAAGAAGCTGGTGTTTACGCATAATCCGTTCAGTATGCCGCAGGGCGGTCTGAAAGCGCTGCAGGAGCAAGATCCGCTGACAATACTGGCGTATCAGTATGACATCGTATGTAATGGCGTGGAGCTCTCTTCCGGCGCCGTGAGAAATCATGACATTGATGTCATGATCAGGGCATTCGAACTGGCAGGATATGAGGAAGAGACTTTGAAAAACAAGTTTGGAGCGCTGTATCAGGCGTTTCAGTTCGGCGCCCCTCCACATGCAGGTATGGCGCCGGGGGTGGACCGGATGCTCATGCTTTTGCGTGGAGAAGAGAATATTCGGGAAGTGATCGCTTTTCCGATGAACGGCAATGCACAGGATCTGATGTGTGGGGCGCCCGGAGAGGTGACACAGCAGCAGCTTCGGGAAGTCCATATCAAAGTGAGAGACTGACAGGAGATAGTATGGCGCATGGACTGGATGCCATGTGCTGAATGGTAAAGGTGACAGAGAAACCGGCAGGAGGCGGACAGATGGGTAACAAAATATCGGATGAAACGATCGAATATGTGTCAATCTTGGCAAAGCTGGAACTTTCCGTGGAGGAAAAGGAGCAGGCAAAAAAAGATATGGGCAGGATGCTGGACTATATCGATCAGCTCAATGAGCTGGATACGGACGGCGTAGAGCCGATGTCTCATGTATTCTCCGCGGAAAATGTATTTCGTGAAGATGTGGTGACAAACGGGGACATGAGGGAGGAATTGATCGGCGGGGCGCCCGAGGAGAGAAAGGGCATGTTTGCGGTGCCGCGCACGTTTGACTAGGAGGAATGGATATGAGACTGACGGATATGACAGCGGCGCAGCTTGGGGTGGCGATCAGAGAGGGAACCGTGACGGCCGTGGAGGCCGTGGAGGCCGTGATGGCAGTAATCAGAGAGCGGGAAGAAACACTGCACTGCTTTGTGACGCTTGATGAGGAGGGCGCGCTGCGCAGAGCGCAGGAAATACAGAAAAAAATAGAATCCGGAGCGCTTACCGGTCCGCTGGCCGGTGTGCCGATAGCTGTGAAAGACAATCTGTGTATGCAGGGAATGCCGACAACCTGTGCTTCCAAAATCCTGGAACATTTTATTTCCCCCTATTCTTCGGAGGCCGTACTCAGACTGCAGGAAGCAGGGGCAGTGATTTTGGGAAAGACTAATATGGATGAATTTGCCATGGGGTCTACGACGGAGACATCAGCGTTCGGGCCGACGGCCAACCCGTGGAAGGAAGCGCATGTGCCGGGTGGTTCTTCCGGCGGCAGCGCGGCGGCAGTGGCGTCCGGGGAATGTTTTATGGCCCTCGGTTCTGATACGGGCGGCTCTGTCAGACAGCCGGCCTCTTATTGCGGCGTGGTAGGGATGAAGCCCACATACGGTACGGTGTCCCGCTATGGGCTGATTGCTTACGGGTCATCCCTTGATCAGATCGGGCCTTTGTGTAAAGATGTGACAGACTGTGCGATGTTACTGGAGTGTATCGCTTCCTATGATGAAAAAGATTCCACGTCCATGGAGCGGAAGGACACAGACTTTACGAGTGCGCTTGTGGATGATGTGAAAGGGCTGCGGATTGGCGTTCCGAGAGATTATTTTACGGAAGGACTTTCCGGTGAGGTGAAGGAAAGCGTGTTGCGGGCGGCAGAGGTATTGCGGCAAAAAGGAGCGATTGTCGAAGAGTTTGACCTCAGTCTTGTGGAATACGCGATTCCTGCCTATTATACGATCGCGTCGGCGGAGGCGAGCTCAAATCTGGAGCGGTTCGACGGCATCAAATACGGATACCGCGCGCAGGATTGCCAGGGCTTGCACGACATGTACAAAAAGACCCGTTCCCAGGGGTTTGGCGCGGAAGTAAAGAGAAGAATTATGCTCGGCTCCTTTGTCCTCAGTTCCGGCTATTATGACGCTTATTATCTGAAGGCGCTGCGTGTGAAAGCGATGATCCGCAAGGCCTTTGACGATGCGTTTGCCAGATATGATGTCATACTGGGCCCGACAGCGCCGGATACGGCGCCGCTGCTTGGAGAAAGTCTACAGGATCCGCTCCGTATGTATCTCGGTGACATTTATACGATCGCGGTCAATCTGGCGGGGCTGCCGGCTGTCAGCGTGCCCTGCGGGTTTGACGGGAAGGGATTACCGATCGGGGTGCAGCTGATCGGCGACTGTTTTGAAGAAAAGAAGCTCATTCGTGCGGCCTTTGCCTACGAGAAGGCGAGAGGGCCGTTTGCCAGATGTGGGGAGGTGGACTAGATGGGAAGACAATATGAGACAGTAATCGGGCTGGAAGTGCATGTGGAACTTGCCACAAAGACAAAGCTGTTTTGCGGCTGCTCCACGGCATTTGGCGGAGCGCCGAACACACATATCTGTCCGGTCTGTACCGGTATGCCCGGTTCGCTTCCGGTGCTGAACAGGCAGGTGCTGGAATATGCGGTGTCCGTGGGACTGGCTGCGAACTGTGAAATTACGAGATATTGCAAGTTTGACCGGAAAAATTATTTTTATCCTGATAATCCGCAGAACTATCAGATTTCTCAGCTCTATCTGCCGATCTGCCGGGACGGCTATGTGGAGATTGGGGATGAAGACAATCGGAAAAGGATCGGTATTCACGAGATCCATATGGAGGAAGACGCGGGCAAGCTGATACATGATGAGTGGGACGACTGTACACTTGTGGATTATAACCGCAGCGGCGTGCCGCTGATCGAGATTGTCTCCGAGCCGGATATGAGAAGTGCGCAGGAAGTGATCGCCTACCTGGAAAAGCTGCGTCTGATGATCCGGTATGTGGGAGCGTCAGACTGTAAACTTCAGGAAGGGTCCATGCGCGCCGATGTCAATCTGTCTGTCCGGGAGGCAGGATCAGAGACATTCGGCACGAGGACAGAAATGAAAAATTTAAACTCTTTCAGAGCGATCACAAGGGCCATCGAAGGAGAGCGGGAGAGACAGATCGCCCTGCTGGAATCGGGAGAGGCAGTCATCCAGGAGACGAGGAGGTGGGATGACACCAAAGGCTGTTCCTATGCGATGCGCTCCAAAGAAGACGCTCAGGATTACCGATACTTCCCGGACCCTGATCTTGTTCCGGTGCGCATCAGTGAGGCATGGCTGGCGGAGAAAAAGGCGGCTCTGCCGGAATTTCGGGAAGAAAAGATCGCCCGTTACCGGGAAGAATATGACATTCCTGTGTATGACATCGAGATGATCACGGAGTCTCGTCATCTGGCGGACCTTTTCGAACAGACGACGGCAATCTGCGGACAACCGAAAAAAGTGTCTAACTGGCTGATGGGGGAGACGATGCGTCTGCTGAAAGAGCAGGGAAAGGAACCGGAGGAGATTATTATTACGCCGGAGCATCTCGCAGAACTGATCGCCATGACGGACGCCAGGGAAATCAATGGTACGGTGGCGAAGGAAGTCTTTGCAGTTATGTTTGACACCGATGCGGCTCCCCGGCGTTATGTGGAAGAACGGGGACTGAAGTCCGTGAGCGATACCGGTGCGCTGCAGGCGATACTTGAAACGGTGATTGCAGACAATCCCAAATCTGTGGAAGATTACCGCGGCGGGAAAGAGAAAGCGCTTGGTTTTCTCGTAGGACAGACGATGAAAGCGATGAAAGGCAAAGCAGATCCCGGAGTCGTGAATCAGATGCTGCGGGAATTGATCGGCTGACCGGACGGACAGACAGCACAGTGGGATTTTGAATGGGGATGGCGGGATACCGCCAAAAAGAAAGATTCCCGAGTTGAATCTCCGCCGCTTTTGTACTATGATAATTGTAGGATCACCCTGAGATCGTAAGATTTTTGACACGGGATTTTAGCATGACGGGGAAGGAGACAGGCAATGGATCAGACATTTTTGGAAATACTGATAACAAGAAAGAGGAACGCACTCGCAGGCATATTAAAAATAGGAAGTGGGATCGCTTCGGGGCTTCTGATCATCATGACCCCTTATTCTATTGCCTGCCTGTTTCTGGCGGCAGCGTCTGCGGCACTGGCCTATTACAGTTATCTGCAGGAATGGGTGGAATATGAGTACAGCTATGTGTGCAGGGAACTGACCGTCGATAAGATCATGGCGCGCAGCAGGAGAAAGACGGAGGCCGACTATGCGCTGGAGAAGATTGAGGCCGGCGCCCCGGAAGGCTCTTATCATCTGGATGCTTACCGCGGCCGCAGTTGTGAGGTGAGAGACTACAGCAGTAAAAACGGCGGCGAGACTTTTGTATTCTATTATGAGGGCAGTGTGAAAGTCATATTGGAGAAGAATGAAGGGCTGATCCAGGCACTGCACGGCGATGCGCCGGGGAAGATATTCTTAGACTGACTTTTGCATTGACAAAGAGAATGCAGTTTGATAAACTTGTCAAAATATCATAAAACATACAGGAGGATGAAAGAATATGGGTCAGATAATTGGCGAAGGTATTACGTTTGATGATGTATTGCTTGTTCCCGGATATTCACAGGTCATTCCGAATCAGATCGATCTGTCTACCTGGCTGACAAAAAAGATTCGTCTGCACATACCAATGATGAGCGCCGGGATGGATACGGTGACGGAACACCGCATGGCCATTGCCATGGCAAGGCAGGGCGGCATCGGGATCATCCACAAGAACATGTCGATCGAGGCGCAGGCGGAAGAAGTCGATAAAGTAAAACGCTCTGAAAACGGTGTGATCACTGATCCATTTTCACTGACTCCTGAACATACACTGGCGGATGCGGACGAGCTTATGGGCAAGTTCCGGATATCCGGCGTGCCGATCACAGAGGGAAGAAAGCTGGTCGGTATTATCACCAACCGGGACCTGAAATTTGAGACAGACTATTCCCGCAAGATCAAGGAATGTATGACATCGGAAGGGCTGATCACGGCCAGAGAAGGCATTACACTTGAAGAGGCGAAAAAGGTTCTGGGAAAGGCCAGAAAAGAAAAACTGCCGATCGTGGACGATGAATTTAATCTCAAAGGACTGATCACGATCAAGGATATTGAAAAGACGATCAAATATCCGCTCGCAGCCAAAGACGAACAGGGAAGACTGCTCTGCGGCGCGGGGGTAGGCATCACCGCCAATGTGCTGGAGCGTGTGAAAGCGCTTGTCGATGCCAAGGTGGATGTGATCGTTCTGGACAGCGCGCATGGACATTCGGAAAATGTACTGCACTGTCTGCGCATGATCAAGGATGCGTATCCGGAGCTTCCGGTCATAGCCGGAAATGTGGCGACGGCAGAGGGAACGAGAGCGCTGATTGAGGCCGGTGCGGATGCTGTCAAAGTGGGGATCGGCCCCGGTTCTATCTGCACGACCCGTGTCGTGGCGGGAATCGGTGTCCCGCAGATTACGGCCATTATGGACTCCTATGCGGCAGCCAGGGAATATGGCGTTCCGATCATTGCGGACGGCGGTATCAAGTATTCCGGCGATATGACGAAAGCGATTGCCGCAGGCGCCAATGTATGTATGATGGGCAGCATCTTTGCCGGATGCGATGAAAGTCCGGGAACGTTCGAATTGTTTCAGGGAAGAAAGTATAAAGTCTATCGCGGCATGGGGTCTATCGCGGCGATGGAGAACGGAAGCAAAGATCGTTATTTCCAGTCCGATGCGAAAAAACTGGTTCCGGAAGGTGTGGAAGGACGTGTTGCCTATAAGGGCACGGTGGAAGATACGGTGTTCCAGCTGATGGGAGGCCTGCGCTCCGGCATGGGCTATTGTGGCACACCTACCGTGGAAGAACTGAAAGAGAGAGGAAAGTTTGTGAAGATTTCCGCGGCGTCTTTGAAAGAGAGCCATCCGCACGATATTCATATTACAAAAGAAGCGCCAAATTACAGCGTAAACGAATAATGCGAAGATATAATCAGTAAAAAAATACCGCTGCCGGTCGGAATGCTTTCTGACCGCGGCGGTTTTAGCTTTATCATAATTGATAGCAGGATCATCTGTTAAGAGGTATTTTATTGTCGGTCATGCCCACAATATATTCCATGCTGACGTTATAGTATTCCGCCAGTCGAATGAGGTGACGGATTGGAAGCTCACTGGCGCCGCGTTCATAGCGCGCGTACATGGTTTGCGAAGTTCCCAGGATGTCTGCAATATTTTGCTGTGTTTTGTCATGATCTTCACGTAAGTCGCGTATTCTGAGCCTATAATCCATTTCCATCACCCATCAGTTCTAAACATAGCATAGAAATATTGACAAGCAATGATATAGTAAACATGTTTACTATTAATTTTGTATGATCTGAAGTTCCAGAGAATTGTCTCCTTTCCTGATTTTATCGTCGATGAGATCACTTTCTACAACAAGATAAGGTTTTCCCGTAAGTTGGAAAATCTCTCTCAAATGATCACTGTCCGTAATACGGTGGCGGGTTCCCTGGCTGCATGAGTAAGTTCCGGCAGGCAGGATATGCAGCCTTTTGTCAGCGCAGTCCTCATGATTTTCCACATGCACAAAGATAAACTTCTCGGCCTCCCCATTTTCGTTATAGTCATAGAGAATACCCGAAGGATAATTTGCAGTCATGCCAAGAAGCTGGGCGAGCATGAAAAGACGGAGAATCTTCTGGCTGTAATTTTCGGTATCTTCCTCTGTGAAAGGTGTTGTCAGCACCGCCCGGGCAGGTATGTAACGTTCATAAAATCCGGCTTTTTCGTCGAGGATTTCCGTGTGTGCAGGGGCAGGCGATTCGGCGGCGTCCGTGGACATGGTAACGGCCTGTGACACGGGCGTGTCGACGGCTGCAGGAGCAGAAGGGACAGCGTCCGGAAGCGGCGAAACGTCACTGGCAGCGGGTACAGGAGCATCGCCGCGCTGCCTGGCAGTGCGTAGTGGTTCGTCCTGCCCGGAAGCCTGTAAAGAGTCGCTGTGAAGCGGCACCGGTTTATAATTCAGTGCCTGCAGAGCAGCCTGTACTGTTCCCAGTCGCTTGCGTATATCCATGATCTTTTGTTCGGCAAGGAGTTTGCCATCGTAAAGAAGATTTTGCAGATTAAAGTTTCCCTGACCATCCGTATATTTTTCAAAATCCCGCAGGGGAATCCCCAGCTCGATACAGAGGCTGATTGCGTCCAGAATATAGAGCTGTTCCTCCGTATAATAGCGATAATTAGTCATTTCATTGATATAAGCGGGGCGAAGTACCCCGATCCGGTCATAATAGCGAAGCGATTTGATGCTGACTCCCTTTTTCTTGGAGACAGCACCGATCGTCAGATAGCCTTTCATTCCATACCTCCTGAAAAAACGTATTCCTGTTCCGGTGATATAGTTTGAGTATAGCATGTCTCGACAGGATGTGCTATACTTTTTGCATGGTGTGTCGAATCCTGTCGTGTGTCAGCGTGCATGACAGATTCAGTCTGTGGTATGATATTGTTTATGGAGCTGATTTAGTATGTCGGGAATTTTTTATGATGCAAGAAAAATCAAAATATACGAAGCGGTGAAGGAACTGTGCGGAATCGCAGGTGAGAGCGAAGCGTGGACAAATGGTCTGTGGGGTGAACTTCTGACGGACCGGGAACTGATGGAGGAGATGGTCTATTATCTGGAGCATCACTGCTTTCAGGGGAAGATGGCCTGCGAGGGGTATACGCTGATTGATCTGTTTGTATGGCAGATGGATATTTATAACCTGATTGCGGACTGCGGAAAAAATACGGAGAGCTGTAATAAAGAGACGATGGCTGTGCGGGCATTTCAGGCAATGGCAGAGATGAAAAGAAATCCGGAACACTATAAAAAACGTCTTTCAGACGGATTTGGAATGGATAAATATTTATAAGGAGTCTTACAATGACCAGGTTGAAATTTACGGAAGAATTAAGAAAGGCCCTTTCCGGCCGGGTAAGTCATACGACAGTGAATGAAAATGTATCTTATTATGAAAATTATATTGATTCGGAAATCAAAAAGGGACGAAGAGAAAAAGAAGTGTTGGAAGAGCTGGGCGATCCCAGGCTGATTGCGAAGACGATCATAGATACGGCTCAGGGAGAAGAGGCGGAGGCAGTGGAGCGGGAAGCGAAAGCCTCTTCCGGGAAAACTTTTTCCGGACGGATGATCCGGCTGCCATTATGGCTCTTGGGGATACTTGCGGTTCTGCTGCTGATTCTTATTTTTAAAGTGGTAGGTCTGGTACTTGGCCTGCTGATGCCGATTATCATTCCTGTTGCAGTCGTCTATTACCTGATCCGCTATTTCCGGCGGCGGTGAGTGGGAAACCAACAGTATGGACGTGTGGTTATGGGATTCGGTCTGTTGATACCGATATTTGTGAGAATAAAATGATAAAATGGAAAACGACCTATCAGGGGAACCGATAGGCCGTTTTGAGGGGAGTATAAATAATTAATATATAAGGGTTGCAAATAAAGAAATTGGAGTGTTTCTTTATCTGTTGAGGTTATTATATATGATGGACCGAAAAAATGCAAGAGAAAAATAGTACTTTTTTCCTGTTTTTTTGAAAAACTTTCCTGAATGGTTGTGCATATAATTCCGGGAATCTGACATACTAACTCCGTAACCAAAATTATCAGGAGGAATGCAATATGTCTAAAAACGATTACAACCAGAACAACAACCAGAAGCAGAATTTCCAGAATGGCACAAATCAGTCTCAGGACAAAACAAGCAACTATTCTAACAGCACAAACAGCACAAAGAACAACAGCCAGAACAATAATCAGAAAAACAACTACTAAAAAAGACCCGGCAGGCTGCCGGGATACATATTGTAGATGATATTGTCTGGCTTTCTTTTATAGATTCAATATACCCTAAGTGGACAAGGGGACATGTCAAAGATTAAACTTCTGTTTTTGCAAAAACTATTTGACACTCCCCTGTATGGACTTTAATATAAACATATGAGAAAATTTGAATTGATCGCGCCCTGCCATTTTGGACTGGAGGCGCTCTTAAAGAGGGAAATTACAGACCTGGGTTATGATATAACGTCGGTGGAGGATGGACGGGTCACTTTTTATGGAGATGAGGAGGCATGTGCGCGTGCCAATATTTTTCTCCGTACGGCCGAACGCGTGTTGATCAAGATTGGCAGCTTTCACGCGGAAACGTTTGAACAGTTGTTCCAGGGGACGAAAGCGTTACCCTGGGAGGAATTTATTCCGGCAGACGGAAAGTTCTGGGTAGCGAAAGCCGCCAGCGTGAAGAGCGCTCTGTTCAGTCCGTCGGACATTCAGTCAATAATGAAAAAGGCAATGGTCGATCGGCTGCGGGAAACCTATCATGTGAACTGGTTTGCGGAAAGCGGTGAGAGCTTTCCGGTGCGGGTGTTTCTGCTGAAAGACGAAGTGACGGTGGGACTTGACACGACGGGAGAGTCATTACATAAAAGAGGATACAGGAAACTGACGGCGAAAGCTCCGATCGCAGAAAACCTGGCGGCGGCGCTCATCATGCTCACCCCATGGAGAGGGGATAGGATATTGGTGGACCCTTTCTGTGGCAGCGGTACGATACCGATTGAGGCGGCAATGATGGCGGCTAATATTGCTCCGGGGATGAACCGCAGTTTTACTGCGGAGAGATGGCCACATATCATTGGGAAAAAGAACTGGTACGATACGGTGGATGAGGCCAGGGAGCAGACGGATCTGTCGGTACAGACGGATATTCAGGGATATGACATCGACGATGAGATGGTAGCCATCGCCAGAGCCAATGCAAAGCTGGCAGGAGTGGAAGGGCTGATTCATTTCCAGAAGCGGGATGTCGCCGGTCTGAGCCATCCGAAAAAGTATGGTTTTATCATCACCAATCCGCCTTATGGCGAACGGCTGGAGGATAAGGAGGCGCTGCCCGGTCTGTACCGGATGATCGGAGAACGGTATCGGGCACTGGATGCATGGTCTTTGTATCTGATTACTTCTTATGAAAAAGCGGAAGAGGATATTGGCAGAAAGGCAGATAAAAACCGTAAGATTTATAACGGAATGATGAAGACATATTATTATCAGTTTCAGGGACCAAAGCCGGGGAAAAGAAAGAGGCCGCAGTCATGATACAGAGAAAATTATCGAAGGTCATGCTTGTATGCAGCATTTTGTTTTCTCTTGTCTCCATGTCGGTGATGCTTTACTTCTCTGCGACAAAGACGATTGTCATCGCGGAGGAAGTGTCAGACCGGACCGAGAGCGAGCGGCTGTCAGGGAGAGCACGGGAAGATGTCCTTCAATTTGAGGCAGGCAGCGGTGGGAAAGGACTGCGGATTCCGCTTCCTCCGGAACTGCGTGCGGATGACATTGTTATAGAAAACCGTTATATCGAGCATTGTATTTATATCATTCTGAAAGGGAAATACAGGGAATTTTACCGCAGCAATGTGCTGACAGGAGAAGATCCGCGAATAGAAGGGGGCTATCTTTCTCAGGAGGACGGGATGACCAGACTGCAGCTGATGCTGGGCGGCCCATACGAACACCAGTATATGTTTGAGAACGGTGTCCTGCAGTTATCGTTTCATGAGCCGTGGCAGCTATATGATAAGATCGTTGTCATAGATGCGGCACATGGAGGCAGCGACGAAGGAGCGACGGGGAACGGGATTCTGGAGAAAGAGATTGTGCTGGCGATTGCGGAGAAAGTGAGAGAGAAGCTGGAAGATTCGGAGATCCGTGTCTACTGTACGAGGACGGATGATACGGCGCTGACAGAAGAAGAGCGGGCGGAGTTTGTCCATGAGCTTCGTGCAGATATGCTCATCAGTATCCGGGCTGCAGCCGATGAGAGCAGTGACGGCGTGTATGGAATCCGCACCGTATATAACGGTACCTATTTCATTCCGTACTTTGGAAATGTGGAACTGGCCGATCTGTTGGAACGACATGTCGTAAGCATCGCTGGCAGCAGGGCAAACGGGTTGATGGAGACGAATCCGGAAGACCGTTTGCTTTGGAATGTACAAGTGCCTGCCGCTGCAATCGAGGTGGGCTATGTGACAAATAAGGAAGAGGCTTCTTTTCTTTCCGCAGAAGAATATCAGGAAAAACTGGCAGATGGAATCATCAATGCGTTAGTGGAAGCATATGAGAGAAAAGAACAAAATTAGTGGGAGACAGCACAATGAGTGACAGAGTGATCTTTGCGACGGGAAATGAACATAAATTAAAGGAGATCCGGATGATCCTTGCCGATGTGGATGTGGAAATCCTCTCTCTGAAGGAAGCGGGGATCATCCTTGACGTAGAGGAGGACGGCAGTACTTTTGCGGAAAATGCAATGATCAAGGCGAAGGCCTGCGCGGCGCAGAGCGACTGCCTTGTGCTCGCCGATGATTCAGGGCTGGAAATTGATTATCTCAACGGGGAGCCGGGAATCTATTCTGCCAGATATATGGGAGAACAGACTTCTTATCATACGAAAAATGAGAGACTGATCCAAAGACTGGAAGGGGTGCCGGACGAAATGCGGACAGCGCGCTTTGTCTGTGCGGTGGCTGCAGCGATGCCGGATGGGAGCGAGAAGACCACGGAGGGATATGTCGAAGGCCGGATTGGTTATGAGGAGAAGGGGTGTAATGGGTTCGGATATGATCCGATCTTTTATCTGCCGCAATATGGCTGCACTTCGGCGGAGCTGGATGCGAAGCAGAAAAATGCCATCAGTCACAGAGGAAAAGCGCTGGAAAAGATGAAGGATATGCTGCTGTCATCAGGTGTCTGGAAAAAGAAAGAGAAGGAAAGTCAGGCGGCGGGGGATCTATGAGAATACTCATTATAAGCGATACACACAGAAGAAATGATAATCTGATCAAAGCGTTGAGAAAAACAGGGCAGCCGGATCTGCTGATTCATTGCGGGGATGTGGAGGGGGATGAATATACCCTGAGCGGTTATGTGGACTGCCCGACGGAGATCGTCGCGGGAAATAACGATTTTTTCTGCGATCTGCCCCGTGAACGGGAGTTTACGATCGGCCGCTATAAGATCTGGCTCACACACGGTCATTCTTATTACGTGTCGATGGGAAATGAGACGATCAAACGTGAGGCGGTTGCCAAAGGTGTGGATATTGTCATGTACGGTCACACGCATAAACCTGTGGTGGAGATAGAAAGGGACATTATCGCCATCAATCCGGGAAGTCTGTCCTATCCGAGACAGAGTGGCCGCCGTCCCTCCTGCGCCGTTATGGAATTGGACCAGGCGGGAGAGGCACAGTTCAAGATTTATTATTTATAAGATCCGGACGTCAAAATTTTTGGCGGTTACTGTTAGAAAATTACCAGAAAAAACCTTGACAAAGAAAAAGTCTTATTATATAATATGACATGCGTCACGAAAAGAGACGTATTTTGCGCGAAACGGGGTGTGGCTCAGCTTGGCTAGAGCGCCTGGTTTGGGACCAGGAGGCCGCAGGTTCGAATCCTGTCACCCCGATACTAGATGCGCGGGTGTAGTTCAATGGTAGAACACCAGCCTTCCAAGCTGGATACGTGGGTTCGATTCCCATCACCCGCTGGCGCTTTGTACAAGACTATATGGTTTTGTAGGAAAGTGATACGTGTTCGTAGCTCAGCTGGATAGAGCAACGGCCTTCTAAGCCGTGGGTCGGGGGTTCGAATCCCTTCGAGCACGTTTGATAAGGAATCGGGATATAGTATACCGATACTTATGGTGGGTATAGCGCAGTTGGTTAGCGCGCCAGATTGTGGCTCTGGAGGCCAAGGGTTCGAATCCCTTTATCCACCTTTAGACAGGAGTGTATCGTCATAATGGGCTATCGCCAAGCGGTAAGGCACAGGACTTTGACTCCTGCATTCGCTGGTTCGAATCCAGTTAGCCCAGTTATATGGATAAGGGACACTAGCTCAGGTGGTAGAGCACTTGACTTTTAATCAAGTTGTCGGGAGTTCGAGCCTCCCGTGTCTCAGGATTAACAGGTTTCTTGGTCGTGTTACTAAGAAACCTGTTTTTTTAGTTATACGAGTTCAAACACTCCGAGGGATGGCTCAAAATAGATTACATAATTGTCGATCGTCGTATAGATGCCGTACTTGCTCTTGTAGTATTGTAATGCCTCCAGCAGGAACTCTTCGGTGACATCGAGAAAGTCGGCGGTGTCATGCAGGGAACAGCAGCCTTGCTGATAGGAATTTACGATGCCTGTCAGACCGATCAGTTTATTGTATGCCCAGACACGTGCCTTGAGCTCCTGCTTGCGGTCGGATATGGTAGACTGGCAGACAATGTCGCCGACCGTGGTGTGATAATGTCCCAGTTCTTCCGCCAGTATGCAGGTGCGCTTGCGGGCTGTCCGTACTTTTTTGTTGATTCCGATCACATTTCCATTGATAAGTCCGTCGGCCTTTGATTTAAAATCAGCATTTTCTATAATGTAAACGTCCTCTGCGGCGCTTTCTTCCAATAACTCTTCATATTTCAATTCAATCACTCCGTTCCTGTCATAAATTCAAATATGTTTTACTCCGGTTTTTTAAGATTGGCAAGATCTTCACGCATCTTCTTCTGCTCATCCGGATCTGCCGCATAATCGTTGTGGGCGGCTTTTATGTTGAGAGAGTAGAGGGGAATATGGGTCAGTTCTTCCACCCGTTTTTGGGCTTCCCGTTTGCCGGTATCATTGAGCATTTCATAGCAGTTTAGCAGAAATGAGGGGTTGTCAGAGACAATGGTGTCTGGCTCATTCGTTGTTCCCATCAAAAACCGCTCCGATGTCTGCAATAATTCTGCGATGTTAGCGAGATGGCTGACCGGTATCTTGGCGATTTCGCCGTTTTCATATCTGAATATGGTAGATCTGGATACGCCGATATGTTTCGCCAGTGTATCCGCACTGATTCCCAGTTGTGTGCGTCGTTCCTTCATTCTTTTTCCCGTAACAGACATATGACTCCCTCCTTGTAGGTAAACTATAACATAAATAGTGCAAAAATGCAACTAAAAATGCAAAAATGCGATTCTGTATTGACATGAGAACGAATGTACGATAAAATACATCCAACAAGTCGCATTTATGCGACTATTGACTGCAAAATAAAAAGAAGGGAGGTTTTCAGGTATAAAAAATGGAAGCAATGGGGCTCGAACCCATGACCTCTCGCGTGTGAGGCGAACGCTCATCCCGGCTGAGCTATGCTTCCATATGTATTATTATAAGCATTTGCGAACAGAAATGCAATAAGAATTCTCAACGAAAGAGAGTATTTTGTGAATGACGATCTGACAGGGGAAAGGAAGGGTGTTATTTATGACGGCAAAAGAATATTTACAGCAGCTACATAAGGCAGAGGTGATCATCAGACAGAGAAGACAGGAAAATGCTGATCTACGGTCAAAACTGACAAGCATAAACAGCCTGGACTATACAAGGGATAGGGTGCAGACAAGCCGCCTGGCCGGGGCAGGGTATGAAAAAAGTGTCGCGAAAATCATCGATCTTGAGACAGAGATCGAGAAGCGGATTGACGATTATGTGGCGCTCAAGGACAGGATCATCGGGCAGATTCATAATCTGTATGACGTCGATCAGATCAAGGTATTATATAAACGGTATGTGTTATATGAGAAATTTGAGGACATTGCCGCTGATCTTGATTTCTCCGTGAGGAACGTGTACAAGATCCACGGCCACGGTTTGGAAGAGTTTCAGAAATGTATTTAAAAGGACAAGTGTTCATTTTAATGCAGTATAATCTGTGTTATTATGGCATTGTGAAAGATCAGCCACAGGGATTTCGAGTCCGGTGGCTGATTTGCTTTCATACAGGATCGGGATGCCGGAAGGCACAGTTAGATTACGAAAGAAAGGAGGCGACCGGAACGATAAATTCGATCATGGAGGCGATCGGCAGTTCTTTGAACGGGGAATTTGGGGACGGATATAACATCTGTAAAGAAGAGAGAGAGCAGGGCCTGGAAAGACCTTGCTTTTTTATATCCGCTACAGGTTCTGCGGGCAGACTGTTTCCGGGGAACCGGTATCTGCGGGAAAACCAGTTTTGCATCCAGTACTTTCCACAGGAGGAAGGGAAGAAAAGGGAAGAATGTTATGCGGTGGCAGAGCAGCTTTTTTCCTGTCTCACATGGCTGCGCGTAAGCGGAGAACCTGTGAGAGGTACGAAGATGAGATGTGAAGTAGTTGACGGTATTCTGCATTTTTATGTGAACTATGATATGGTTGTCCGCAAAGTACCGGAACCGGTTCCGATTATGGAGGAAGTCTCTTCCGAAACAATGGCGAAAGGACAGGTGAGAACATGACAGGCAAGACTGCGGAAGAAAGAAAGTGTCCGCAAAAGGCTGCAAAAGGCAGTGCAAAGAGTGACGGGCAGAAAGGGGCCGGGAAAACAGAACACAGATTTTCCAAAGAACAGCTCCTTTCTTCCGGACGTTTTCGGGACAGAAGGGATATTGCAGAGGCCCTTCTCGACGAGAGAGAAACTTATACGGTAAAAACCGTGGAAGAAAAAATCGAGGATTACAGGAAAGGAAAGGTGAAATAAGAATGGCTTTAGGTGGAGGTACGTTTATCGCACAGAATAAGGAACTGCCGGGTACTTATATGAATTTTGTTTCAAAGGCGGCGGCAAACGCGGCGCTCTCCGAGAGGGGAATCGCGACAATGCCGCTGGAGCTTGACTGGGGCGTTTGTGGAGAAGTGTTTACCGTGACCAATGCGGATTTCCAGAAAAACAGCATGGAACTGTTTGGCTATGAGTATACGGACGATAAGCTGAAAGGACTGCGGGATCTGTTTTTGAACGTGCAGACGCTCTACGGTTACCGTCTGAACGGTGAGGGCAAGAAGGCAGGGAATGATCTGGCGGAAGCGCTGCACAGCGGTGTACGCGGCAATGATCTGAAGATTACAGTGCAGGTGAATGCAGATGATGAAAGTATGTTTGACGTGAAGACCCTGCTGGATGCGGTTGTCGTCGATGTACAGACAGTTTCCGATGCGGCCGGGCTGACGGCAAACAAATATGTGAGCTGGAAATCAGGCGCCGTTTTGACAGCGGCAGCAGCCATTCCGCTGACCGGCGGGACAAACGGGGAAGTGAACGGAGCGGCATATCAGGCATATCTGGATCGGATTGAGGCGTATACGTTCCATACGATGGGCGTGGCAGTGACAGATGAAATTACGAAGGCGCTGTTTGCTTCCTTTGTGAAGCGGATGCGCGATGAGATGGGTGTGAAGTTCCAGCTTGTACTTTATGATTATGCAAAGGCCGATCATATGGGTGTGATCAGTATCGGCAATCAAGTACTGGATGAAGGGTGGAGCGAAGCCAGTCTTGTGTATTGGGTGACAGGCGCCAGCGCCGGCTGCGCAGTCAACAAGAGTAATCAGAACAGGAAGTATGACGGTAACTTTACGGTAGATACTCCCTATACACAGAGTCAGTTAAAGGCGGCGGCCGGTGCCGGTAAATTCATGTTCCATCTTGTTGGAAGCGATGTCCGTGTGCTGGAAGATATTAATACGATGGTTACGACTTCCGATACACAGGGCGACATTTTTCAGGAGAACCAGACGATCCGCGTGATCGATCAGATCGGCAATGACATTGCCGTACTGTTTAACACGAAGTATCTTGGCGTTGTTCCGAATGATGCGGCTGGCCGCGTTTCATTGTGGGCAGATATAGTCTCTCACCACCGTCAGCTCGAGCAGATCCGGGCGATCGAAAACTTTTCGGACGCTGATGTCATTGTGGAAGAGGGAAGTACGAAGAAGGCAGTTCAGGTTACCGATCTGGTCACGGTCGTCAATGCGATGAGCAAATTATATATGACAGTGACAGTTGGATAGAGGGGAGGAAAAAGAAACAATGGGAAACAATGCGATTATGAATGCCAGGGACGCCGTATATGGCGGACTTGCGGAATGCTATATGACGATAAATGGGCGGCGCTATAATTTTATGAGTATGACCGACTTTGAGAGCAAATGGGAGGTCAATGTTATTGATGTGCCGATTCTTGGCAAAGTGGGCATGGGACATAAGGCAGCCGGCGGTAAGGGCAGCTGGAGCGGTACGGCGCATTACAACCAGTCCTGCCTGCGGGAAATGGCGGATATATATCAGAAGACGGGCGTGATGCCGTATTTTGAGATCCAGGTGAGCAATGAGGACCCGACAAGTGCGGCGGGCAGACAGACGATCATTCACAGAAACTGCCTGTGCGACAGCTTTATCCTGTCAAAATTCCAGGCAGGAGAGGAGATCATGGACGAGGAACTTTCCGGGACATTCGAAAGCTGGGATATGCCGGAGAAATTTAAGGAACTGGAAGGGTTCTGACAGGAAGAATGCGCGCTTGCAGATGAACGGTCCCGCTTACATGATTTGTAAGCGGGATCTTATTTTACCCTCTGCGATCACGGAACAGGCGCAGAGGTATGAACTGGAACAGGAAGAGTGTAACAGGTAGCCACTGCCATACGGTGGCAGAGAGAGGAGAAGAAGATGTCAAAATTCAGCAGGTTTATGAAAGCCAATAAAGCGGAGAAACAAAATGAAAGGTATGCGCCGACAAGGTCCTTATGTGACGAAAATGGAAAGCCTCTGGAATGGGAATTCCGGCATATCACGTCCAAAGATAATGAAGAACTTCGGGATGCCTGTACGGTCGAAGTACCGGTTACAGGGAAACCGAATATGTATCGGCCGCGGGTGCAGACAGGCAAATATATTCAGAAGATGATCGTGGCGTCCGTTGTATATCCGGATCTCTATGACGCGGATCTGCAGGACTCCTACGATGTGAAGACACCGGAGGACTTATTGCTCGCCATGGTCGATGATCCGGGTGAATACAATGAATTGGCCGCTTTTATGCAGAGTTTTCAGGGATTTAATGTTTCCTTCAACGATAAGGTGGAAGAGGCAAAAAACTGATCGAGGAAGGGGATTGGGAGGCGAATCTTGCCTACTATGCCCTTCTGAAATTACACATCCTGCCGTCGGTCATTCTCGGACTGGAGGAACAGGAAAAAGCCTTTGTGGCGGCTTCAATTAAAGTAAAGATTAACAGCGATAGAGAGAGGGAGAGAGAAATGAAGCGAAAAGCAGATAAGGGAAGGAAAAGAAGGTGATGAAATGTCAGAAAACAGCAGTGCGGCCGTATGGGCGGACAATTTTGCGGACGCACTGATCCGAGCGGTCAGTGCGGTGGATCTGTTTGCTTCCGCCATAGAACAGATACCGTCTGCCGCTGGCAGTATGGCCAATGCGGTATCAAACCAGATTCTTTCTGTGCAACAGACAAGCATGAATGTCGCTGTCACAAACATAAATGTGCTCAACCAGTCGTGGCAGCAGTTGTCCCGGACGATAGAAAGTACGGAACAAAACATTGATGCAAATGTGAAAGTGCAGGAGGAGCTCAACCAAAAAGTGGAAGAAGGAATGAGCAAAGCGGAAAAGTTGAAGCAGGCGTTTATGGGGTTTATTAAGAAGTATGCGACGATGGATCATCTGGAAATGGCTTTCAAACTTTCAGATGATCTGACGGCGGCGACTGCCCGGCTGGATATGGTAAACGATGGTATGCAGACAACGCAGGAATTACAGAATATGGTCTACCAGTCCGCGCAGCGGTCAAGGAATGCCTATCAGGAGACCGCAGATACCGTGACGCAGATGGGAACGATGGCAGGGGGCGCCTTTTCCGGCAACAGAGAGATGATAGGTTTTGTGGAACAGATCAATAAGCAATTTGCACTTGCCAATCTGGGAGCTACGGACACAGGGGAAGCCATGCAGCAGATCACGCAGGCGATGAGTGACGGCGTCCTCAGCGGCGAGCAGTATAACAGCATTTTAGCTAAGGCACCGAACATCCTCCAGTCGATCGCCGACTATATGGGCGTCCCCGAAGAAGAACTGAAAAGTATGGCGGCGGAGGGTGTCATAACGGCTGAGATTATGAAGGCGGCCATGTTTGCGTCAGCGGACGAGACGAACGCCCGGTTTGCCAATATGCCGATGACATTCAGTCAGATCGGGACTTCCATCCGTAATACCGCTTCGCAGGCATTTCAGCCGATCCTGCAGCGGCTCAGTGAGATCGCAAACAGCGAAGGCTTTCAGACGCTTGTGAACGGTATCGTGCAGGGGATGGTGATACTCATTGGCATCATGGTCAGGGGGTTCGAATTCATAGCTGGAATTGCAGAACTTGTGATCGAACACTGGGATCAGATTGTACCGGTCATTGCCGGAGTTGCAGCGGCTATTCTGGCTTATCATGCGGCTGTGCTGATTGCAAGTATCGCGCAGGCAGCTTTCAATTTTGTTCTTTTGTCGTGTCCGCTGATACAGATTGTATTACTCATCGGAGCTTTGATTGCAGGGATCATTGCTTTGGCACAAAATTTTTCCGGAGTGGGTCACATTGCACAGAGTGTGTTCGGGGTGCTCTGCGGCTGGGTGAACGTGGCAATTCAGGCTGTTATAAACTTCGGACTTATGGTCGCCAACATTGCTCTTGGCATTGGAAGTGCAATAGGTGCACTTGCGTTCAATATCATGGCGGCCTTCCATAATGCGATCTGTTCCGTGAAGGCATGGTGGTATGATCTGCTGGCAACGGCGCTGAAAGTGATCGAAAGGATATGCATCGGATTAAATAAACTGCCATTTGTGGAATTTGATTTTTCCATGATCAGCAATGCGGCGGACGAGTATGAGGAAAAGGCGAGAACGGCAGAGAGCGACAAATGGGAATATAAAGACATTTCGGAGGCCTTTGATGCAGGGATGTCGACTTTTGATGCCTTTGAGCATGGATGGGCAGAGGAGGCATACAGAGATGGGAGCGCGGTTGGAGACGGCTTTGCAGAAAGGATCGATAACATCTTGCCTGACATGTCTGATCCGACTTCTTTTTTCACGGCAGACGGGGGAAACGGATATGGCGGATATGGAAACGAAGGATTCGACGGATACGGAGAGGATTGGCCTGGCGGCTTTGGAGGAGAAACGGGGAATATCGCAGGCGGTGTCGATGAGATTGCCGGCAATACCGGAGCGATGGCCGACTCTGTGGAGATGAGCAAGGAAGACCTGGGGTATCTGCGGGACATTGCGGAGCAGGAAGCGATCAATCAATTTACAACCGCGGAGATTACCATTCAGCAGACGAATAACAATACGATCAAAAGAGGCATGGACCTGGATGGGGTTGTCTCCCGTCTGGACGCTGCTCTTGGTGAAGCGATCGACATGATGGCGGAAGGGGTGTATGTATGATGAAAAGCGGCTATGATTTTTATCTGGGGCGGTGTCTGTTACCGGTCACTCCCTCCAAACTGACAGTACAGATCAACAATGCCAATGAGACGGTTACTTTGATTGATGAAGGAGAGATCAACATACTCAGGCAGGCAGGGCTGACGGAGATTGAATTTGAATGTGCGATTCCGCAGGTGCAGTATCCATTTGCCGTCTATCCGGCCGGCTTTCAGGATGCGAATTATTTTCTCGATTATTTTGAGGCGCTGAAAACAAGCTGCAAACCGTTTCAGTTCATCGTCTGCCGGAGGATGCCGCAGGGCAGTACACTGTTTGACACCAATATCAGGGTATCGCTGGAAGACTATAGAATCAGTGAAGACGCAAAAGACGGCTTTGATCTGAATGTAAAGATCAGCCTGAAGCAGTGGAAGGATTATGGGGCGAAAACAGTGTATGTCAGCGAAGACGGGACGCAGGGGTCTGTCGAGGAACAGAGGGAGACAGACAACGCGCCGACAGCGCAGTCGTATGAAGTCAGAAAAGGAGACTGTCTCTGGAACATTGCCAGAAAATTTTATGGAAACGGCGCTAAATATACGGTCATTTATGATGCAAACAGAGAAGTGGTCGGCGGTAATCCGAATCGGATCTATCCGGGTCAGGTGCTGTCGATCCCGGCGCTTTAAGAAAGGCAGGTGATTGAATGAATCTCGAACTTCTCATAAGAAACCAATCAGGGACGAAGGCATATCTTCCGGCAGTGGAAGAAGGGATCGAATGGACGACGGAGCGGCAGGGCTCACCGGGGAAACTGACGTTTCAAGTCTTGCCGGACGATGTACTTGACTTTTCGGAAGGGAGTCTGGTGACGCTCAGAGAAGGTGATTATAATATTTTTTACGGTTATGTTTTCAAACAGCAGAGAGACAAGTCGCGGATCATCACGGTCACTGCCTACGATCAGTTACGGTATCTGAAAAACAAGGATATTATCGTCTATGAGGAACAGACGGCGGACCAGCTTGTACGACAGATCGCGGCAGACTATTCCCTGCAGGTCGGGGATTTGGAACCGACGGGCTATGTCATCGAATCGGGAGTCGAAGATAACATTCCCCTTTTTGATATGATTCAAAAGGCGCTTGACATCACGATGAAGAATACGGGTGAACTGTTTGTCCTGTATGATGATTTCGGAAAGCTGACCCTGAAACGGTTATCTTCAATGACGGTAGGAGACGGCATGGGGAACTGCCTGCTGCTGAATGCGGAAACAGGTGAGAATTTTGAATACACTTCATCGATCGATGACAACACCTATAACAAGATCAAGCTGTCCTGTGAAGATGAAAATACAGGTAAGCGGGAAATATGTACGGAACATGATCCGGAAACGATGAGACAGTGGGGCATTCTGCAATATTTCGACACATTTAAAAAAGGAGAGAATGGTCAGGAGAAGGCGGCGGCTCTTCTGAAATTATATAATAAAAAGACACGGAACCTGAAGCTGTCGAAGGTACTTGGCGATAATCGTGTGAGGGCAGGCAGCCTGATTGCCGTCAACCTGGATCTGGGTGATGTTGAGGTGAGAAATTTTATGTTGGTGGAAAGCTGTAAACATACATATAAAGAAGGTGAGCATTGGATGGATCTGACACTTAGAGGAGGTGGATTTGTTGTCTGATGCAAATGGAATTATAGAAAAGATCAAAAGGGCGGCTCTGGAAGCGCAGGACGCCGCCAAACCGGTCAATATCTGTTATGGAGAGGTGATTTCAAGGATTCCTTTGAAGATCCGGGTGGAACAGAAACTGCTGCTTGGGGAGAAGCAGCTTATCCTGACGAGGAATGTGACCGATTTTACGACGACGATCAGCGTGGATCAGGAGACGGAAAAAGAAGCAATGGCGGAGGAAGGCGGCGAGTCTGTGCCGCCTCACAGCCACCGAATCACGGGGGTGAAACAGATCACGGTCCATAACGGACTCAAGGCAGGTGATAAAGTCGTTATGCTCAGACAGCAGGAAGGTCAGAAATTTATTGTAGCCGACCGGATAGGAGGCAGCCTATGATTCCGGCAGTAGTTGGGAATCCGGATCAGGATTTTAAGATCATCAGACAGCCGGACATGACTTACAGGATGCAGATGGAAGCCGGAGATGTGCTTGGCCGCGCCGATGGGCTGGAAGCGGTGAAACAGGCGGTTTATAAGATTATCATGACAGAGCGCTATCAGTATCTTATGTACTCGTGGAATTATGGGATTGAGCTTTTGGATCTGATCGGGGAACCGGTGACCTATGTATGTCCGGAATTGAAACGCCGGATCACGGAGGCGCTGCTCTGTGATGACAGGATTGAGAGTGTCGATCACTTTACGTTCGATCTGCCGCGCAAAGGCGTTGTTCATGTGGCATTTACGGTACATTCTGTCTTTGGAGATGTAATGGCGGAAAGAGAGGTGAATTTTTGATGTATGAATCGGTCACGTATGAAACGATTCTCAAACGTATGCTGAGTCGTGTGTCTGATAAACTTGACAAGCGGGAAGGATCTGTCATCTGGGACACCCATTCCCCGACAGCGATCGAGCTGCAAATTCTGTATCTGGAACTCGATTCGATCCTGCGGGAAGCATATGGAGATACCGCTTCCAGAGAATTTTTGATTTTACGTTGTAAGGAGAGAGGACTGTTTCCCTATCCGGCGACCCGGGCAGTGCTGCAAGGTGAGTTTACACCGGCAGAAGCAGATGTGACAGGGAAGCGGTTTAACATTGGCCGCATTAATTATACGGTCACGGAAAGGATCGGAGAGGGAACGTATCAGGTACAATGCGAAACGGCAGGGGAGATCGGCAATCAGTATCTGGGAATGATGACGCCGATCGACTATATCACAGGGCTGGAGACGGCGGAGCTGACACAGGTCCTGATCCCCGGCGAGGAAGAAGAAGATACGGAAGATCTGCGGCAGAGATACTTTGCATCGTTTGAGGAAAAGGCGTTTGGTGGAAACGTTGCAGACTACATGGAAAAGACGAATGCGGTCCCCGGAGTTGGCAGGACGAAAGTTACACGAGTCTGGAATGGGGACGTCTCTCCCTCCGATATGATTCCGTCCGGGAACGTAACGGCCTGGTATGAGAGCGTCATCGACACGATGGAAGAAGAGAGTGCGGCATGGCTCTCTGCGGTCTATACAGCGGCGGCAGAAAAGAAACTGACGACAGGTGGTACGGTCCTTCTGACGATCACGGACTCGGAATATGGGCCGGCATCAGATACGCTGATCAGGACCGTGCAGGCTGCGATCGATCCGGAGGAACATGCCGGAGATGGCTATGGCCTCGCCCCGATTGGTCATATGGTGACAGTAAAAAGCGCAGAGCCGGTCACAGTCAATGTGAATACGGAAATTACGCTTGAGGTCGGATACGAATGGGACCATTTGCAGGCTGCGATTGACGCGGCCATCTCCGGCTATCTGCTTGATTTGCGAAAGGAATGGTCTGAACGGCCATATCTGGTCGTGAGGATCAGTCAGATTGAATCGCGGATTCTGAATATTTCCGGAATCGTGGATATTAAAAATACATCGATCAATGGAGCAGAAGATAATCTGACGTTAGCGGCAAATGAAATTCCTGTTTACGGAGGTGTCACGGATGATAAGAGAAGTTGATCTTGTATCCTATCTGCCTCCCTTTATGAAGGAATATAAGCAGATTCACGCGGCGCTGGAAGCGGAAAATCCGGAGTTTTCCATGATCTGGAATGCCGCGGATCAGACCTTACGCAATGCCTTTATTGAGACGGCGGATGAATATGGGATCTGGCGTTTTGAAAAAATGCTGCACATTTATCCGTCTGCAAAGGATACGCTTGCGTCACGAAGGGCGAGAGTACAGGCACGCTGGTTCAGGACTTTGCCATATACCGAGAGGATGTTTATTGAGAAGCTGGTAACGATATGCGGTACGCACAATTTTGCTTTGCTCAAAAAGTATTTGCAGTACCGGCTGGAGCTGGAAGTGAGCCTGGAACTGTATGGACAGGTCGAAGAGCTGGAACGGATGCTCAGAGAGATGATCCCCTGTAACCTGACTGTGGTTATTCGCAATACGATTGCCGCACAGGTGGAAGGCTGTGTCTCGTTTGCAGGAGGACTTGAATTTGCGGAATGCTATCTGATCACAAACGATAGCCAGGAAACGGTTACGGTAGAGGGCAGGGCTTTGTATGGAGGGAGCTTCATTAATACGGTAGATATGATCGTTATCGATCACTGACAGAGAGCGGTTGCGGAGCAGGGGAATCTGGTCTGCAGCCGTTTATTATAAGAATAAAACTGAGGTGTCAAAAGGTATTGTTCCTGGCTCCTTTTTGACACTTTAATCAGGATAAGGAGGAAAAGTATGGCAGAATTTTCAAAACTGATGATGACCGGAAAAGGGCAGGCATTGATCGCAAAAGTGATTGCCGGAACCGGCAATGTTGAGTTTACTAAAATAGTAACATCAAGTACAGCATATGAACCGGAACAGACAGAGGGTCTGACAGAACTTGCCAATGTAGAGCAGACAAGTCTGATCTCAAGTATTATGAGAACAAACGAGGTAGCTGTAAAAATAGAGACTTCTTTCAACAATCTGGAACTGACAGCAGGATATTACATGCGGTCTCTGGGACTGTATGCGATTGACCCGGACGAAGGAGAAATCCTCTATGCTGTGACAACGGAGGTATCGGGGAACTGTTACATGCCTGCTTATAATGGGGTCACGGTATCCGGCGCCTATGTCAAACTGATTGCGACCGTGGGAAATGCGGAGCATATTTCTCTGGAAGTGAATGCGGCAGCGACAGCGACCATCGGGAACATCCGGGAGCTGCGGGAGAATCTGGGCAGTGTCGAGATACGCTTTGATGATGTAGAGGACGCAGAGCGGGAGAATATACAGTCCCGGGAGACACTGGGGACGATGCTGGGGAAGATCAGGAAATGGTTCTCGGATCTGAAATCAGGTGCTTTTGCCAGCGTGGTAAACGACTGTGTGACGACAGAGGAAGGGACAGTCCTGGACGGTCGGCAGGGGAAAGTGTTGAAGGATGAGATTGACGGATTGAAAGCGGCAGATAGTGAGATAAATAGCAAGATAGATGCGTTAAAAAAATCTGTAGCTGATGGCAAAACAGCCGTTGCCGCTGCCATCAGCGCTAAAGGTGTCAGTACGGCAGCGGACACATCGTTTGCCACGATGGCAAATAATATTCGAAATATTGTTACAATAAGACAACCCAATACAATAAGATTCTCTAAACATGGACGTCAATGTTCCTTCAGTCAGGGTGTTACCACCGGAAAACATTACTTGATAACATATGCAGCAGTAAATAAATATGAAATGTCAGGCTGGGCTAACGGAAACTGGTCCGGAAATGGAGGAAATTTTGTAGAAATATACAGAAATCAACAACCGCCGACATCAATGCTTGCAGTCTATGTAACTGCTACTTCCGGTTCCATTAGTTTTAGTAAAGACTATGGTAATGATAATTTAACAGGGGCGGGCTGCCTTATGCTACAATTAGATTGATATGCTCAATAAACCTCTGTGAGTGCTTCTCAAAATGAGAATCTGTGTTCATGAGCAAATAATTGTTAATGGAAACATAGCAGCTTTCTCGGATTATTTCGATGTAAAACCTTACATTGTGATGCAAGGATAACCCATTAGGTATAGTGTGATGGGCAGTTAGCAGACTGTGGTCATCATGGATTACCATAACCCGTATGGAAATACGTGATAACAATATACAGTTATCCATGCACAATACTGCTGATTCTATAGTTGATGTTAATGTGACTGTGTTAATACTATATCAAAAACCATCATAATGCTACATGACATATGGTTGGATTGTTAGGCTTGATTAAACTAATCCATATGCTTTTACTAGATATTCGTGCGGTTCTTCAATAACCCCGTTTCGTTCACATCTTATAATTATAGACTGGCCTTTTTTCAAAGGGTAGAAGACGGATACATATATATATTGGAATTAGGTGCAGAATGTCTCCCAACAATGGTTCCATCAATTAACTCAGTCGTATATGTATCTGTTTTTAAATTCAACAAGCCAACGATACAGCAATTCCATTCAGCTATATATACTTGTCCATTTCTAAGAGCAGCAAGCTCTATATTTGTATTTATGTACGGTAACTTGCTATTTATCTAATGGTGGGCAGAAAAAGTGTTTCTTTTGTTATAATAGATTGAAAAAAGGAGGAACACAGAGTTGGTGGAGAAGATCATTGCAAAGGTACTCGTATGGATGGAAGGGAAAGGGATGGAGGAACTGAAAAATGCTCTGTATTTTGTGCTTTCCGATTACGAGATCAGCAAAAAGAGTACGGAGGTGCAGCCTATAGACAAGAGCTGGGAGGAAGAACTTGGCGCGTTCCTGATCAGGAAACGTGTAGAGGGACGGTCGGAAAAGACAATCCGGCAGTACAGTCTGCACCTGCGGCGGTTGTTACGGTGCTTGAATAAGCCGGTACAGGAGATCACGGAAGCGAACTTGTTTTTGTATATTGAGATGTACAAGAGGCAGAGAAACGTTTCCGGGGCTTATCTGGATAATATCAGGCTTGTCTTCAGCTCATTCTTCGGTTGGTTGAACAACAAAGGGTACATAAGCAGGAATCCGGCGGCGGGACTTGATCCGATCAAGACTGAAAAGCGAATCAAAAAGCCGCTGTCGGACATAGAATTGGAAAAGCTTCGCAGGAAGTGCAGGCTTGAGAGAGACCTGGCCCTGATTGAGTTCTTATACAGTACCGGGGTGAGGGTGTCAGAGCTGACAGCCCTGAACAGACAGGACATCAATTTTGACAGTATGGATGTAGTCGTCTATGGAAAAGGGGCAAAGGAGAGGGAAACCTATCTGACAGCAGCGTCCTGTATGCACTTAAAAGAATATCTGGATTCCCGCACCGATGATAACGAAGCGTTATTTGTGGGATTAAAGAGTCCACACAGAAGACTGACGGTAGCAGGCGTGGAAGAGATACTGCGCAGGCTGGGGAGACAGACAGGGATCGAAAAGGTGCATCCGCACCGGTTCCGTAGGACAATGGCAACGAATATATTGAACAAGGGGATGCCAGTGGAAGAGGTGCGGGACGTTTTAGGACATGTAAAGCTGGACACGACGATGATCTACTGTCAAATAAATAAAGAGAACGTACGGCATTCCCACAGGAAATTTATGTCAGCGTAAATATGTAGAGAAAATGGAAAGCAATCAAGCAGGCCTGCCGGGTGACAGGTCTTTTTGTCGTTAAAAAGAAGGAGGAAGAGGGAAAATATGGGATTGAAAAACGATAAAGCATTGCTGGGAGACTGCGAAAAAGAAAAACTGCAATGGGAACAAAGACAGAACGGAGCATGAACAACAGGACTGGTGGATAAATATGCTTCGGTACTTGATGGAAGGAAACGTGTATTTGGAATAGCCGTAGAAAGTTGTTATAAATGAAAATCGCTGTCATACAGTTGTACTCATAAATGCAGGTGAGGGATAAAAGAATTGCTACTGCATATACTTGATTTAGCCGTGCATACGTGATATGGTATGTATAGGCAAAAAGAAGCGAGTAGTCCATGCAGGACGGAAAAACGAAAAACCCCGGTGTTGCAGCATCGGGGTTTTTCTATTCCCTGTTTTGGGGTGGAAGGGCTTAGCTCCACAGGTTAGTTACCGGTCATTTTCCGCTGTCTAACCATTTGATGATGTAGTGGCAAACCACACCAGCCGTGACAGCGACTAAAAAAGAAGCGAGTACTTCCATACAGACACCCCCTTCCCGTACCAGTTTAGGGAGCGGTAACACAAAAATCTTATCATATCCTGTCAGAAGAAACAACAATATGGCAGGTAATGAGATAAATAGCAATTTATCTTACGATCCACAAGATGGGTTTCCAAACAAACATTGGGGACCGATCTTATGCGCTGTAAAATAAGACCTTCTCGGGTCTTTTTTTAATACAGAGATTTATGAAAGGGGGGCGGTATGTAACTTGTATGCGTTCACGCCAGGAAAACAGCAGATGAATTATGTGGGTAGCCTGCATAAGAAAATCTTGCAAAAACAGAGATTGTCTCTTCAGGTGAAGCAGTAAACGAATCATATTAGGAACTGTTACCGAATCATGTCGCTGATACAGTGACCGGGGAGAGGTGCCGGTTTACTGGCGGACAGTGAGGGAAAAGTAATTATAACAGAAATGGAGGCAGAAGGATATTATGAAAAGAATTGATTGGAAACGGAAGTTGACGAGCAGGAAGTTCTGGGCGGCCATTGTGGGCTTTGCAACTCCGCTCATGGCTATGCTCAATGTATCAGATGATACGGCTGTTCAGGTGACAGCGCTTATTATGTCAGGCGGCACTCTGATTGCATATATTATCGGAGAAGGAATGACAGATTTAGCCAATATTGAAACACAGGAAGGAGCAAAATATTATGGTGATTAATGTACATGCCGGTCATAATCCGGACGGAAAAACAGCTTGTGGGGCAGTGGGCTTCATTCGGGAGTCCACGGAAGCAAGAAGGGTGAAGGACGAGACGGTCTATCAGTTGCGGCGGTTAGGGCATACGGTGTATGACTGTACCTGTGAAAATGGGAGAAGTCAGGCAAATGTGCTGACCAAAATTGTAAACGCGTGCAATGCACATACGGTCGACTTGGACGTATCCATTCATTTTAACTCGGGTGCAAAGGATTCCGAGGGGAATGGAACAACGTCAGGGACTGAAGTTCTCATTTATAAAAAGGGAAATGCCGCACAAAAATATGCAAAATCGGTGGCTGATGCAATTTCTGCACTTGGCTACAGGCGGCGTTCTGACACGACATCTCCGGAAGCTGGAGTGAAATTGAGGAAGGAACTCTATTTTTTGAACAAGACGAAGGCACCGGCGATGCTGGTCGAATGTTGTTTTGTGGATGACCGGGATGATGTACAGTTATATGACTGTCAGAAGATGGCGTCTGCGATCGTTTACGGTATTACCGGAAAGAGAGTGGCAGATCAGGAAGAGGTAACAGAAGATAAAGAGGCGTCTGCGACGGATGCGGAAACGGCAGTTGGGGATGGGAGTAAACTCTATCGTGTGCAGATCGTGGAGCAGAAAGGCGCATTTTTTGTAAAGGAAAACGCAGAGAGGTATTGCAATGAATTAAAAGCTGCCGGGTTTCATGCCATGATCGTAAATGCGTGAGCAGGTTCCGGAACGTTGGTATGTTTTACAGAGGAATGTCAGCTATACTGCTTGTGTACATATATGACTGATTCCAATGGCACAGAAAGTAAGGCTTTGAAAAAGTGATTGACATTTTCTGCGAATTATAGCACTATATAGTGTATGATCTAAGGACATGCAGAAACAAGCGATGCCATTCTGGGATACGACGTATACGGAAATGGTATTTTTATTTATGTAAAGAGATAAGAGAGATACGATAAGAAGAGAGAAATGCCAGGAGGGATATATGAACGGGCGTCATTCTTATTTTGAGGAGGCATTGTCAGATTTTATGTATGATGCGGCCAGTGGCGGCGCCATCAGACATCTGACAGATCTGGGATATTCCGTGGACCAGATGATGGAAGCACTCTCTTATCCTACACCGCGGGAACGGGTGCGAAAGACTGTCTATCGGTATATGCTGGAGACAGGATTGCTTTTGCGTGAACTGCCACAGGGAGCGGATCTGCGGAATGTTACACTGCGGATTTCGGATACTGTGAAGGCAGACAACGATCTGTATCAGAAAATCAAAGCAAACGGAGCGGATTACTGTTATGTTTCCTGTCCTTTTGGTATGTGGAGGCGAAATGAAGGGACGGCATCAGAGCAGAACATGTTTTCGGACAGGCTGTCATGTCTGAATAAAAGAGAGCGGGAATACATTGCAGGGATTCCGTGGGAGGACAGGCTGATGTATCACAGGCTGAACAGCCGTATGAGAGAGATTGGCAGAAAACTATTGCTGAATGGAATACCGGGATGTGGCTATTACTTTCTAAAGACAGGGGAAACCGTCGGGGCTATATTGCCGGAAAGATCATCAGAAAACGAGGAGAACTTCGGTGACAGAAGCGTCTGAGAGAAAAGGAAAAAGATCGCAATACCGCTGGGTGTGGCTGTCTTTGATCAATCTGTGCATTCATCTGACAGATGGGCTTGTGACATATATCAATACGCCGGATCTTGGGCTGGAGGCCAATATACTGGTTTCACGGTTTGGTTTGGGCTGGGGCGCATTGTTTACGGCAAACCTGATCGGCTTTTTATGTATCGCATGGATGGCATGGGATTTCTGCCGCTATGAACATGTGAAGATTCCGGCCAGGAGCTGGTTCGACTATTATATGCGTCTGTTTTATGGGGATGATTATAAACCATACTGGTGTCTGTATCGGTTTTCCGGCAACTGGAAAAGTAAACTGGCAATGATCAGCTACAGTGTTTACTGGGGACTGACGGTGGGAGCTGTCGTTCCTGTTCTGGGCTGGATTCTCTATATGGCGGATGCTGAGCCGTCATGGTGGCACTCCATGCGTTTCAGTTTTATCACAGCGCTTATTGTCGCCTATACTGCTCTGGCAAAATGGATTCGAGATGGATACCGGTCAGGCAGTCAGCTGCAAGAAGGAGAATGAGAACCGATGAGAAAAGCGAAAACACAGAGCAGCTGTGAGAGCTGTCTGCATTATGAATATGACGAAGAATATGAGTGCTGTCTCTGTCAGATTGATCTGGATGAGGACGAGATGGCACACTTCCTGACAGAGAGACATTTTTCCTGTCCGTATTATCGCTTTGGAGACGAATATGCGATTGTGAGAAAACAGATGTAGGAGGAAGATACAATGGAGCAGACGAAGCCTGTGGAGAATAAGATGGGCGTGATGCCTGTCAATAAATTGCTTTTGAATATGTCACTGCCGATGATGGTATCGATGCTGGTGCAGGCGCTTTACAATGTGGTGGACAGTATCTTTGTGTCCCGGATCAACGAGAATGCACTGACGGCGGTATCACTTGCATTTCCGATTCAAAATCTGATGATTGCCGTGGCGGTGGGTACCGGTGTGGGTATTAATGCGCTGCTTTCGAAATCGCTGGGAGAGAAGAACTTCGACAAAGTCAATAAAGTAGCGGCAAACGCAGTTTTCCTGGCATTTGTCAGCTACTTTGTGACATTGATGATCGGTATCTTTGGCGTTGGCATTTTTTATCGCAGTCAAACTTCCAATATGCAGATCGTGGAATATGGAATTCAGTATGGCAGGCTGTGCTGCTGCCTTTCGTTCGGTGTGTTTTTACAGGTGACGATGGAGCGGCTGCTCCAGTCTACCGGGAAGACATTTTATACGATGATCATTCAGGGGACCGGGGCGGTGATTAATATTATTTTAGATCCGATCCTGATCTTTGGGCGTTATGGGTTTCCGCGTATGGGAGTGGCAGGTGCTGCGGCCGCAACTGTGGCCGGTCAGATCATTGCCGCAATATTGGCAGTTATGATCAATCAGAAAGTGAACCATGAAGTAGAGATCAAATGGAAAGGCTTCCGGCCAAGCAGGAAAACGATAGGACAGATTTATAAAGTTGGCATTCCCTCTATTATCATGCAGTCGATTGCTTCGGTCATGATCTATGGCATGAATCAGATCCTGATGGCGTTTACTTCGACGGCTACGGCAGTGCTGGGCGTATACTTTAAACTGCAGAGCTTTATCTTCATGCCTGTGTTCGGACTGAACAATGGGATGATCCCCATCATCGCCTATAATTACGGGGCCGACAACAAAAAGCGTGTCGTACAGACGATATGGTACAGTACTGTCTATGCAGTCGTGATCATGGCGGTGGGAACTGTAGTTTTCCATGTGTTTCCTGCGGGTCTTTTACAGATGTTTGAGGCTTCGGAGACGATGCTTCACCTTGGGGTCCCGGCACTGCGGATTATCAGCGTCAGTTTCGTTGTCGCCGGTTATTGTATCGTGTGCGGCAGTGTATTTCAGGCGCTGGGCAATGGCATGTACAGCCTGATTGTCTCTGTAGCGAGGCAGCTTGTCGTACTGCTGCCGGCAGCTTTTCTGTTGTCCAAGCTGGGAAATGTAAACTATGTATGGTGGGCGTTTCCGATCGCAGAGCTGGCTTCGCTGGTCATGTCGACCGTATTCCTGATCCGTATCTACCGGCAGATCATCAGTAAGCTGAATTAGAAGAAACAGGGAGGCCGGTCGGGAGAGAAAGCAGGGGTGAAAAAACTCCGGTTTATCTTGACAGGCGGGAGGCAGTTTATATATAATCTTAAGAGCATACCGTGTGATGCGGAATACTTTGTATCATGGCGGTATGCGTTTTGCGGATATGGCGGAATTGGCAGACGCGCCAGATTTAGGTTCTGGTGGGAGACCGTGCAGGTTCAAGTCCTGTTATCCGCATCAGGTTTATCATGTAAGCGCAAAAGCGACGGCATCTGTTTATGATCCCGTCGCTTTGTATACACTGGCAGGAACAGATGAGAAAAATCAGAGAGGTGATGGGATGAAATCAATTTGTGGAGCCGACTGTGAGCAATGTGCTTTCAGCGGGAAGTGCAGTGGATGCCTGGCAACGGGCGGGCAGCCCTTTGGGGAAAAGTGTATAGTTGCAGTCTGCTGTCAAAAAGGAGAAGATGCGTTAAACGAATTTAAAGAAAAACTGATCGCGGCATTTAACGGTCTGAATATCCGGGATATGGAAGAAGTGACGGATCTCCATGCGCTCAATGGCGCTTTTATCAACATCACCTGCCGTTTGCCTGGCGGACAGACGGCAAAGTTTTGGAATGATAACAAAATTTATCTGGGAAATCAGTTACATAAAAAAGGCAGCGACAGGTGTTATGGGATTGCTGCTGATGAGAATTATCTCATGGTCTCGGAATATGGGGAGGCCGGCGCGGATGCAGAGCTTGTAGCGTTTCAGCGCTGGAATTGAACGATCTTGTGAAGAGGGAATGATATGGCTGAGGTATCTATTCGGAAAGCAACACGTGCAGATGTTGATGGGGTGGCGGCAATCTATGAGAAGATTATTGCCGAAGAGGAAAATGGCCGGGCGAGTGTAGGATGGAAACGGGGAATCTATCCACAAAGAGCCACAGCGCAAGCCGCCATAGAAAGAGGCGATCTGTTTGTCGAGGAAAGCAATGGCAGTATAGTCGGAACGGCGGTCTTAAACAAGACGCAGGTCGATATATATGAAAAGGCGCGCTGGCAATACAATGTACCGGCGGAACAGGTTATGGTTATGCACACGCTTGCCATAGACCCGGATGTGAAAGGCTGCGGGCTTGGCAGGGCGTTTGCAGAATTTTATGAAACATATGCCCTGCAAAATGGCTGCCATTATCTGCGGATTGATACCAATGAGCGAAATGGCAGCGCACGCAGATTTTACAAAAAATCAGGGTATCAGGAAATTGATATTCTGCCCTGCACGTTTAACGGCATGGAAAAGGTCCGCCTCGTACTGCTGGAAAAGCGGGTGTGAGATCCCGGCAAATGGCCGCTTCTTGTCCGTGGCCTCCTCTCTATCGTTTGTAAATTCTGATTAGTCTGTGATGATACCAGATCATGGCGATGATTCCGCCGAGTGGCGGGATGACAAGCCATGCGAAGTCCGACCCGGTCCCGGCTCCCGCGGCATAGGAGATCATAACCATGGCGCCATATGCGATCCACATCATACCATGCCGTTTATTCCATGCAGGGACGTCAGATAATTCTTTTTCATCAAAGGGTTTTTCACCCGAGTAGAAAGTGACAGGCGTCTTACTCCTGTATTGTGAGATGCCAATCCCGATCAGTAACAATGCTACAATAAAATAAATGACAAAACAAATCATGCTGGCAGTATTCATTGCTGGTTTTTCCTTTCAATATAAAATTGCGGGCGGCTGTTGCTTAGCGCTGATTAAAAAATATCATAAAAGTTTTCATAAATCAACTGACTCCAGGACTTGACGCAGGTATTTGGGTTATACTAAAGACAGGTAACTACGGGTATGTCTGTTTACAGAAGGAGGAAAGTATCGTATGGCAAAAAGGTTATTGGACTGTTATGCCTCGGACCTTGTCAGGTTCACGAGGGAAGATTTGCTGGAGTCTGTCGTCAAAAGTGAAGGGCGTGTGCTTGCCTGTGAAACGATCGGCACCATCCGGCCAATGCTTGGCGATGTGACGAACGCGGAGTTTGTCTCGGCGATGGGGGCGGATATTGTGCTGCTGAATATGTTTGATGTGAAAAATCCTGAGATCCAGGGTATGCCGAAAACGCTGCCGAACGACACGGTGAAAATGTTGAAGCGGCTGACGGGGCGTCCGATCGGTATCAATCTGGAACCGGTGGATCCAGGAGAAGAGGGGGAGACCGACCCACTCTGGCAAATGTCGGAAGGCAGGCGCGCGACTCTGGAAAATGCAGAACTCGCTTGCAGGATGGGAGTGGATATGATATTGCTGACCGGCAATCCGGGTATGGGCGTGAGCAATGAAGCGATTGAGAAGACGCTGCGGCTGTATAAAAAGAATCTGGGTGACAAAGTCGTATTGGCAGCAGGAAAGATGCATGCTGCCGGAATTCTGGAAGAAGCTGCGGAAAACATTATGACGAAAGACGACGTTAAGCGGTTTCGCAGCGCCGGTGCGGACATTTTGTTATTCCCTGCTCCGGGGACAGTGCCCGGGATTACGGTGGAGTATGTGAGGGAGCTTGTATCGTGTGCCCATAAGCTGGGAGCGCTGACGATCACAGCGATCGGCACTTCCCAGGAGGGAGCGGATACGGCCACGATCAGAGAGCTCGCGCTGATGTGCAAGATGACAGGGACAGATATTCACCATCTGGGCGATGCAGGGTATGCCGGTATGTCTCTGCCGGAAAATATTCAGACTTATGGAGTCGCCATTCGCGGTGTCCGCCACACATATCACCGTATGGCAGCATCGATCGGGCGATAAACGGAAGCGGCTTCGGGTATCGGGACTCGTGAAAAATAATGATACAGGATGGGGAAACGATGGAACTGTTCCTACAGATCTGCCAGCTTGTGCTGGGTTTTGCACTTCTTGTGAAAGGTGCGGACTTTTTTGTAGACGGAGCGGCGGGGGCCGCGTCAAAATTTGGGATTCCACAGCTCGTGATCGGTCTGACGGTCGTGGCGATGGGGACAAGTGCGCCGGAAACGGCGGTCAGTCTGACGGCAGCCTTTCAGGGAAATGCGGGGATCACGATTGGCAACGTACTCGGCAGTAATATTTTAAATATTCTGGTTATCCTCGGTCTGACAACGGTAATCGTTCCCCTGCATGTGAAAGAGTCTACGGCTCATTTTGAAATGCCTTATGCCATTATCGTCTCGGCTCTTCTGGCTGTACTCGGACTCTGGGACGGCGTCGTCGGGTTTGTGGACGGGGTGATTCTCTGGATGGGCCTGCTGCTGTTTCTTGGGTACCTTTTCAGACTGGCCAGAAGCGGAGATGCGGAAACCGAAGAGACAGGCAGGAGCAGTAAAAACCTGGGCCTGCTGCTGGCGATGACAGCAGGCGGGCTGGCTGTCATCATCTGGGGCAGTGATCTGACGGTAGACAGCGCCACGGCGATCGCGCAGGCGCTCGGTGTGGATGAGAGAGTGATCGGTCTGACGATTGTGGCGCTTGGGACTTCTCTGCCGGAACTGGTCACAAGTGTGACCGCAGGACTGAAAGGAAATGCAGATATTGCCTTTGGCAATATCATAGGCAGTAATATTCTGAATGTCCTGTTCGTGGCGGGCACGACGGCTCTGATCACACCGGTAGCCTACGCGGACGGCTTTCTGCCGGACAGCCTTGTGCTGGTGGGCGCTTCTCTTCTCTTATGGCTTCTGGCCGTGAAGCGCAGAACACTGAGCCGGGCCGGAGGTATTGTTATGCTGCTGTGCTATGGCGGCTACCTGTGGTATTTATTATAAAAAGGCGCCGGTAATTTTGGAGACATGCCCTTGTATTGCCATTTTTTTTCTGTTATAATCGACTTGCGAATGGTGTGGCGGCAGGTTTTCGCAGGCAGAAGGCGTGCATCCTCACGAGATGATAAACATAGTAATAGTATAAGAAGGAGAATGAGTCATGAAAGGAAATATTGTTGTTGGACAGTCCGGCGGACCTACCGCAGTTATCAACTCTTCGGTTGCAGGTGTATATGCGGCTGCCAAGAAGATCGGCGTGAAAAAAGTGTATGGTATGGTTCACGGGATTCAGGGATTTTTGGCAGACAATCTGTGTGACCTGGATGAGTATCTGAGCGATGAGTCAGGCATCGAGCTGTTAAAGAGAACACCGTCGGCGTTTCTCGGGTCCTGCAGATTTAAAATGCCCAAGATCGAGGGTCATGAGGATGTTTATGAGAAAGTATTCGAGATCATGGAGAAGCATGACATTGAGTGCCTGTTCTATGCAGGCGGAAATGATTCCATGGATACGGTAAAGATGCTGTCTGATTATGCGGCTGCTCACAACAAACCGCAGCGCTTCATGGGCGTTCCCAAGACAATCGACAATGATCTGCCGATCACGGATCACTGCCCCGGCTATGGCTCGGCAGCGAAATATATTGCGACATCGATCAAGGAGATCATTCGTGACAATGCTTCCTTCGGTGTTGAGAAACCTACCGTATGTATCGTGGAGATCATGGGCCGCAATGCAGGCTGGCTTACCGCAGCCGCAGCTCTGGCAAAGGGTGCCGACTGTGAAGGGGTTGACGCGATTTATCTGCCGGAGAAGACATTTGACATGGACGCTTTCATGGCAAAGGTGAAAGACCTGGCAGCCAGCAAATCTTCCGTTGTGATCGCGGTATCCGAGGGTGTAAAGATTGCTGACGGACGTTATGTCTGCGAGCTTGCAAATGCGAATGTGGCAGTGGATGCGTTCGGACATAAGCAGATGTCCGGTACAGCCGCATATCTGGCACAGGCGATTGCAGCAGAGACAGGACTGAAGACAAGAGCGATCGAGTTCTCAACACTGCAGCGTGCAGCTACCCATCTGGCATCTCTGACAGACATCAATGAGGCATTCCAGGTTGGTCATGATGCAGTGCTCGCAGCCGAGGAAGGCAAGACCGGCATGATGATCACGCTCGACAGAAACGGTGATGATCCTTATCAGTGCGGTACAAGCGCATATGATATTCATGCGATCGCCAATGTTGAGAGAGCCGTTCCGGATGAATGGATCACAGAAGACGGATGCGGG
This sequence comes from Lachnospiraceae bacterium JLR.KK008, assembly GCA_037015955.1. Lineage (NCBI taxonomy): Bacteria > Bacillati > Bacillota > Clostridia > Lachnospirales > Lachnospiraceae > Lachnospiraceae bacterium JLR.KK008. Next base: position 690,536 of record CP143548.1, read on the forward strand.
TTGAATGAAAATTATGTAAAATATGCTAGACCTTTAATTATGGGAGAATTACAGCCGTTGTTTGTAAACGGAACTCCGAGACATCTGGTACGCAAATAATAATAAACTGTACAGGAGAGGGTGATTCTTTGAGTCATCCTCTTTTTATACGAACAGGCAGCAAGAAGGAGGAAATCACTATGCCGATGGAACGGGTAATGCAGCAGGAAGTCATTCAGATGAATTTGGAAGAGACACTTTCCGGAATCGTTCGGGAGATGTATGGAAAGTCCATAAGCGAAGTCAGTGACAGTGAATTATACTATGCGATACAAAAGCTCTGTAAAGGGATTTTAAGGGCCAGACCGGAAATATCGGGTGACAAGAAGATCTATTATATCTCTGCGGAATTTCTGATCGGCAGACTGTTGTCCAACAACCTGATCAACCTGGGGATTTACGGCAAGCTGGAAGAGATCTTAAAAGCCAACGGAAAGGAATTATCCGCAATCGAAGAAATGGAGCCGGAACCTTCTCTCGGCAACGGTGGTCTGGGCCGTCTTGCCGCCTGCTTTCTGGATTCAATCGCGTCGATGGGGCTGCCAGGGGAAGGCATTGGTCTCAACTATCACTTCGGCCTGTTCAAACAGGTGTTTCGGGATAACCTTCAGACGGCGGAAAAGAATGACTGGATTGAGAAAAATTCCTGGCTGACAAAGACAGACGTCACGTTTGACGTTTATTTTGGAGAACGGAAAGTGACGTCACGGTTGTATGACATCGACGTTGTCGGCTATGAAAACGGCGTGAATAAGCTGCGCCTGTTCGACATAGAATCGGTAGATGAAAGTCTTGTCAAAAAGGGGATTGATTTTGACAAGGAAGAGATCGAGAAAAACCTCACGCTGTTCTTATATCCCGATGATTCCGATGAGGCGGGCAATCTGCTGCGTATCTATCAGCAATATTTTATGGTCAGCAATGCGGCGCAGCTTATCTTGCGTGAGCTGAAGATCAACAAATATGATCTGCGCCAGATGGATGAACATGCGGTGATTCAGATCAATGACACCCATCCGACGATGGTCATACCGGAACTGATCCGTATTCTTGTGGATGACAAAGCCTTTACGATGGATGAGGCGATTGAGGTTGTGACCAAGACGTGCGCGTATACGAATCACACGATCCTCGCGGAGGCGCTGGAGAAATGGCCGCTTGAGTATCTGGAAAAAGTCGTGCCTCAGCTTGTGCCGATCATCAAGGAGCTGGATAAACGGGTGGCGGCGAAATATAAAGACGAGAAAGTACAGATCATCGATGAGGATGAGAAGGTGCATATGGCGCATATCGACATTCATTATGGATTCAGCGTCAACGGTGTGGCTGCCATCCACACGGATATTTTAAAGAACACGGAACTGAAGCCGTTTTATGATATTTATCCCGAGAAGTTCAACAATAAGACAAATGGTATCACCTTCCGCAGATGGCTGCTCTCCTGTAATCGGGAACTGACTGCTTTTATCGACGGGCTGATCGGAGAGTGCTATAAAAAAGATGCCTCCAGGCTGGAAAAACTGCTCGCTTATCTGGAAAACGATGAGGTGCTCGATGGTCTGGAAGCAGTGAAAAAGCAGAAAAAACAGGAGCTGGCTGCTTATGTAAAGGAAAAGGAAGGGGTAGAGCTGAACGCGGATTCTATCTTTGATATTCAGATCAAACGTCTTCATGAATATAAACGCCAGCAGATGAATGCGCTGTATATCATTCATAAATATCTGGAGATTAAAAAAGGTAAAAAGCCAGCGACACCTGTCACCTTCCTATTTGGCGCCAAGGCGGCTCCGGCCTATGTGATTGCGCAGGACATCATTCACCTGTTGCTCGTCTTGCAGCATATTGTCAACAATGACCCGCAGGTCAGCCCTTATATGAAAGTGCTGATGGTGGAGAACTATAATGTCAGCTATGCGGAGAAACTGATTCCGGCCTGTGACATTTCGGAGCAGATTTCTCTGGCTTCCAAGGAAGCGTCGGGTACGGGAAATATGAAATTCATGTTAAACGGCGCGGTGACGCTGGGAACCGACGACGGAGCCAATGTGGAGATTCATGAACTGGTGGGAGACGACAATATTTATATTTTCGGAGAAAAGTCCGATACTGTCATTTCCCATTATGAGAATAAAGATTATGTGTCAAAAGACTACTACAAGAAGAGTCCGGTGATCCGGGAAGCTGTGGACTTTATCACAGGGAAGCAGGCGCTTGCAGTGGGACATAAAGAGAATCTCACGCGGCTTTCGAAAGAGCTGCTCGGCAAGGACTGGTTTATGACACTTCTCGATCTGGAGGACTATATCAAAGTCAAAGATCAGGCGCTGAAAGACTATGAGAACCGCCGGAAATGGAAACAGATGATGCTGGTCAATATTGCCAAAGCCGGATTCTTCTCTTCCGACAGGACAATCGCACAGTATAACCGCGACATCTGGAAGCTGACAAAAGTGTGAGCCGCTGTCTGCATGAAAAATAATATGCGATACAGGTAATGGCGGGGTGCGGATATTTCGCATCAAAAATCAGGAAAGGAACAAAACGATGAGAAAGAGTGGTATATTAATGGCGGTATCCAGCATTCCGTCGCGGTATGGAATCGGTGCTTTTTCCAAAGAGGCTTATGAATTTGTAGACTTTCTGGAACAGGCAGGACAAAAGATATGGCAGATCCTTCCCCTGGGACCGACCGGCTATGGGGATTCCCCGTACCAGTCTTTCTCTACCTTTGCGGGCAATCCGTATTTTATCGATCTGGAGTCGCTCATTCGGGATGGGTACCTAACGGAAGAGGACTGTGCGGCCTGTGATTTTGGCAGCAGCGAGGTGGACATTGACTATGAAAAGATCTATCATGCCCGCTTCCGGGTACTACATATAGCATATAAAAACAGTAATATCGCGAATGATTCAGAATTTTGTGCATTTTGCGAAGAGAATGCACATTGGCTGCCTGATTATGCGCTTTATATGGCTGTGAAAGATTCTTTTGGCGGGATAAGCTGGCTTAGCTGGGACGAGGAGATCAAACTGCGCAGGCCTGAGGCGATGGCACGGTACCGGGAGCGATATGCGGATGAGATTCGCTTTTATGAGTTTCAGCAATTTATGTTTGCCAGACAGTGGCAGGCATTGAAAGCATATGCCAACCGGAAGAAGATCGAGATCGTTGGCGACATTCCGATCTATGTGGCTCTTGACAGTGCGGATACCTGGGCGAATCCGGAATTGTTTCAGCTCGATGAGACATGCACGCCGATCGCTGTGGCCGGCTGCCCGCCGGATGCCTTTTCCGAGACCGGACAGCTCTGGGGCAATCCTCTGTACCGCTGGGACTGTCACAGACAGACAGGATACCGGTGGTGGGTCCGCCGGATTGCCCACTGTTACCGGCTGTATGATGTCGTACGCATTGATCATTTCCGGGGCTTTGACGAATACTATGCGATTCCCTATGGGGATGAGACGGCGGAGAACGGACACTGGGAACCGGGGCCGGGATATGATATTTTCAAGGCGCTGAAAGCGGAACTTGGCCGGATCGCGGTCATTGCCGAAGATCTGGGCTATCTGACGCCGTCCGTGCTCCGGCTCGTAAAGAAGACCGGATATCCGGGCATGAAGGTGCTGCAGTTTGCCTTTGACTGCAGAGAAGACAATGAGTATCTGCCCCATAATCACAGGCAGAACTGCGTCGTCTACACAGGCACGCACGACAATGATACGACGGCCGGCTGGTTTGATTCGCTGCGGCGGCGGGAGAGAATGTTTACAAAACGTTATCTGCATATCCGGGAACGAAAAGATGTGCAGTGGGCGCTGATCCGTGCTGCCCTTGCCAGTGTAGCTGATATGGCGGTCGTTCCCATACAGGATTATCTGGGGCTTGACAGTCAGGCGCGCATGAATCTGCCGTCCACGCTGGGGATTAACTGGAGATGGCGGATGACAGCAGGCGCCTGTACCCCGGAACTGGCGGAGCAGATCCGGGCGATGGTGAAACTATACGGCCGGCTTTAGGACAGAGAACGGAGAGACATGTACATGCGGCACAATAAATGGGTTCGAACTTTTCAGAAAGCGCATGAGGAGCTGCGAAGAAAGCCGGTCGTGTCGGTGATCTATCTGTTGCTCCGGCTGCTGGTCATTCTGGTTATGGTCGCGCAGTTTTTAAATAATAATTATGAAAACGTCTTTTTATGTCTGTTGACGCTGCTGCTATTTCTGCTGCCCACGGTTCTGGAACGTGAGCTGAAGATCGATTTTCCGGATACACTGGAAGTGATTATTATGTTCTTTATCTTTGCGGCGGAGATACTGGGAGAGATTCGGTCTTATTATACGTTGTTTCCCTACTGGGACACGATGTTGCACACACTGAACGGTTTTCTCTGTGCGGCCATCGGGTTTTGCCTGGTCGATATGTTTAACCGGAACGAGCGGTTTTCCCTGTCCCTGTCGCCGGTGTTTATGGCGATCGTGGCATTCTGCTTTTCGATGACGATCGGAGTCCTGTGGGAGTTTTTCGAGTGCGCGATGGATCAGTTTTTCCTGATGGATATGCAGAAGGACGCGGTCGTGCATACGATCTCTTCGGTTATGCTCGACCCGGAAAGCAGAAACAGGACACAGGTCATCAGAAATATCACAGACGTGATCGTGATCGCTGATGGGCAGGAGATTTCTCTCGGATTGGGCGGTTATCTGGACATTGGGATTCTGGACACGATGAAAGATCTGTTTGTCAACTTTATTGGGGCGGTCGTATTTTCTGTGATCGGCTATTTCTATGTGAAGAGACGGGGGAAGGGCTGGTTCGCCCGCCGGTTTATCCCGCAGGTGATCGCGGAGGAAGACGCTTCGCAGCAGTCCTGCGGCGGGGAGGCTGCGAAGGGCGAGGGCAATCCGCAAGAACAGTCGGTGTAAAATGGCGGTTTGTGGTGACGGTTATAGTTCCAGATGTTTCTTTGAGAGATTGGAATTATGGTATTCCATGTGATAGGTTACATCTTCCGCAAACCATGACGGAGGAAGAAACTTTTCCGACTCTTCTTTTGTCGGAAACTCCACTTCCGCAATGATCAGCGGGGCAAAGGGAGCGTCAAAGAGATCGAGTTCGATCGTATAGGCTCCATAGGGGATCAGATAGCGTTTTTTAGAAATGACATTTCCGTCACATTTGGGCAGCAGATGACGGTAACTTTCTGCGTTCAGTGGCAGATTGTATTCTTCTCTGGCGAGCATACCGCTTCCTTTGTAGGTCAGATAATAGTTGTCGTCTTCCCGGCGGATGCGGATGACGGGATCTGTGTTCAGATATGCCTGCTCCAGCCGTTTGACCGGATACTGTTCCAGATGTTCAGGAAGCTGCGTGACGGTAAATTTACGTTCGATTTCCATGGCGGATCGTTCTCCTTTTTATTGATTGACTGCCTGACAGCGGTCATGGTCAGTGTAACACGGAGTGTCCGGAAGGACAATTATTTCTTTGCAAACATTATAATATATGATAAATTATTACTGTTGGCCGTCTCCGAAGAGAGACATGAAAGTACTGTGGTTTGAGAGGGTGTTAATATGAGTAAGGTATGTGTTTTTTTTGCAGAAGGCTATGAAGAAATCGAGGCGCTGACCGTTGTCGATCTGCTGCGCCGTGCAGGTATTGACACGGAGACCGTGTCCGTGACCGGAGAAAAGACAGTCACAGGTTCTCACGGGATTCCTGTGGTCATGGACAGACTGTTTGCGGAAGTGGATTTTTCGCAGGTGGATATGATTGTGCTGCCGGGCGGTATGCCGGGTACGAAGAATCTGGAAGAATTTGAACCGCTTATGAAGCAGGTCGAAGAGTTCTATGCCAATGAGAAATATCTGGCAGCCATCTGTGCGGCTCCAAGCATTCTGGGACACAAGGGTATGCTCAATGGCAGAAAAGCCTGCTCGTTCCCGGACTTTGAGAGTCATCTGGAAGGGGCGCAGGTAACACGTTGCAGCGTGGAGATCTCAGGGAATATCATTACGGCCCGGGGGATGGGCTGCGCGGTGGACTTTGGACTGATCCTCGTTGCAGTCTTCAGAGGAAGGGAAGCCTCCGAGGCACTGGCGAAGAAAATCGTCTATAGCAGATAGAGTCGGTGACGGCCACAAAAGCGGATAAGGAGATAAATACGATGAAAAGAGAGAGCTTTGGCTCCCGTCTGGGATTTATACTGGTGAGCGCAGGCTGCGCCGTAGGCATTGGCAATGTGTGGCGTTTCCCTTTTGTGACAGGTCAAAACGGCGGCGCTGTTTTTGTGCTGTTTTACCTGTTGTTTTTGCTGTGTATGGGGGTACCCGTACTGACAATGGAGCTGGCAGTCGGACGTGCGAGCAGAAAGAGCGCCATGCTTGGATACCGGACCCTGGAGAAGAAAGGGCATAAGTGGCATATCCACGGATGGTTCTGCATGATTGGCTGTTATCTGCTGATGATGTATTATACGACGGTTTCCGGCTGGATGGTCAGCTATTGCTATAAGTTTGTGACGGGAACCTTCAAAGCCGGCATGGACCCGGAAACGGTGGGGAATATATTTGGCGGACTGCTTGCCAATCCTCTGGAGATGGGCGGCTGGATGGCGCTTACGGTTGCCGCCGGTTTTTTTATCTGCAGTTTTGGGTTACAGAAAGGTCTGGAGCGTATTACGAAAGTGATGATGGTCGCATTGCTCGTGCTGATCGTGGTTCTGGCAGTGCACAGCGTTATGCTGCCGGGTGCGGGAGAGGGCATTGGCTTCTATCTCATACCAAGTCTTGAGCGTGCGAGAGAGGCAGGATTTGGCAATGTGATTACGGCGGCCATGAATCAGGCTTTTTTCACGCTCAGCCTTGGTATCGGCGCTATGGAGATATTCGGAAGCTATATGTCAAAAGACCATACGCTGGCAGGGGAGGCGCTGCGGATCTGTGGTCTGGATACATTTGTGGCGCTGATGGCCGGTCTGATCATTTTTCCCGCCTGCTTTTCCTTTGGGGTACAGCCCGACCAGGGACCGTCGCTGATCTTCATCACATTGCCTAATGTATTTGTAAATATGGCGGGCGGCAGGATCTGGGGCGCGTTGTTCTTCTTGTTTATGACGTTCGCCAGCTTTTCCACGGTGATTGCCGTCTTTGAAAATCTGATCGCCAGTTGCACCGATAATTTTGGATGGAGCCGGAAGAAAGCGGCGATCATCAACTGTGTGTTCGTATTTGTTGCCAGCCTTCCGTGTGTGCTTGGGTATAATATCTGGAGCGACCTGCATCTGATCGGAGGAAGAGACGTGCTGGACAGCGAAGACTTCCTTGTGAGCAATCTGCTGTTACCAGCGGGCTCGCTGATCTATCTTCTGTTCTGCGTGACCAGATGGGGCTGGGGCTTCGACAAATATCTGGAACAGGCCAATACCGGCTTCGGGATGCGCCTGCCAAAGAGCTGGAAATACTATTTTCAATTTGTGCTGCCGGTGCTTATTCTCATTATTCTGATTCAGGGACTATGACATCCCTGAATCAGCCGGCGGCATCTGTCAGGTGAAAATGGAGGAGACGAGCGATTGGAGACGATTGAAAAATGGCTTGCCTGGGCGCAGGAGCTGCAGAGCATTGCGCAGAGCGCCCTGTTTTACTGCAAAGATCCGTTTGACAGAGAACGATTTGCACGCATACGTGAAATATCTGCGGAGATGGTCAGTGAGCGGACGGAGATTCCCGTGGAAAAAGTAAAGGGACTGTTCTGTGATGAGATCGGGTATCAGACGCCAAAGCTGGACAGCCGGGCGGCCATCTTCCGGGACGGGAAAATTCTTCTTGTCAGAGAGAAAAACAATACGTGGTCTCTGCCGGGCGGCTGGGTCGATGTCGGCCTGTCGGTGAAAGAGAATACGGTCAAGGAAGTGAAAGAAGAGGCCGGGTTGGACATTACGGTGGAAAAGGTGATCGCGGTCCAGGACCGGGAAAAACATAATCTGCCGGTCTATGCCTATCGTGTGTGTAAAATATTTCTTATGTGCAGCGTAACCGGCGGTGCTTTCCGGGAGAATACGGAGACTGTGGAAAGCCGGTATTTCGGCCGGGATGAGCTCCCCGTTCTGGCGGAGGAGAAAAACAATGAGGAACAGATCCGCATGTGTTTTGCGGCTTTTGAGGCGGACAACTGGGAGACCTTGTTTGACTGACGCAATAGCCGTCAGAGAGAGGATTTTCGGACATAGATTGCAGTTGATTTTTTATTTAGAGTCCATTATAGTATAATAAAAGCAATTCTTTTTTCATAAAAATTCAGATTGGGAGAGTACATATGAAGACATTCATCGGAAATGGAAAAGGGAGTGTAAAAGCAGCGGTAGACGAAGCAACGGGGAGCCTGACGGGCCCCAGTGCGATCGTATTTATCACATCTTATGATGCTCTGGCAGAGACGGCAGCCACGCTTGCAGCCAAATATCCCGGTGCGGTATCGGTGGGCACGAGTGGTTATGGGCTAGCCAACGGCACGGTAGGGGAAAGTATGCTGGTGGTGCTTGGTCTGTTTGACGATGTCAGAGTGAGCTGTGGAGTAATTAAGGGGATCAGTCAGTGCCCGGTAACATTTGCCGGGGAAGTGGAGAAACAATTAGCAGCAGTCGCACCGGGGAATAGCGATACGGCCTGTCTGGAATTTTGTACAGGCAGCGAGGAAAAGCTCATCACGACATTTCATGCCTGCCTGGAAAAGAACAAGATCCAGTTGGCGGGTGCGACAGCTCTGGGGGCACCGGAAGGACAGCCGCCGCTTGTGGCATATAACGGTAATGTATACGCGGATGCCTGTGTCTATGCTTTTATTCGCAATATGACAGGCAAAGTAAAGGTGTATAAAGAAAATATCTGGCAGAAAGGAAGCACGGCTTCTCATTTCGTGACGAAAGTCAATACGGAGAAAAAATCGATCGTGGAACTCGACGGAAAACCGGCAGCATCCGTATATGGACAGGAACTGGGTATTCCGAGAGATAAGATCGTTGAAAATGTCTTCCAGAATCCGATCGGCAGAGTCGTGGGGAATGAAGTCTATATTTCTTCCATGAAAGAGCTGGGTGATAACGGAGAGATCGTGAACTACAAGCGCTTTAATAAAAATGACTGTGTTTATTTTCTGGAACTGGGCGATTACAGAGAGATCGAGGAATCCACGAGAGATCAGATCCGCAGTGAGATGAAAGGGATCTCTCTTGTATTTTCGATCGACTGTCTGCACCGGTATCTGTTATACCAGAAACATAATTATTTTTCTACCTATGCAAAAGGCATGGCATCTCTCGGGCAAAGCTGCGGTCTTGTCTGCGGCGGCGAACAGTTTAACAATCAGCATGTAAACCAGACAATGGTATGTGCGGTATTTGAGTAGGAGGGGCGGAATGTTTTTCAGGAAGAAAAATCAAAATACTGCGGCAGCGGCGAATAATATTGGAGCAAACGGCAATGCAGGAAACAATCTGCATGACTATCTGTATTCCATCTCTTTTCTCAGCAAATTTGTGATCGGCAAAAAGAATGAACTGATGGAAGAGGAAGTAAAATCAATCCGTGAACTTGATAAAATCAAAGACAGCTATAACCGGGTTATGGACAGCAATGCAAAAGTCTATCATTCGATTGTCTCCATCGGAGATGAGTTTGTAAAAGTAGGCAAGGAGTCAGAGGAGCTGAACGGCGTCATCCAGAAGGTCAATCAGGTATCTGATCAGGCCAGAGAAGATGTGAAGCTGATGCGTGAGAGCTCTGAAAAGATCGGCAGTCAGTTTGTCGAGATCTCGCAGATCTATGAAGAATTCCAGAAGGGGTTTGAAGTGATCCAGGGGGCGATGAAAAACATTATCAAGATCGCCAATCAGACAAACATGCTGGCGCTGAACGCTTCGATAGAAGCGGCGAGAGCCGGGGAACACGGCAAGGGGTTTGCCGTAGTGGCAGATGAAGTTACGGAACTTTCTATCGGGATTAAGACTCTCGTTGGCAGTGTAAACAAAAGTATGGAAGAGCTGCTGGGAAGTTCGAGCAGACTGACAAAGTCTCTGTCGAATGCGGGAGACACGCTGAAGGAAGCGAGACAGCAGATCGTCAGTGTGGAATCGGTATTCGGGGAGATCACATCCTCCATCAACGGAGTGAAAGACGTTCAGGGCGAGATCCAGCAGGTAGTGCAGGACTGTGGGCAGCTTGCGCAGTCAGTCCAGAATGATATGTCCGCGTGTGAAGGACAGTTCAGTGAAGTGTTGGATGACATTGAGGAAATGAAAAGTCTGATGACGGAGAAGGGTTTTCTTTATGAAGACATTTCCAATATGATGGAACAGGCGGAGCCGCTGATCGAAAAAATACGCGCCGTGCGGTAATATTGTGAAAGATATAGACAACTTTTAGAAATAATAAGTAATAAAGGGGGCTGCATCCTCGGGGAGATGCGGTCCTTTTCAGATAGCGGGAGTCATGGCCGCGATGAGAAGATGGAGGCGGTAAATCATGCTGGAACTGAAGAATATTTCTTTTCAGGTCTCTGAGGAATCAGGAGACAAGGAGATTTTAAAAGATGTGAGTTTTACGCTGAAGGACGATACGTTCGTGGCGGTCACAGGACCAAACGGAGGCGGCAAGTCTACCCTGGCGAAGATCATTGCGGGGATTGAGAAGCCGGTGTCCGGGCAGCTTTTGCTGGATGGAGAGGACATCACGCACCTTGGCGTTACGGAGAGAGCGGGGCGGGGAATCAGTTATGCCTTTCAGCAGCCAGTGCGTTTCAAGGGAGTGACAGTCCTGGATCTGCTGCGGCTGGCGGTAGGGAAAAAGATTTCCGTGTCCGATGCCTGTGAGTATCTGTCGGAAGTGGGGCTCTGTGCCAGAGATTATATCAACCGGGAAGTCAACGCCAGTCTGTCAGGGGGAGAGATGAAGAGGATCGAGATCGCCACTGTGATTGCGAGAGGGAGTAAGATTTCCGTGTTTGACGAGCCGGAGGCCGGGATTGATCTCTGGAGCTTTCAAAATCTGATCCGTGTATTTGAAAAAATGCACGATAAAATGCACGGTTCGATTCTGATTATCTCTCACCAGGAGCGTATCCTGAAAACTGCCGATGAGATTCTGGTTATCGCGGGCGGAGAGGTGCTTGGATATGGGGCGAGAGATGAGATATTGCCTCCACTGCTGTATGAAGAAGGCGGCAGAGGCGGCTGCAAATACTGGCAGAGGGAGGAATTCGGAGTATGAAAAAATTTGATGCGGTGCAGACAAAGCTGCTGGAAGCAGTCGCCGGTTTTCATGAGATACCGGCGGGAGCTTTTCATATCCGTGCCAATGGGTCAACCGCGGCCAGCAATTCCACGGAGCATATCGAGATCTCGCCCAAAGAGAACGGAACAGGCATCGATATCCGGATCTGTCCGGGAACGAAAGGAGAAAGTCTCCATATGCCGGTCATTCTCAGCCAGACCGGTTGGAAAGAGACTGTGTATAATGATTTCCATATCGGGGAGGACGCCGATGTGACGATCATTGCCGGCTGCGGCATTCATAACGGGGGAGAGGCATCAAGTGAGCACGACGGAGTGCACAGATTTTTTGTCGGGAAGAACGCGAAGATCCGATATGTGGAAAAACATTACGGAAGCGGAACAGGAACGGGAGAACGGGTCATGAATCCCCACACGGTCATAGAGATCGACGAGAATGGCTGTATGGAGATGGATACCGTGCAGATCGGCGGGGTGGATCATTCGGTCAGAAAGACAGAGGCGAAACTGGCGGCCGGAGCCAGGCTGACGGTGATGGAGCGGCTGATGACGGATGGAAATCAGCACGCGGAGAGTTATTTCAAAGTCAGTATGGACGGAGAGGGAGCGGGGACTAATATCGTGTCCCGTTCGGTAGCTAGGGATACTTCATATCAAATGTTTGTCTCCAATATAGAAGGAAATGCCAAATGCAGTGGACATACGGAGTGTGACGCCATCATCATCGGCAATGCCAGGATCAGTGCGGTGCCGGAGATCACGGCCAATGATCCGGATGCAGCATTGATCCATGAGGCGGCAATCGGTAAAATTGCCGGAGAACAGATCGTCAAACTGATGACGCTGGGATTGACGGAGGCAGAAGCGGAAGAGCAGATCATCAGCGGGTTTTTGAAGTAGATACACAAAGCTGCACAGTTTTTTTGCTGCGCAGCTTTCCCGTTTCGTATCCGGAAGATCCGCTTCCTTTGCGGATTTTCCGTTCACTGTTTTTTGACCTCCATTAATTCAAACATCAGTTTTATCCCGTCGTGCAATCCCAATTTATAAGCGGCGGCCCCATACATCGCTCCGCAATAGGTAGTCGCTGAGATCGCCCTGTCAATGATCAGATTTTGCTGTTTATCCAAATTTAACTTTTTCATTGTCTGAAACGCCAGATCCTGTTTTTTTAATGCGTCCTGGTAATTTTTGTCGTTCCGCAGGACAATGTCCAATTTCTTTCTTGTCCTCAGTGCTACGAGCTTATCCAATAAATTTTTTCGTTTCATGTGTATTCTCCTTATCGTGAGATTATCAGGTCGAGAATTCTTTTTGCTCTATCGTGTCGGCAATGATCTGCCGCATCTCATTTTTCTCTTTACCGAGAGCAAAAGCCAGTTCCGCATAGAGATTATCCTCTGCCAGCTTAAAATACCTGTCGTCGGTGGCAGTGCTTTTCTTTCCCTGTTCGGAGCGCTGCTTTTTCCGGATATACAGATTCTTAATAATGCTGATCAGAGCGTTAGGGTCGCAACTGTGAATGGCTTCTTTATAAGCCTGTTCCCGCAGCTTATCGTTGGTGATCCATGCGGCTTCCACCTGAGGAATGTTACGGATGACATCCCATGCCTGGTCTTCGGTCAACGCTTTTCTGAGACCGTCAGGAGAAGCGTCTGTCGGAACATACAATTTGGAACTTTTGTTGTCCAATGGGATCAGCAGATAATAGAGCCTGTTTTGATTTGCGTTCGGAAGATCGAGATGCGTGATATTTTCTATCCGACAAACGCCATTATTTGCTTTTATTACATAGTCGCCGATTTCATACACGTAAATCCCTCCTTTTTTGTGTGGTGTGTTTATGGTTGCCTGTTTCTGTATCTATCTTACCATAAAAAATATACAAATACCAAAGAGATTTTTCGATAAAATGCACAAATAGATAGAATGTAACAACAAACGCCCGCTTTTGAACGGTCGTTCCCGGTCCGCAGTCACCGGACAGGAAACGACAGTCATAAACGGACGTCTGTCTTTTACTTATTTTTCTGTGTTACATCTGTCAGCTTTTGTTATTTCATCTGCTCTTCCTGACGCTTGATCATTCTACGAACCATTTCGCCACCGATGCTTCCGGCTTCTTTGGAAGTAAGGTCACCGTTGTAACCTTCTTTTAAGTTGATTCCCAGTTCGGATGCAACCTCTGTTTTAAAACGATCCATAGCAGCCTTTGCTTCAGGCACTTCTGTTCTGTTACTTCTGTTTGAACTTGCCATGTTACTTTCACCTCCGTAAATTTCTTCTTTTTCTGTCTTTTCTATCTTCAAGATAAGTGGACCGCACTTACCTTGAAGAAGAGATTTCTTCGCCGCAAGTACTTTGTCTCGCTTATCTTGATGTTAGTATTAGCGAAACGGAATGAATTATAATGGTAAGTTTTTCAAGAATTCTTGCGCTTTTAAAAGCCGTATGCTATAATTCTTAGATAACTGTGAGTATGGGAAAATGTCTCATTTTAAATGCAATTTATCATATAAAAAGAATCACAGACGACAGTAAAGAACGGTAAAATGAAGGAGGAAACCCAAAATGAGTTTGCAGGTTGAAAAATTGGAAAAGAATATGGCGAAGCTGACGATCGAAGTATCGGCGGATGAATTGGAAAAGGCCATTCAGAGAGCTTATCAGAAGAGCAAGAATAAAATCAGTGTACCCGGCTTCCGTAAAGGCAAGGTTCCCCGTCAGATTATCGAGAAAATGTATGGCAGAGAGATTTTTTATGAAGATGCGGCAAACGATCTGATTCCCGGCGCGTATGAGACGGCTCTGGAAGAGTGTAAAGAGTCGATCGTATCTTCTCCGAAGATTGATGTCGTTCAGATCGAGGCAGGCAAGCCATTTATCTTTACCGCTGAGGTTGCACTCAAACCGGAGGTAAAACTTGGCAAATATAAAGGAGTCAAAGTCACAAAGCAGACGATTGATGTGACAGAGGCTGAGGTCAGTGCAGAGATTGAGAAAGAGCGGGAAAATAATGGACGTACCGTGGAGGTGGAAGGCAGAGCGATTGAAAACGGCGATATTGCCACGATCGACTTCGAGGGTTTTGTGGACGGTGTCGCTTTCGAGGGCGGCAAGGGAGAGAACTATCCGCTGACGATTGGTTCGGGTTCTTTTATTCCCGGGTTTGAAGAGCAGTTAGTTGGCAAGAATAAAGAGGAAGAAGTAGAAGTGAAAGTTACTTTCCCCGAGGACTATCATGCGGAAGAGTTAAAGGGGAAAGAGGCGTTGTTTAAGGTTGCCATTAAGGAAGTGAAGACAAAAGAGCTGCCGGAGCTGGACGATGAGTTTGCGAGTGAGGTGTCTGAATTTGAGACACTTGCGGAATACAAGGAAGATATTAAGAAGAAACTGACAGAGAAGAAGGAAAAAGATGCCAAGGCGGCCAAAGAAGAAGCGGTCATCGATGCGATCATTGCGGATTCCGCAATGGAGATTCCGGAGGCTATGCTGGAGACACAGCAGAGACAGATCGTGGATGAGTTTGCGCAGAGACTGCAGATGCAGGGACTTTCTCTGGAACAGTATTTCCAGTTTACGGGTTTTGACGCACAGAAGATGCTGGAGCAGACAAAACCGCAGGCAGAAAAACGGATTAAGTCCAGACTGGTGCTGGAAGCAGTGGTAGCGGCAGAAGGCATTGCGGCGTCTGATGAAGATTATGAGAATGAGATCGCAAGAATGGCAGAAGTCTATAATATGGAAGCAGACAAGGTGAAAGAGACGCTTGGCGATAACGAAACTGCGAGAAAGCAGTTGATGGACGATCTTGCAATCACGAAAGCGGTAGAATTTGTAGTCAGCCAGGCGAAGGAGACGAAGCCGAGAACCAGGAAGGCAGCCAAGACGGAAGAGGCATAGTTTCTGCCGGTCAGGAATAAACTGAAAACATCGAGGAGGCATAATTATGAGTTTAATACCATATGTCGTTGAACAGACAAGCAGGGGCGAGCGTTCCTACGATATTTTTTCGAGACTTTTAAAAGACAGGATCATATTTTTGGGAGAAGATGTCAATGAGACGACTGCCAGTCTCGTCGTGGCGCAGATGCTTTTTCTGGAGGCGGAAGACCCTGAGAAGGATATTCAGCTCTATATCAACAGTCCGGGCGGCAGCGTGACGGCAGGTCTGGCGATCTATGATACGATGCACTATATCAAATGTGATGTGGCGACGATCTGCATTGGTATGGCAGCCAGCATGGGAGCATTTCTCCTGGCAGGCGGCGCGAAGGGCAAGAGAAGTGCACTGCCCAATGCGGAAGTGATGATCCATCAGCCCCTCGGCGGCACACAGGGACAGGCAACAGAGATCGAGATCGCAGCCAAACATATCCTGAGAACAAAAGAGAAGCTGAACAGAATGCTTGCAGAAAATACGGGGCAGCCATATGAAGTCATCTGTGCGGATACGGAGCGGGACAACTGGAAGAGTGCGCAGGAGGCATTGGAGTATGGACTGATCGATAAGGTGCTCACGTTCAGACCGACAGTATAGTTGAAGGAGATAGTAAGGTAAGATGACAAAAAATTCTGACGATAAAGTAAGATGCTCTTTCTGTAATAAGACGCAGGAACAGGTCAGAAAGCTGATAGCCGGGCCGGCAGGTGTCTACATCTGTGATGAATGTATCGACATCTGTACGGAAATTATGGAGGAAGAGTACGACGATGAGCCCATGCAGGAAGGCATGGAGATCAATCTTTTAAAACCGGTGGAAATCAAGGAGTTTCTTGATGATTATGTCATCGGTCAGGAAGCTGCCAAAAAGGTGTTATCGGTGGCGGTATATAATCACTACAAACGGGTTCTGGCGCCAAGGGATCTGAACGAGGTCGAGCTGCAGAAGAGTAATATTCTGATGGTAGGTCCCACCGGGTCCGGGAAAACTTATCTGGCGCAGACATTGGCAAAGATCATCAATGTGCCTTTTGCCATCGCTGATGCGACGACATTGACAGAGGCGGGCTATGTGGGCGAAGATGTGGAAAATATTTTACTGAAGCTGATTCAGGCCGCGGAATACGACGTGGAGCGGGCTCAGTATGGTATTATTTATATCGATGAGATTGACAAGATCACTAAAAAGGGAGAGAATGTATCGATCACCCGGGATGTCTCCGGTGAAGGAGTACAGCAGGCGCTTTTAAAGATCATAGAGGGCACTGTGGCGAGCGTACCGCCGCAGGGCGGCAGAAAGCATCCGCACCAGGAACTGATCCAGATCGACACTTCCAACATTCTGTTTATCTGCGGCGGTGCGTTTGACGGACTGGATAAGATTGTGGAAGAGCGGTTGAATCGTAAGATCATCGGTTTTAATGCCAAAATGGGAACAAAGACAACGAAGGAGATCGGGGAGATACTCGGTGAGGTCACGCCGCAGGATCTTGTGAAATTCGGCCTGATTCCTGAATTTGTAGGCAGAGTGCCGATCAATGTATCTCTGGAAGGGCTGGACGAGGAAGCGCTTGTGCGTATTTTGAAGGAACCGAAAAATGCGCTCATCAAGCAGTATCAGAGATTGTTTGAATTTGATGAAGTAGATTTACGCTTTGAAGACGACGCGATCGTAGAGGTTGCGAAGAAAGCATTGGAAAGGAAGACGGGAGCGAGAGGGCTTCGTTCCATCATGGAGAGTGTGTTGATGGATGTGATGTATCAGATTCCTTCCGATGATACGATCGTACAGTGCATGATCACGAAACAAGTGATAGACGGTACCAGTGAGCCGCTGGTCGTGCACCGTGAGGCGATAAGAAAAGCAAGATAATACGCGAGAGATAAGCGCCGCTAGTCAGTTAGTGGCGCTTTACGCATAATGAGGAGTACGGATGGAACGAGAAGAGAACAGGTATCATATTCCGGCAGTAGCGCTGCGAGGCATGACGATTCTGCCGGATATGATTATTCATTTTGATTTAAGCAGAAAGAAATCGATTCTGGCGGTGGAGCAGTCGATGGCCGCAGATCAGATGCTGCTCGTTGTCACACAAAAAGATCCCGATACGGAAGAGCCGCAGTGCAGCGATCTGTATGAAGTGGGTACGGTCGTATCGATCAGACAGCTGACAAAGCTGCCGGGAGATGTCGTACGGGTGCTGGCTGAAGGAAAGAGAAGGGTCCTTCTGCGATCCTTTGTATCGGAGGAGACCGCTTATCTGCTGGCCGAGATTGAGGAGACGCCGGCGGTAGAACAGCTCGGAGACAGTGAGACAGAGGCGGCGCTGCGCGAAATACGCGCCATTTTTGACCGATACAGTCAGTGCTATCCAAAGGTAGGAAAAAATCTTGCTCCAAGAGTGCAGGAGATCAATGATCTGGAAGTGTTGATTGATGAGATTGCCAGCAGCATTCCCCTGCAATATACGAACAAGCAGAAAATACTGGAAGAGCTTGATTTGCGTGAGCGGTTTTCTCTGCTGTGCCAGATTCTGTTAAATGAGGTGGAAGTAGCCAGAGTGCGGTCAGAACTGACCGAGAAAATCCGTTCGCGGGTGGAAAAGAATCAGAAAGAGTATCTGCTGCGCGAACAGCTTCATTTTATCCGGGAAGAACTGGGCGAGGAAAATACGATGTCTGACGCGGATCAGTTTGCAGAAGACCTGAACAAATGCAAGGCTTCCAAGGAAGTGAAGGAAAAGATCAAAAAAGAAATCGCCCGCTTTCGTAATATTGCCGCCAGCAGTTCGGAGAGCGCGGTCGAGAGAGGTTATATTGAGACATTGCTCAGTCTCCCCTGGGATAATATGTCAGAAGACAATACAGACATCACGCGGGCGGAGACGATTCTCGAAGAAGAACACTATGGTCTTGAGAAGGTGAAAGAACGCATTTTGGAATTTCTGGCGGTCAGAAGCCTCACACATCGGGGAGACAGTCCCATTCTCTGCCTCGTGGGACCGCCCGGAACAGGAAAGACCTCCATCGCCAGGAGCGTGGCCAGGGCGCTGGATAAACGATATATCCGTATCTGCCTGGGAGGCGTGCGGGACGAAGCGGAGATCAGGGGACACAGACGGACCTATGTGGGAGCTATGCCCGGCCGCATTGCCGCAGGACTGCGTCAGGCAGGAGTCCGCAATCCGCTGATGCTTTTGGATGAGATCGACAAAGTGGGAAGCGATCAGCGGGGCGATACGGCTTCGGCGCTGCTTGAGGTACTGGACGGGGAGCAGAACAACAAGTTCCGTGATCACTATGTGGAGATTCCGATTGATTTGTCGGAGGTGCTCTTTCTGGCAACGGCGAACTCGGTGTCCACGATTCCCAGACCGCTGCTTGACCGTATGGAGATCATTGAAGTGACGAGTTATACGGCGAATGAGAAGTTTCATATCGCCAAAGAACATCTGCTTGGAAAACAGCTGGAGAAAAACGGGCTGACAGACAGACAGCTCACCATTACGGATCATGCGCTGCAGTTGATGATTGAGAGATATACGAGAGAGGCCGGTGTACGGGAGCTCGAGCGTAAGATCGGACAGATCTGCAGAAAAGTGGCACGGGAAATCCTGCAGACAGATAAAGATATGGTGATCCGGGTAACGAAACAGAATCTTGAAAAATATCTCGGGAAAGAAAAATATGCGCAGGACCGGGTCAATGAAAAGGATGAAGTGGGCATTGTCAGAGGACTGGCATGGACGAGTGTGGGCGGTGACACACTGGAGATCGAGGTCAATATTATGCCGGGGAAGGGTGAGATCGATCTCACCGGACAGATGGGAGAGGTGATGAAAGAGTCTGCGATCGCAGGGATCAGCTTTATCCGCTCGGTTGCCAGGGAGCATAAAATAGCGGCCGATGTTTTCAGGAAAAATGATTTTCATATTCATATACCGGAAGGAGCGGTGCCAAAGGATGGGCCGAGCGCGGGTATCACGATGGCGACGGCAGTATTCTCTGCATTGACGAAAAGGCCGGTCTATGCTTCGGTCGCCATGACGGGAGAGATCACACTGCGGGGAAGGGTGCTGCCGATTGGCGGACTGAAAGAGAAGATCCTTGCGGCTAAGACGGCAGGTATCAAGAAGGTGCTCGTCCCGCGGGAGAATAAAAAGGACGTGGAGGAAATCTCGCAGGAAATCAAATCCGGCGTGGAGATCGTCTATGTAGCGCATATGGAAGAGGTGCTGAAACATGCGCTTGGAAAAAAACGCAGTCAGGCATCTTTTGAGTGAGAAAGCGGCGGTGAGGGAGACAGGATGAAGATCAAAAGCGCGGAGCTGGAGACAGTATGCGGCATTACAAGTACTGTGCCGGAACATACGAATATAGAAGTGGCGTTTGCGGGGAAGAGCAATGTAGGGAAATCTTCTCTGATCAATGCCCTGATGAATCGAAAATCCCTGGCGCGGACGAGCGGACAGCCCGGAAAGACACAGACGATCAATTTTTATCATATCAATGGCGAACTCTA
Organism: Lachnospiraceae bacterium JLR.KK008; assembly: GCA_037015955.1. Classification (NCBI taxonomy): domain Bacteria; kingdom Bacillati; phylum Bacillota; class Clostridia; order Lachnospirales; family Lachnospiraceae; species Lachnospiraceae bacterium JLR.KK008. The sequence continues at coordinate 710,331 of CP143548.1, forward strand.
TTTTGTCGATCTGCCCGGTTACGGCTATGCCAGAGTGAGCGAGGAGACGAAGAAGAAATGGGGAGCGATGATCGAGCGGTATCTGCAAAGATCACAGATGCTGCGTGCGGTCTTTTTGCTGGTAGACATCCGGCATACACCTTCTGAGAACGACAGGGCGATGTACGAATGGATCAAATATCAGAATTATGAGCCGATAGTCATTGCCACAAAGCTGGATAAAATAAAGAGAAGTCAGGTATCAAAGCAGGTGAAGGCGGTCAGGGATGGCCTGGCTGCCTCACCGAATACGCGGATCATTCCCTTTTCCGCACAGACAAAGCAGGGGCGTGATGAGATCTATGCGCTGCTGGACGAATATCTGCAGGCGGAGACAGAGAAAGAGACGATATTTATGTCACTGGATAAGGGAGACAAGGAGGAAATCTGATGCGTCAGCCTGTGAAACGGTACAGCAAAGTATTTTTAAATCTTTTTCTTGCGCTGCTTGGTCTGCTGCTATGTATCTATGTGGTGCCGGGGATCATCGTATTTTTCCTGCCCTTTATTATCGGCTGGATGATCGCGGCGATCGCCAATCCACTCGTGCGGTTTTTTGAAGAGAAGCTGCGGATTAAACGAAAGGCAGGTTCGGCGTTTGTTATTGTAGCGGTGATTGCGCTTGTCATTCTGGCAGGCTACCTGCTTGTGGCGAAGCTGATCAGCGCGGGGATCGGCTTTGTGGAAATATTGCCCCAGTTATGGGATGAACTGGAGGAGGACTTCCGGGAGATCGGGCAGAATCTGAACATCATTTACGACGGCCTGCCGGCAGATGCAAAGGCCAATATTGTAAAGATCGGGCAGGAGATGGACGGCTATATCGCGGATCTGGTCGGAAGCATCGGGACGCCTACCGTCAATGCGGTGAGCAACTTTGCCAAAAATCTTCCGGGGATGCTGATCAATGTGATCATGTGCATTCTCTCCGCGTATTTCTTTGTGGCGGAAAAGGAAGCGATCGCCCAGTTCTGGCGCCGGTGTATGCCGAAAATGATCCAGGATAAATGGCAGATCGTAATTGGCAGTCTGAAAAATGCGGTCGGCGGTTACTTTAAGGCACAGCTTAAGATCGAACTGTGGATGTTTCTGCTGCTCTTTGTCGGCTTTCTGTTACTGCGGATTCCGTTTGCACTGCTGGTGGCATTTCTGGTGGCAGTCCTGGACTTTCTGCCGTTTTTTGGAACAGGCGCAGTGCTTATCCCGTGGGCGCTGATCAAGTTTCTGAGCGCGGATTATGAGATGGCGCTCTGGCTGCTTGTGATCTGGGGTGGGGGACAGCTCGTGAGACAGATCATTCAGCCAAAGATCGTGGGGGATTCGATGGGGATTGCACCGCTGCCGACATTGATTCTGTTGTTTATCGGTTATAAATGTGCGGGTGTGTTGGGGATGATCTTTGCTGTCCCGATCGGCATCATTGTGATCAATATGTATCAGGCGGGTGTTTTTAATACATTGAAGACGAGCATTTGTATTCTGGCCGCGGGGCTGGACAGATTTCGTCATTTTGACGAGGAAGACAGGGAAATACTGAAAAAGGATGAATGAGCGCGCGCGTAATTTTAAGATAATCTTACAGTATGAGGGTACACGTTATCAGGGGTGGCAGAGACAGGAGAGCACGGACAATACGATACAGGGCAGACTGGAGCGTTTGCTCACAAGAATGTTTGGGCAAAAGACAGAGCTCACTGGCTCCGGAAGAACGGATGCCGGCGTCCATGCATATGGGCAGACGGCAAATTTCCATGCAGTGACACAGATGTCATGCAGGGAGATCGGCAGACAGATGAATCAATATCTTCCGGATGACATCAGTGTCATATCAGTGGAGGAAGTGCCGGAACGATTTCACAGCAGGCTGAACGCAGTGGGGAAAACGTATTTGTATCGTGTGTGGAATGCGGATATTCCGCCGGTGTTTGAGAGAAGATATGTATATGAGTTTGCGGATCGGCTCGACGTGGAGGCGATGCGGGAAGCGGCCCGTTATCTGATCGGCATTCATGATTTTCAGGCATTCACCTCTGCCAAAAAGGGGAAAAAGTCAACGGTGAGGACGATAGATGATATTCAGATAGAGAGAGTGGGCAGGGAGATACAGTTTACTTATGATGGAGACGGCTTTTTGTATCATATGGTCAGAATTTTGACTGGCACGCTTTTGAAGGTGGGCACAGGGGAGAGGAAACCGGAGGATATCAAGACTATCATGGACAAAGGACTGAGAGAGAACGCAGGAGAACTGGCACCCGCGAAAGGGCTGGCTCTTGTGGAAGTCAGGTACAATGATAGGAGCTTTTATGAGAATAAAGGAATATGGTAAAGGAAAGAAATGGAAATGGATATTTTTTCTGTATGTACTGATCATCATAAGACTGATCATATTTAAGTATCCTTACAGTGAGCTGCGGGATATTATGGCACACTGGAGGAAAGATGTGGTGTGGGAGGGACTGAGCAGTGCCAACTTTACACTGTTTAAGACAATCCGCATGTATATCCGGTATTATGACCGGCTGAACAGTTTTGAGAATCTGTTTGGAAACATATTAATTTTTGTCCCCTACGGGGCTTTGTATCCGCTGGCATTCCCAAAGAAGAGAGACTTTCTGCTGTTTTTGCCGGCCGTGTTTCTGTTCGTGACAGGGATCGAGCTGTTCCAGCTGCTCAGCGCTTTTGGCGCCTTTGACGTGGATGATATTCTTCTCAACTGTCTGGGAGCAGTTATCGGGTTTATTTTTATGATTGCAGTTCAAAAAATAAAGTGGTAAAATGGATGCGTAAAGCAGTACGGGATAAATGAGAAAGGGGCATATGTATGAGAATCGGTGCGGTCTATCCTACCTATATTTATAATACCAATCGTGTCAGTTCCAGAAGTCTGGACAGGATAAATGCAATACCGAATGATGCGCTGAAAAGCAAGATCGGTTATACGGGCTCTTCTGAAAATACGAACCCGCTGCGTCCGGGAACGAGCAGGGATTTTGCGGGAATCATTGCCTCTCAGATGGCGATGGGCAGGAGAAATGCGGCCAGGATTATGAGACAGCCGCAGCAGTCAGAGATTACCACACAGGCGGCGCAGGTACAGAGTCAGCCATTGTCAGAGGATAAAGTACAGGATAATGTACAAAATAACGTACAAAATGCCATAGAGCCTATGGCTGTTTCGGAGGCGTGAGGACAGTGTTTGGTACGAAATATACGGGAGCGAGATCAGGGCGCAGCTCGGGCCAGGTTTCCAGCAGCATACGGGGAGCGGAGTCCACAGAGCTGACAAGCGTTAAAGTCAATAACGAAGTGGCGTTTTGTAAGGTTTATAATTTAAAGCAAAAGGAAGAGATCGAAAAGCTGCTATTGAAAAACAGGATTTCTTATTTTGTGAAATGGCAGGAACAGAAGTTTTTTAAGAGGATGTTTGACTCCGAGTCAAAAGAAAAAATTATATTTGTTATCTGCATTCATGATACGGCGATTGAGCAGGCGAAAGAGCTGGTGGGAGAGATGCCGGATGTAAAGATGTTGGTACCATAAAAAAGGAATCGCGAAGACGCGATTCCTTTCTTGCTGATATTAATTTATGCGTCGCCAGGAACGCTGCCGTTTAAGTCGGCTCTCTGTTTTACAAAGCAGGTAATATCAGAATCATCACTGTATCCTTTTTCTTCTATGAACGTAAGAAATTCTGCGATCTCTTCCTGTGTCCAGAGCGCATAGTTGAAATTTGCGTCCTGAATGATCTCTTCCAGAGACATTGACTGGTAAGATTCCATGCAGTCTTTGAAATTGGAGATCTTTTCTCTTACCTCTTCCAACTGCTGAATATCTTCCTCTGTCGCCGGGACAAAGTCTGTTGCCAGTACCTGAGGCGGGATGGACATGGTCATCATCGGCTCTACCGTAAATACATACGTTTTACCAACCTCAATCTCGTCTGCGGCTTTCTGGCGCAGTGTATCATCCACATTGAGCTCCACGATACCGCTGTAACTCTGCTCGGAAGAAGTATTTCCGATAATGCGGCCGCCGTCTGCGGCGAAATTATCTGTTACATCTACGGTAAACTGTATGATTTCAGGAGCAGCTGCGACTTCTGTCTCATCAGCTGTCGTTTCTTCTTCTGTTATTTCCGTTTCTTCTGTTTCTTCTTCCTCTGTCTCCGGTGCGGCGGTCTCTGTCTCTGCCGTCGTCTCTTCCTGTGTCTGTGGTGCATCTGTGCTTTCTTTGGTTCCACATGCTGTGAGCATCAGTCCAACAGAGAGCATCATCATCAGTGCCATAATTTTTTGTTTTTTCATAATTTTTTACCTCCGATGTATTGATTATACGAACTTGCGCTCAAAAGAGCAATCGTAAAATTGTGGTAAAAGTGTAGATTTTTATCAATAATTTTGTGTGCATTGCTACAGTTTTGTTGTATAATACTAAAGATTGCATTGATTTTATTTCATATCCATTGTGGACAGAACAGAGAGGATGGGCATCGGTATGCGGATGATCACATTAGTCGAAGACTCGCCGGGGAATGCGGATTGTGGGTATGAACATGGACTGAGCTTGTATGTCGAGACAGAGAGGCACAGACTGTTGATAGACAGTGGGGCGTCAGAGATGTTCATCGACAATGCACGGGTATTGGGTGTGGATCTGGAGCAGGTCGATACGGTTGTTTTAAGTCATGGGCATTATGATCACGGGGGCGGTCTGAAGGCATTTTCAGAAAAGAACCCGGACGCCGCCATTTATGTCAGACCTTCCGCAGCGGCGGAATATTATCATTTGAAAAGTGACGGCGAAAAATATATTGGCATTGACAAGGACATTCTGCGTCTGCCGCAGGTCGTGATCGCAGATCGGGAAATGGCTGTCGACGAGGAATTGTTTTTATTTTCCGATATTACCGGTAGCAAATATCCGTCCAAAGGGAACCGGGAATTGAAGCGGCGTGAGGGTGGTGTGTTTGTGCAGGATTCGTTTGACCATGAGCAATGCCTTGTTGTTACACAGGGAGACCGGCGTACTCTGCTGTCAGGCTGTGCGCATAATGGCATCTTCAATATTCTGGACAGATACAGAGAACTGTTTGGCGGTATGCCGGACATTGTTGTCAGTGGATTTCACTTGATGCAGAGAGAGGATTATACCAATGAGGATATTAAAATGATAGAATCGATCGCCGAAGCGCTGGCGGAGACAGGGGCGATATTTTATACCGGTCACTGTACGGGCCAGGCTGCCTATGGGATTATGAAACCGATCATGGGAGAGAGACTGCGGCCAATACATAGCGGGGATGTTTTGATGGAGTGAGAGACCGGATTCAGATCATTAAGAAAGAGGTGTTTCCCAATGGAAGCAAGGGAAGTCTTAGAACAGGTAAAAATGGGGCGGCTGTCCGTGGAGGAGGCAGAGCGGTATTTCAGGAAGCAGCCTTTTGAAGAGCTGGGGTATGCGAAACTGGATTCACACAGGGAAGTACGGTCCGGGTTCCCGGAGGTGATTTATTGCAGCGGAAAAGCGGATGCCCATCTGGTCTCTATCTACCGGAAACTGTATGAGGCTGACGGAGAGGCATTCGGGACGAGAGCCAGCGTTCATCAGTATGAGGCAGTGAGAGAGGCAGTGCCGGGAATTGCCTATGATGAGATCTCCCGGATATTGAAAATAGAAAAGCCGGATAAAAAAAGGATCGGTAAGATCGCGGTGTGCAGCGGAGGCACAGCGGATATTCCGGTGGCAGAGGAAGCGGCACAGACGGCAGAATATTTCGGTGCCAGCGTCGAACGGATTTATGACATTGGTGTCAGTGGACTGCACAGGCTGCTGTCGTGTCTGGATACGATACAGTCTGCCCACTGCGTGATCGCAGTGGCCGGTATGGAGGGCGCGCTTGCCAGTGTGATCGGCGGTCTTGTGAGCAATCCGGTAATCGCGGTGCCCACATCCGTGGGCTACGGGGCCAGTATGCACGGCCTGTCGGCGCTGCTGACGATGGTCAATTCCTGTGCCAACGGCGTGGCAGTCGTCAATATTGACAATGGCTATGGGGCGGGATATATGGCTACACAGATCAACCGTCTGGCTGAAAGAGGAGGTCGGGACAGTGGATGAGAGAGCGCGGACAGAGAGAGACAGAAAGGATGCGCCGGAAAGAGAGCCGGCAGCAGACAGCATGGAGACAAGTCCCGGGGCAGAGCGCAAACTGGAACGGCTGCGGGAGTATCTGCGGGAGCTTGGCAGCGCGGCAGTGGCATTTTCCGGAGGGGTAGACTCTACGTTTCTGCTTCGTGCGGCCCATGAGGTACTGGGAGAGCGGGTGGTCGCACTGACGGCCTGTTCCTGCCTGTTCCCGAAGCGGGAATTGCAGGAGGCAAAGGCATTTTGCAGTCAAGAGGGAATCCGGCAGATCACGTTCCTCTCGGAGATACAAAAACGGAAAACATTTTATGAAAACCCGCAGGACAGATGTTACATATGCAAAAAAGAACTGCTGCAAACGATGAAGGTGCTGGCCGGGGAAAACAAAATGGCGGCAGTGATTGAAGGCTCGAATCTGGATGATATGGGGGATTACAGGCCGGGTCTGCGGGCGGTGGCCGAGCTTGGGATCAGAAGTCCTCTGCGGGACTTGGAGATGACGAAAGCGGATATCCGGTATCTGTCAAAGCGGATGGGATTGTGCACATGGGCGAAACCCTCATTCGCCTGTCTGGCATCCCGCTTTGTGTATGGGGAGACGATCACGGAAGAAAAACTGTCTATGGTGGAGAGAGCGGAATCTCTGTTACTGCAGTTTGGCTTTCGCCAGTTTCGTGTACGCATTCATGGGACGATGGCGCGCATCGAACTGTTGCCGGAGGAGCTGGACGGACTGATACAGGGAGAGACCCGTGAGAAAATCGTGACCAGCCTGAAAGAGTATGGGTTTCGTTATGTGACACTGGATCTGCAGGGGTACCGGACAGGGAGTATGAACGAGGTTTTGTAGTCTCTTTTATAGTATCAGAGAAAAGCAATCCCTTATGCCACCCGAATACGGATCGGAAAGGAAATAGAAATGTCAAATACATTATACTTGGAATGTCAGGCGGGCATCAGCGGAGATATGATGGTCGCTGCCCTGCTTGATCTTGGCGCCAATAAGGGGCGGCTTATGGAAACGCTGGACAGTATTCCGGCAGAGGGGTTTTCCATAGAGATCAGCAGGGTGAAAAAGGCGGGAATCGACTGCTGCGATTTCCATGTGGCGCTCGATGCGGCTCATGAAAACCACGATCATGATATGGAATATCTGCATGGGCATGGACATACACATGGGGAGCAGCATGATCATAATCATGCGCATATGCAGGAAGGACATCATGATCACAATCATGTGCATTCGCAGGAAGAGCAGCACGATCACAATCATGCGCATTCGCAGGAAGAGCAGCACGATCACAATCATGCGCATACACCGGAAGGGCATCATTCTCATGAACACAGAGGTATTGCGGAGGTCCGGGAGATTCTTGCGGCGTGCCGGATGACGGCGCGGGCGCGGCAGACAGCGGAGCGTATTTTTGCGATCCTGGCGGAGGCGGAAGCCAGGGCGCATGATGTACCGGTATCGGAAGTGCATTTTCATGAGGTGGGAGCGATCGACTCGATCGTGGACATTGTGGCGGTGGCCTTCTGTCTTGATGATCTGGAGATTACGGATGTGATTGTGCCGGGACTTTGCGAGGGGACGGGGACAGTCCGCTGCCAGCATGGTGTCCTGCCGGTACCGGTGCCTGCAGTCGCTCAAATTTTATCAGCCCATGGCATTGGAATAGAGATCATTGACGTCCGGGGCGAATTTGTGACACCTACGGGCGCGGCGATCGTAGCGGCAGTGCGGACAGCGGAGCGGCTACCCAGACAGTGGAAGATTTTAAAGGCAGGCATGGGAGCGGGAAAGCGTAATTATGAACGTCCGAGCATTTTGCGGGCGATGCTGGTCGAAGCGGTGCCCTTGGAGCAGGCAGGCGCAGGCAGCGATCAAAACAGGGATGCGGTCTGGAAACTGGAGACAAATATTGATGACAGCAGCGGCGAGATGCTTGGCTATGCGATGGAACGGCTGTTTCAGGCCGGAGCCAGAGATGTTCATTATATGCCGGTCTACATGAAAAAGAACAGGCCTGCATGGCAGCTCAATGTCATCTGTGCGCAGGAGGATATTCCCGAGCTGGAGCGGATTCTGTTTACGGAGACGACGACGATCGGGATTCGCCGCGTGCGGATGGAACGCACAGTGCTTCCGCGGGAACAGATGACGCTGAAAACGGGATATGGGGAAGCGCAGGTCAAGGTCTGCGAGACAGCAGACGGAAAGCGGTATTACCCGGAATATGACAGCATTGTCACAATATGCGCGGAGCATGGCCTGGCATTTTCACAGGCGTACGAACTGCTTGCCAGGCTGGCGGCAGACCAGGATAGGAAAGAACGGCAGTAAAAGTAAATGATGAGAGAAAGAACAGGAGGAAACAGGTATGCATATGGCGGATGCACTGATGTCGCCGGCGGTGGCCGGGACCATGTATGTATGTTCCGGAGCTGCGATGTGCTACTCGGCAAAAAAGGTGAGAGAGCTGGAACAGCCGGAGAAAATTCCGGTGATGGGAGTGATGGGGGCCTTTGTCTTTGCCGCGCAGATGATTAATTTTACCGTACCGGGAACCGGTTCATCCGGACACTTGTGCGGCGGTATGCTGCTGTCGTCTGTGCTTGGACCTGAGGCGGGGTTTCTGACCATGATCGGTGTGCTTGTCATTCAGTGTCTGCTCTTTGCGGATGGCGGCCTGCTGGCGCTTGGGGCCAATATATGGAATATGGCTTTTTATGGCTGCTTTTTTGGCGGTCTGGTGATCTGGAAGCTTATGATGAAAAACGGGATGTCAAGGCGTAAAATATTTGCGGCGTCTATAGCCGGCTGTGTGTTGTCTTTACAGCTTGGAGCGTTTTCCGTGACGCTGGAGACGCTTGCCTCCGGCATTACGCAGCTTCCATTTGGCCTTTTTCTGGCAGCGATGCAGCCAATCCATCTGGCGATCGGTCTTGTGGAAGGACTGATTACGGCGGCGGTGCTCGTTTTTCTCTATGAGGTCAGGCCGTCTGTCCTGTGGGGCTCTCATGGCGGGGCACGGGGTCCCGGCCGCCTGGCGGAGGAAGCGGAGCCGCAGTGGTCAGGGAGGCGGCCGGTGGCGGCAGGAGACAGATTCAGCCTGCGGCAGACGATCGCGACCCTGGCAGTGTCCGCACTTGCGATTGGAGGTTTGTTGTCTCTGGCGGCATCTGCCAGTCCGGACGGGCTGGAGTGGTCGCTGGAGAGAGTGGCAGGTACGGCGGAGCTGGACGCTGCGGGAGGCATTTATGAGGCCGCCGCCAATGTGCAGGAGGTGACGGCGGTGTTGCCGGATTATGGATTTGCCGGAGGCGGTACCGCTTTGGGGACTTCCTGTTCCGGCATTCTCGGCGGGATTGCCGTGATCGCAGTCTGCGTCGCCTGTTGCTATGCGCTGCGGCTTTTTAAAAACAAAAGGAATCGTCCGCAATGAACCGATTACAGACGGCGATTGCAGCTCTGCATGAGGCGGATGCACTGGCGGACGACAGGAGTCGAAGGAGCCGGGTCCATCCGGCGGCCCGGCTGATCGTCTGCATGGCATTTTTGCTTGTGACTATATCGTTTCCCAAATATGAACTGTCAGGGCTGCTCAGTATGTCACTCTATCTGATTGTCACGGCGATATGGGAGGAATTGTCCTTTTGGCGGGGATTTTGCAGATTAAAATATATTTTTATTACTTTGGTCTTGATTGGCGGTGCCAATTTGTTTTATGATAGAGATGTCGTATTTTGTATGGGAATGTTGTCTGTAACAGGCGGAATGGTGTGGATGGCCACTTTGTTTGTCAAAGGCGCCCTGACTGTGTATGCGGCATATTTTCTGATGATGACGACCGGGATCGGCAGAATATGTATGGCGCTGCGCAGAGTCGGCGTCCCGGGAGGAGCCGTGACGGTACTGTTGCTGACATATCGTTATCTGATCGTGCTTTTGAAAGAGACACAGAGAATGATGCAGGCGTATACGCTGCGCGCCGCCGGGCAGAGAGGGATTCACATCAGAGCGTGGGGATCTTTTGCGGGCATGTTGCTTCTTCGCAGTATGGATCGGGCGCAGGACGTGTATGACAGTATGCTGCTGCGCGGATATGACAATGAATTTCCGTATGAATCATCAGAAGACAAGAGTTCTTTTGGCATCAGCTTTCTGTATACCGTATTGTGGCTGGCAGCGTTTTGCCTGCTGCGCACTGTCCCTTTGTTCCGGCTCGTGGGCGGTCTGTTTTGAGTAAAAGGGATTCGGGACTTGGAGAAGGGATGAGAGAGGAATGATAGAAGCAGCGCATCTGACGTATTCCTATGATGGAGTGAGAGAAGTATTGTCCGATGTGAGTTTTGCAGTTGGAGAGTCAGAGTCAGTCGGTCTGATCGGTGCGAACGGCGCCGGGAAATCTACGCTGCTGAAATTACTGGTAGGCCTGCTTCCGGACTATCACGGACAGGTAAAGGTGAACGGACTGACCGTGGAGAAGAAGCATCTTTCGCAGATCCGGGCGGGGACAGGATATGTTTTTCAGGATTCGGAGAGCCAGCTGTTTCTCTCGACCGTATATGAAGATGTGGCTTTTGGCCCCCGCAGTTATGGATATGATACAAGAGAAGTGGACCGGAGAGTGATGCGGGCGCTGGAACAGGTACATATTGCGCATCTGAAAGACAGGCAGATCTACCGGATGAGCGGAGGGCAGAAAAAGCTGGCGTCTATCGCCACGATTCTGTCGATGGAGCCGGATACGATCTTACTGGATGAGCCTTCCGTGGCGCTGGACCCCCGGAACCGGCGCAATCTGATTACGGTGATCCGGGAAATGGCGGGAACGAAGATCGTCGCCTCACATGACCTGGATCTGATCTGGGATACGTGTGAGAGGACCATTCTGCTTTCGGAGGGTAAGATTGTAAAAGAAGGAGAGACACGGGAATTACTGACGGACGAAGATTTACTTCGGCGTAACGGACTGGAGCTGCCATTGTCGCTGTCCCGTGCACAGGAGAGATAACGGAAAGCAGGCAGGAAAAACGGTTTGCAGACAACCGGGAAACAGAGTGAAGGAGGAACAGGGAGCCGTGAAGTATCGGAGGCTGGGAAAGACAGAGTATATGGTCAGCGAGATCAGCATCGGCTGTGAAGGTTTTGTCGGAAAATCGGAGGAAGAGATCCGGCAGTTTGTGGATGTGATGGACCGGGAAGGCGTGAATTGCATCGATCTGTATGCGCCCAATCCGGAGCTGCGCTGCGGACTGGGAAAGGCGCTGCGCGGCAGGAGAGAGCGGTTCATTTTGCAGGCCCATCTGTGTACCGTCTGGAAAGACGGACAGTATAAGCGGACGAGAGTGATGGAGGAAGTAAAAGAAGGGTTTGAAGATCAGCTTCGGAGACTGGAGACGGATCGCGTGGAGATCGGCATGATTCACTATGTGGATTCGATGGAAGACTGGCGGCAGATCAAAGAAGGACCGGTCATGCGGTATGCACTGGAGCTGAAAGAAGCAGGAACGATAGGCTGTATCGGCCTGTCGAGTCATAATCCTCAGGCTGCGCAGGCGGCCGTGGACAGTGGTCTGATTGATGTGCTGATGTTCAGTATCAATCCCTGTTATGATCTGCTTCCGGCCAATGAGGACGTGGAGTCGCTCTGGGCGCCGGAGAGCTATGAAAAACCTTTGCTGAATATGGACCCGGACAGACAAAGGCTCTATGAGACATGTCAGCGGAAGGGCGTGGGGATTACCGTCATGAAGGCATTTGGCGGCGGCGACCTGTTGAATGGAGAGCTGTCCCCTGCGGGTAAAGGGCTGACGGTATTCCAATGTCTGAATTATGCTCTGACGCGTCCGGCGGTGGCGGCGGTCATGTCCGGCGCGAAATCAATCGAAGATCTGGAAAAGAGTATTGCCTACGAAAGCGCAGCGGAGGAGGAAAAAGACTATGCCTCTGCACTGGCCTTGTTTCCGAAGATCAGCTGGCAGGGGCACTGCATGTACTGTGGCCATTGTGCTCCGTGCCCGAAAGGTATCGACGTGGCCAGTGTCACGAAATTTCTGAATCTGGCGGTGGCACAAGGGGAAGTGCCGGAGACTGTACGGGAGCATTACGCTCTGCTGGAACATAAGGCACAGGAGTGCATTGCCTGTGGGGCCTGTGAGAAGCGGTGTCCGTTCCAGGTAGGCATCATTGAAAATATGAAGAGGGCAGTAAAAATTTTTAAATCATAATATATAGGAGGAGTGATTGACAATGTCAACGTATTACAAACACAAAAGAACCGAGAGCACAGAGGTACCGTATTCCTTTCAGTGTGAGCACTGTATGAAGGACAGCGGGCTGCTGACAGCCACGATCACAGGGGAGGCGGAGCACAGCAGTAATTTTAACGTGCTTACGGAGAAGGAGACTGTAAAATTACATGAAAGGGCACATGCGAATCTCGTAAAAGAGTTGAAGACCGTTCATAAAGATGCGACGGAGAGGCAGATTTACTCCACGAAGTTCAGAGATGAATGTCCGCACTGCCATAAACCGCAGTCATGGGGCGTATCCGGTTTGAAGAATAAAATGTTTGAAAACCCGATCGTGATCACGCTCGTGGGCGCATTTTTCAGTATCATCGCCGTGATCGGACATTACTTCACGGAAGAAGAATTTATGACACTGCAGCTCGCTGCAGGCATCTTTGGCGCGGGTCTGGCCATCGCTGTGATCGTACTGATCTGGAATATTATACAGATCAATATCAAGGCTGGCAAAGCGGCGGCGGGTATGCAGAAAAACGTGCCTGTCATCAACTGGCAAGCAGTACAGAGTATGCTTAACGAATAATGATACAGGAAAAGTTACATAGACAGAGTGATATTGGAAAAACGAGTGCAGGGCTGCGGAGCGATCCGCATCTCTGCACTTTTTTTGGGTCCCGGAGTCAGAGATCATATTTTACTTGACATATACCCCATAGGGGTATATTATAGAGCAGAGAATGGAACAGGAAAGGAAGCTGAGTTATGGATAAAGGATCGGAAGCGCCGCCGGAAGAGCTGTCACAAGGTCGGAAGACAAAGGAGCGTCCGGAAGCGGAGTACAAGAGCCTGCTCAACCGTCTCAGCCGGATCGAGGGCCAGGTGCGGGGCATTAAGGGCATGGTGGAGAAGGATGCGTACTGTACGGACATTCTCGTACAGGTGGCGGCGGTCAATGCGGCGTTGAATGCGTTTAACAGGGAACTGCTTGCAGAACATATCAGGACATGTGTGGCCAGAGACATCAGAGAAGGGCGGGACGAGACGATTGATGAGCTGCTGGCGGCGCTGCAAAAACTGATGAAATGACTGGATGTGCGGGAAAGTGGGCACACTGGTAAAACTGATAGAATGACAGGACGATTGGACGGGCGGTCTGCCCGGGGAGGCAATGATGAAACAATATATGGTAACGGGAATGAGCTGTGCAGCCTGCAGCGCCCGTGTGGAAAAGGCAGTATCAAAAGTACCGGGAGTCACATCCTGTTCGGTCAGTCTGCTGACCAATTCCATGGGTGTGGAAGGAAGTGCGGCGGCGGATGAGATCATTGCGGCGGTGGAGGAAGCTGGCTATGGCGCCTCTGCCAAAGACCGTGTGCACACTCCGGCAGAGACTTCGTCAGCGGATGCCGGTGACCCGCTGAAAGACAGAGAGACGCCGGAACTGAGAAAACGTTTGCTCTATTCATTGGGCTTTTTGTTGGTGCTCATGTATTTTTCCATGGGGCACATGATGTGGGGATGGCCGGCGCCGTCGTTTTTCGCTGACAATCATGTGGCAATGGGACTGCTGCAACTGTTGCTGACCGTTGCCGTGATGATCATCAATCAGAAGTTTTTTGTCAGTGGATTCAAAAGTCTGCTGCACCGTGCGCCCAATATGGATACGCTTGTGGCGCTGGGCGCCGGCGCCTCGTTTGTATATAGTACGTATGCCTTGTTTGCCATGACAGATGCACAGGCAAAAGGCAACATGGATATGGTCATGGCTTATATGCACGAGTTTTATTTCGAGTCGGCGGCGATGATTCTCACACTGATCACAGTAGGAAAAATGCTGGAAGCGCGCTCCAAAGGGAAGACGACAGATGCGCTGAAAGGGCTGATGAAGCTGGCGCCGAAGACGGCGGTCATCCTGGCAGACGGAGTGGAACGGCAGGTCGCCGTGGAGCAGGTGAAAAAAGGTGACATTTTTGTCGTGCGCCCCGGTGAAAATATACCGGTGGACGGTATCGTTGTGGAGGGCAGCAGCGCCGTCAATGAATCGGCTCTGACCGGGGAGAGTATCCCTGTAGATAAGGAAGCGGGAGATATGGTCTCGGCGGCTACGGTCAACCAGTCCGGCTTTCTCAAATGTGAGGCTGCCCGTGTAGGAGAGGATACGACACTCTCACAGATTATTCAGATGGTCAGTGACGCAGCGGCGACAAAGGCGCCGATCGCCAAAGTCGCCGACAAAGTGTCAGGGGTATTCGTGCCCGTAGTCATTGCCATTGCGCTGGCAACGATCGTCATCTGGCTGTTGGCCGGAGAGAGTATCGGCTTTGCTCTGGCGCGGGGCATTTCGGTGCTTGTCATAAGCTGTCCCTGTGCGCTTGGTCTTGCCACTCCGGTGGCGATCATGGTCGGTAACGGGATGGGAGCCAGGAGCGGTATTTTATTCAAGACAGCGGTATCGCTGGAAGAGGCGGGCAAAGTGGAGATCGTGGCGCTTGACAAGACGGGGACGATCACGAACGGGGAACCGAAAGTGACCGATCTCATACCGGCGGACGGGATCAGTGAAACGGAACTTTTGCGGCTGGCATTCGCACTGGAACGGAAGAGTGAACATCCGCTGGCGAAGGCGATCCTGCTGAGAGCCGGGGAAGAGAATCTGCAGGCAGAGGAAGTGACGGACTTCCGGGCGCTTCCGGGCAATGGTCTTTCGGCCTCGCTGCGGGGGAGATCCCTCTATGGCGGCAATGAGGCATTTATCAAAAAAGTGACAACAGTGTCGGAGAAAATGCGGAGCGAAGCGGACCGCCTGGCACAGGAAGGGAAGACGCCGCTCTATTTTGCGGGCGAGAATAAGCTGCTTGGGATGATCGCAGTGGCGGACGTGATCAAGGAGGACAGTCCACAGGCGGTCAGAGAGCTGCAGAATATGGGAATCCGGGTCGTGATGCTGACCGGTGACAATGAGCGGACGGCAAAAGCCATCGGCGCACAGGCGGGCGTGGACGAGGTGATCGCAGGCGTGTTACCGGATGGTAAGGAAACGGTGATCCGGGAATTGAGGGAAAAGGGAAAGACGGCGATGGTTGGGGATGGCATCAACGATGCGCCTGCGCTGACGAGGGCGGACATTGGGATCGCCATCGGTGCGGGGACGGATGTGGCCATCGATGCGGCGGACGTAGTGCTTATGAAGAGCAGACTCCGAGATGTGCCGGCGGCGATTCGTTTAAGCCGGGCGACACTGAAAAATATCCATGAAAATCTGTTTTGGGCCTTTTTCTATAACGTGGTCGGGATTCCGCTGGCAGCAGGCATCTGGATTCCGGTATTCGGCTGGAAACTGAATCCGATGTTCGGGGCGGCGGCCATGAGTCTGTCGAGCTTCTGTGTCGTGACAAACGCGCTGCGCCTGAATCTGTTTTCCATGTATGATGCAAAACATGATAAAAAGAGACAGAAAAAGGCCGGACCGGCAAGAACAGAGGCAGGACCGGAAACAACCGCAGGACCGGAGACGACAACAGAGACCAAAGCAGGACCGGAGACAGAAACACGAACCGGGGCAGAAACGAGAACAGTGACGGAACCGAGACCAAAAACAGGATCGGCACCGGTAATAGAAGCAAAAACGAAAAAGGAGGAAATGACAATGGAAAAAACGATTCAGATTGAAGGCATGATGTGCCCGCACTGCGAGGCGACGGTGAAGAAAGCGCTGGAAGGGCTTGACGGTGTGCGGGAGGCGGCAGTCAGTCATGAGGCGGGAACAGCCATCGTCTCACTCACGCAGGAAGTGTCGGATGATGTCCTGAAAAAGACCGTAGAGGATCAGGGATACAAAGTGCTGGGATAGTAAGTGCCGGCGTGACGGGCCAGAGAGATGGACGGAGCAGTAAAGTGAGAGACAAAGGCAGGGCAGAGCCGGTATTCCGGTTCTGTCCTTGCCCGGTCAGTCCTTTGCCTGGACGCCGCAGATAATCAGTAACCGAGGTCACGGTCGATCACGGTCCCGTCCATGGCGTTGATTGTGAACAGACTTGTATAAGAATCTTCGAACACGAGGGGCTGCGTGAAACTCCCGCCTGTCGTCGTCCAGCTGCCAAAGAAGTCCCAGACCGGGACGAGCGTCCCCTCACTCAATGTTTCCCTGTCTTTGACACGCATATAGCCCAGCCGTACTTCTTTAATGATAATTTCCTGTGTCTGCCCTTCTTCGAGAGTGTCCTCGTATTCCTCCAGAATCATTTTTTCAAACACATTTCTGATCTCGTCAAACGGAAGCAGAAATACATAATCTTCGGACAGATCTTCGACCGTATATGGACAGTCCCAGAAAAAGCCGGCAAATCCGTAATCATTATAGATCAGTGTCATTGCTTCATTGGGCCATGATACACTGTCGGCATCATCCGCGACCGAACCACCATCCTGATGGGTGTAGGTGACGGGGATGCCGTCCACGACTCTGGTAAAATGGACGCCATATCCGGTGAGGTCAATGTGCTGGATTTCTTCGTTTTGCCTGTCTGATCGGTAAGTGAAATAATATTCGCCGCCACAGGGAAGATATTCCTCATCATATCCGGTCTGTTTGAGAACTTCTTCCGCTGTCTGCCAGATTTCTTCCGGAGCTGTCTTCAGATTGTCAAGTTCCGGAAAGTCGGCCTGAGAGGAACGGTCGGTGATACCTGTATACAGGTAATTGCTGGAATGCTCGTTTTTTTCAATCCAGAAGCTGGTCCAGAGCCAGTCGTCTCTGGTCTGGTTGGCAAGGAGGACATCGTACTGTGCGTCTCCGGCTACGGCGTAGGCTGACAGCGATTCAAGGTCCTCTGTCTGAGAGAGCTTTCTGCCCTCTATGATGACAGGGACTTCCACAACGATCGGTTCCTCCGGGGCGGCTTCCTGCAGGCTGCGGAATTTTGCGATCTGCTCATCAACCGTTATGCCCTTACCGAGATAGTCGGCATCGCCGCCCAGATTATCTTTTAATTTCTGGGCTTCGGAGATTCTTTCTTCCAATTCACTTTTGGTAAAGCCGTTGCTGGCCGCCATTTTATCAAAATCCCGGGTCCAGAGACGCGTATCGCCAAGCAGTGTCTGCATAAACAGATTGTAGTCCTCCTCGGTAAAAAAGCGGCTTGTCACCTTTTTGGTCCTGATGCCCGGGGCATCAGGCACGATGACGGCGGCGTCTGCATCTACAGTGATCTGCGGGCTGGAAAAACTGGACTGATATACGTCGGGCGCCTGTGTCTGTGAGGAGAGATCTCCTTCTGTGGCAGATCGCTGAGTGTGTTCGGTCTCCTTTACTACGACGAGTTCTTCTTCTGTGCGGACGCTGCTCTGACAGCCTGTGAGCAGCGTGGCCAGTAAGGTGGCGATGAGAAATATGGCGGGATGCCGTCTTATCATTGGCTTTCTTAGATAATTATTCATGATTACTCTCCTCTTTCCTGTTAGGAATCTTTTGCAATTTGCAGCCGGTATACCGCCGTATGTTTATCATACCGCATTTCAATGTAAAAAATATACAGCGGATTGTAAACGATTTGCAAAATTTACAATTCGTTGCTTTTTTTCACAGCGCAATATGATAAGATAATGAAAATATGGAGGGGTGTGAGAGAGGATGAAACTGCTGGTGATTGAGGATGACAATGCGATTTCAGAGCTGATCTGCATGAATCTGGAGGCAGCGGGCTATCAGCCCTGGCCGGTCAGAGACGGACGGGAAGCGGAGCGTCTGCTTAGAAGCGGCGAGGCTGAGGACGCAGCGCTGGCGCTTGTCGATGTGATGCTGCCGGGCAAAGATGGGTTCGCGCTGATGGAGGATTTACAGAAGGCGCATATCCCTTTCATTTATCTGACGGCCAGAGCGGATGTGTTTTCGAAAGTGCATGGACTGAAAAGCGGTGCGGAAGATTATATTGTCAAGCCATTCGAGGTACTGGAGCTTCTTGTGCGAATCGAGAAAGCGCTGAAGCGGACCGGACGGGGATATACGGAGATCTGTATCGGGGATGTGGTCATCGATCTGAAAAAGCATCTCGTCACGAGACATGGAGAGGATGTGTCTTTGAAACCGCTGGAATATGAATTGCTCGTGACACTGGCACAGAGTAAAAATGTGGCTTTTTCCAGAGAAGAACTTCTGCAGCGTGTATGGGGGATGGATTTTGCCGGGGAGACAAGAACGGTGGATGTGCATGTAGGTCAGCTTCGCAGGAAGCTGGGATTTCACGACACGATCCGTACGATCCCCAAAGTAGGGTATCGACTGGAGGAATCGGATTGAAGCTCTGGAAAAAACTTTCTCTGATGACGTCGATACTCGTATTGCTGACGAGCGGATTTTCCGGCGGTATCCTGATTTGGCACAGCGTACATTACAATGAAGAGAAGACAGTGGAAAATTACAGGCAGCAGGTACAGTCTACTGCACTGGCGCTCGGAAGGGAACTGGACAAAAGCGGGATGGAGCGCTACAGCGATGTCACAAGGCGGGCATATTTGATTTACTTGATCCGGAAGTATGGCGCCGATCAGTATATTCTTCTCTGCAATCAGGAAGAAGTATGCAATCTGACACCATACACAATGCGTGACCCTGATGCGGACAGATGGAAAGGGCTTGAGCCGGTGAATTATATTCAGAAAACGGGTAACCGCTACCTGCTTCTCAGCGGTAAGTCAGTGCCCTCGTCCATAATGAAAAACTACAGTCTTGTGTTGGTTGCGGATATTTCGGATGTTTATGAGGAGACCCGTCTCCAGACAGTCCTGGTTGCGGTTCTCTACCTGGGGAGCGCTCTTTTTGCAGTTTTGCTGACATTTGCAATTACAAAAAAGATTCTGGCGCCGCTGCAGGATCTCCGCCAGGCGGCGGAAGGAATCTGTGAGGGGAATCTTGCGCAGCGGGCAAGGGCGGATGCCAGAGATGAGATTGGTATTGTCGCAGGCGCCTTTAACGAGATGGCGGACAGGATTGAGGAGCAGGTCACACAGTTGTCAGAAATATCCGAGCAGCGCAGGCAGATGCTGGGCAGTCTGGCTCACGAGATCAAAACGCCGATGACTGCGATCATTGGCTACAGTGATACACTGCTGCATGTCAATGTAAGAGAAGAGCAGCGCAGGAGAGCGCTGACCCATATTTATAAGGAGAGCCGCAGACTGGAACGGCTCAGCAGCAAGCTGATGAATCTGACGGGGCTTTATGACAATGACAGCATTTATCTGGAGCAGACAGATCTGCCGGCGCTTCTGGCCCGCGTCGAAGAACTGGAAAGCTATCATCTGGCACAGAAAAGCATCTGCCTGCAGACTACCTGCGGCATGGAGACAATTATGGCGGACGGGGACCTGTTTGAGAGTCTGCTCGTGAATCTGATCGATAACGGAATCAAAGCCAGCAGGCGGGGAGGCACGGTCTATGTGACGGCGCAGGGCGGCAGGATCTCCGTGCGTGACGAAGGCTGCGGAATTCCGCAGGACGAATTGAAACGGGTGACGGAGGCTTTTTATATGGCGGACAAATCGCGCAGCCGTGCGGAAGGAGGCTGCGGACTGGGGCTTTTTCTGTGCAGCCGCATCGCCGCACTGCATCAGGCAGAGCTTGTCATTGAGAGCGAAGTGGGAAAAGGCACGACAGTTTCGGTTGTGTTTTGCCGCTGATTAATCTGGAGGATGCGGTGACGGGGACTGTCGCCGCCGGGAGAATTTTGAGGTTGAGGAAAAGGTACGGCTCATCAATCCGAAGATTACCGCAGAGGGTTACAAAATCGGCAACCGTGGATTCACGAACTATATCTTGTCTGCTGACGATATGGTAAAAGAGTAAGGAGGTATCAGAGATTATGAGATTAGCAAATGGAATCATTACAGACAAGGAAAAGACGTTCGGGCTGCTTAAGTTCTCCGCATTGCGGCGTGAGGTGCATAAGTAGAATGAGGACGGAACGGTTTCTGAAGAAATTAAGGAACGCACTTACGATTTAAAATCCAGAGGACAGGGGCGCATGATACAGGTGAGTATTCCGGCTGCCGTGCCGTTAAAGGAGTTTGCTTATAATGCAGAGGTGGAGATTACTAATCCTGTAGCGGATACGGTGGTGACGGCTATGTTTCGGGGGGGGCAGACGTGGACTGGTATATCAAGGCGGAGAATATTGTCTTGAAAAATAAAGACGGACACTCAACGGGGAATCTACAGAATCATAATCCGTATGAAAAAAAGGAAATTAAGAATCATAAATAAGCATTGCCTGTGCGATAATATTCTGATAAAATTAGGATAAAATAAATAGAAAAGGAGCGCTTAGATTATGATACAAATTCGACCTGTTTCTGACCTTAGAAATAAATTTCCGGAAATTGAAACTATCGTAAACAGTGGAAAACCTGTTTATCTTACAAAGAATGGCTACGGAGCTATGGTAGTTTTGAGCTTGGAGGAATACGCAAATCTGACAGATGATATAGAGATGAAACTTGATGAAGCCGACAGGCAGGCGGCAATGACGGAAGAAAGGCTTTCCCATGAAACCGTATTCAGCAATGTAAGAAGTACGATACATGGAAAATAAAGTTTATCATCTTCGCTATCTGCCGATTTTTGAACAGGATTTAATCAGTACAGCGAGTTACATTACCAATGTTTTAAAGAATGAGGACGCTGCGTTGCGTTTGATTGATGATGTAGAGGCGGCGATTCTGGAAAGGCTGAATAATCCACTTGCTTTTGAACCATATGTTTCCGTAAAAAAGAGAGACTATCCGTATTATAGAATCTATGTGAGAAATTACGTTATTTACTATGTGGTAATTGATAATATAATGGAAGTACGGCGTTTGCTGTATGGTGCTAGAGATACGGATAAGCATTTATAATTTGTTCTCTCAATCAGATAATAGAAGTATAAGCAGTTAGTCTTGACAAAAAAATTCTTAATATGATTGCAAGCGAAATTGAACAGCGATATGATACTTCCATACATCTTAATCGAAAAGGAGCATGAAAATGAAAGACATTTGGCAAGTTATTTTGGGTGTTATAACATGTCTCGGTGGTTTTGGAGTTTGAAATGGTAAAAGATATTAGCGTAATGATACCTAGCGGCTTTTCCATGCAGATAGCTGATGAAGAAAAGAGAACATGATAACAAATTATATGACACTGCTTGCAAATCCTGTGTAAATGCACAAGATACGCTAAATGGAAATGCACCTTTTATTCCAGAGGAACTTTTCAATAAATATACAGAAATCATGAAATTGTGCCGCTTACAGTTAGGAGTGTTTGAAAGAAGATGGAATGTGTTGTATATAGCTCCACAAAAGGAAAAAGAAACATTTACAAATGCAGACTATGCTCGAACAGAGGAAATAAACAATAAATTAAAAGAAGTAAATAATGAAGTTCGGGTGTATCTTTCAAAATTAGATGTAATTAACTAATTTAGCTTTCTATTGAAAAGGACAATTATAGGAAAACAAAGTATGCGCAAACCATTGATTTCAAACGGTTTGCAAAAATTATCAGAAAAATTAGCACTCAACACTTGACGTGGCTAACAATGCGTGCTATAGTGTCACTGTAAAGAAAATTGTTATAGAAATAGTAGAACATGCAAACACTAAACAAGTGACAAACCGAAGGAGGTCTGGCTATGAACATTTCAAAATTTACACAGAAATCCATGCAGGCTGTGGAGCGGTGTGAGAAGCTGGCCTATGAATATGGCAATCAGGAGATCGAGCAGGAACATCTCTTATACAGCCTTCTTAGCATAGAGGACAGTCTGATTCTGAAACTGATCGAAAAGATGGAGATCAATGCGCCTCACTTTGTGGACCGGGCCAAGAAGGCGATCGAAAAGCGAGTGAAAGTGCAGGGCGGTCAGGTCTATATGGGCAAGGACCTGAACAAAGCGCTGATCAGTGCGGAAGATGAGGCGAAACAGATGGGAGACGAATATGTCTCCGTGGAACATCTGTTTCTGACGATGCTGAAGTACCCAAACAGAGAGATCAAGGCAATCTGGCAGGAATATGGCATTACGAGAGAACGTTTCCTGCAGGCGCTTTCCACAGTCAGGGGAAATCAGCGGGTGACGAGTGACAATCCGGAGGCGACTTATGATACGCTGGAGAAATACGGACAGGATCTCGTGGAACGGGCAAGAAACCAGAAGCTCGATCCGGTCATCGGCAGAGACAGTGAGATCCGTAATATTATCCGCATTCTCTCCCGCAAGACGAAAAATAACCCGGTGCTGATCGGGGAACCGGGCGTTGGTAAGACCGCGGTCGTGGAGGGCCTGGCACAGCGTATTGTGCGGGGCGATGTGCCGCAGGGGTTAAAAGATAAGAAAATATTCGCCCTGGATATGGGCGCACTGGTTGCCGGCGCAAAATACAGAGGCGAGTTTGAGGAGCGGCTGAAAGCCGTACTTGAAGATGTCAAAAACAGCGACGGGCAGATTATTCTGTTCATCGATGAGCTGCATACGATCGTCGGAGCCGGCAAGACGGACGGCGCGCTCGATGCGGGTAATATGTTAAAGCCGATGCTTGCCAGAGGCGAGCTGCATTGTATCGGCGCCACGACACTGGATGAGTACAGACAATATATCGAAAAGGATGCGGCGCTGGAGCGGCGATTCCAGCCTGTCATGGTACAGGAGCCGACAGTGGAAGATACGATCTCGATCCTGCGCGGTCTCAAGGAGCGCTATGAGGTCTTTCACGGGGTGAAAATTATGGACGCCGCCCTTGTCAGTGCGGCGGTGCTGTCCAACCGTTATATCTCGGACCGGTTTCTGCCGGATAAGGCGATCGATCTCGTCGATGAGGCGTGTGCGCTCATTAAGACGGAACTGGATTCGATGCCGACGGAACTGGATGAGCTGCAGCGCAAAGTGATGCAGATGGAGATCGAGGAAGCCGCCCTGAAAAAAGAGGACGACCGTCTGAGCAGAGAACGGCTGGAGGCCTTGCAGCAGGAACTGGCTGAGCAGAAAGCGGAGTTTCAGAACCGGAAGGCACAGTGGGACAATGAAAAGGCTTCGATTGAAAAGCTGTCAAGACTGCGGGAAGAGATTGAGAGTATCAACAGTGAGATTCAGATCGCCCAGCGGGAGGGAAATCTGGAAAAGGCGGCAGAGCTTTCATACGGCAGACTGCCGGCACTGAAAAAGCAGTTGGAGATTGAGGAAGAAGAGATCAGGAGCCGTGAACTTTCACTCGTCCATGAGAATGTATCGGAGGAAGAGATTGCGAAGATCATCTCCAGATGGACCGGTATTCCGGTCGTCAAACTGACGGAGAGCGAACGAAACAAGACGCTGCACCTCGATGAAGAACTGCACCGGAGGGTCGTGGGACAGGACGAGGGCGTCACCAAAGTGACGGAGGCGATTATCCGTTCCAAGGCAGGGATCAAAGATCCGGGCAAGCCGATTGGCTCATTCTTATTCCTGGGTCCTACTGGCGTTGGCAAGACAGAGCTGGCGAAGGCTCTGGCGGCCGCCCTGTTTGACGATGAGAACAATATGGTCCGTATTGACATGAGCGAGTATATGGAGAAATACTCAGTTTCCAGACTGATCGGTGCGCCTCCCGGATATGTCGGCTATGAGGAGGGCGGACAGCTCACAGAGGCAGTCAGACGCAAACCCTATGCGGTCGTTTTGTTTGATGAGATTGAGAAAGCCCATCCGGATGTATTTAACGTATTATTACAGGTGCTTGACGACGGGCGGATCACGGATTCGCAGGGGCGGACCGTGGATTTCAAAAATACGATCCTCATCATGACATCCAACATCGGTGCGCCGCATCTGCTGGAAGGCATCGATGAAAACGGGAACATCAGAAAAGAAGCGCAGGAACAGGTGATGAACGAGCTGCACGGCGCATTCCGTCCGGAGTTCCTCAACCGTCTGGACGAGACGATCCTGTTCAAACCCCTGACAAAGGATAATATCGGCGGCATCATTCATCTGATCGTTGCCGACCTGAATCGCCGGCTTGCGGACAGAGAACTTTCCGTGGCTCTGACACCGGAAGCGGAGACGTTTATCGTGGACAGTGCCTACGATCCTGTCTATGGAGCGCGGCCTTTGAAGAGATATATCCAGAAGCATGTGGAGACCCTGTCGGCGAAACTCATCCTCGCGGATGCGGTGGAAAGCGGCGATACGATCCGGATCGATGTCAGAGACGGTGGATTGACGGCGGAAAAAGCCTGATTTATAATAAAATAAGAAGGCAATGCAGAGCGGAAACCGCAGGTGTGCTGTTTCCGCTCTGTGTATGTACAGGGGTATCTGACAGGATAAGATTGCAGGAGAAAGGGGTATGGGTATGAGCGAATTGACGAGTCAGAAGATGAGGAAACTGGCGCCGGAGCTGGACCCGCTTCGGATCGGCACAGGCTGGCGTCCGGAGGATCTGGCGAAGCCACAGGTGTTTATTTCAAGCACCTTTGGCGACAGCCATCCGGGGAGCGGGCATCTGGATATTCTGGTGGAAGAGGTAAAAAAGGGAGCGGCTGAGGCGGGCGGCCACGGCGCCCGTTATTTCTGCACGGATATGTGTGACGGTGAGAGCCAGGGGACGGACGGGATTAACTATAGCCTGGTCAGCCGGGAGATGATCGCCAATATGATTGAGATCCAGGCAGGCGCCACGCCTTTTGACGCCGGCGTCTATCTGGCAAGCTGCGATAAAGGGATGCCGGGTAATCTGATGGGCCTGTGCAGAGTCAACATTCCGGCGATCGTCGTCCCGGGGGGAACGATGAATGCCGGTCCGGACATGCTGACGCTCGAACAGCTCGGTATGTACAGCGCGAAATTCCAGCGGGGAGAGATCGACGAAGACAGGCTGAACTGGGCGAAACACAATGCCTGTCCAAGCTGCGGCGCCTGCTCCTTCATCGGGACGGCGTCCACGATGCAGATCATGGCGGAGGCACTTGGCCTGGCGCTGCCGGGAAGCGCACTGATGCCGGCGACGAGTCCCGATCTGCTGACGTATGCCGCTCAGGCCGGAAAGCAGGCGGTGAAGCTGGCGTTCATGGAACATATGAGACCCAGTGATATTGTGACGATAAAAAGTTTTGAAAACGCCATCCTCGTCCATGCGGCGGTATCCGGCAGCACGAATTGTCTGCTGCACATTCCGGCCATCGCCCATGAGCTGGGAATCGAGATCACGGGGGATACCTTTGACCGTCTGCACCGCAGTGCCAGATATTTGCTCGATGTGCGTCCGGCAGGCCGCTGGCCGGCGGAAGTCTTTTATTATGCGGGCGGTGTGCCTGCGATCATGGAGGAAATCAGAGGCTCCCTCCATCTCGATGTGATGACCGTGACCGGGAAGACGCTGGGAGAGAATCTGGAAGAATTAAAGCGCAGTGGCTTCTATGAGCGCTGCGGCAAGTGGCTTGACGATTTCAACCGGCGTTACGGCTGCGCCGTGACAAAAGAAGATATTATCCGTCCGTATGACAGGGCGATCGGCACAGATGGCAGCATCGCCATACTGCGCGGTAATCTGGCTCCGGAAGGCGCCGTCATCAAGCATACGGCCTGTCCGAAAGAAATGTTCCGGGCAGTGCTGCGGGCCAGACCGTTTGACAGTGAGGAAGAATGTCTGGATGCAGTGCTGAAACATAAGGTGGAGAAAGGCGATGCCGTATTCATCCGTTATGAGGGACCGAAAGGCAGCGGTATGCCGGAAATGTTTTATACCTCGGAGGCGATCAGCAGTGACCGGGAACTGGGGCGGAGCATTGCGCTGATCACAGACGGCCGTTTCTCCGGCGCATCCACCGGTCCGGTCATCGGGCATTGCAGCCCGGAGGCGGCGGACGGCGGACCGATCGCACTTGTGGAAGAGGGAGATCTGATTGAGATTGATGTCATGGAACGGAAGCTGAATATCATTGGCGTGAAGGGAGAGCGAAAGACACCGGAGGAGATCGATGCAATTCTCGCTGAGCGCAGGAAAAACTGGAAGCCGAGAGAACTGCGATATAAAAGCGGCGCTCTGCGTCTGTTCAGTGAACATGCGGCCAGTCCGATGAAAGGGGCATATCTCACTTTCGATTGATATGAGCGGCTGTTTTGAAAGGCATCTAAAGAAATGACAGAAACAGCCGATATAAAAAGTGACAGATAAGAATGAGATGACAGATGGTCCTGTGATGACAGGACCGGCAATGACACAGAGAGCAATGGATGGCGCCCTGAGGATACCGAACGTATCCGGGCGCCATCTCGTTTCTTCTTTGGTATCAACGAAAGGAGGCAGGTAGTATGGTCAATATGACACAGATGCTGGATTCCATGGAACATGCCATCAAACTGCGCAGCCAGGCACAGGCCGAGCGCAGGGCGCGGGAGGCAGAGGAAGAAAAGCGGGAGTTTCAGGAAAAACTCATGCGCATCGCGGCCAGTGAGGCGGAGCTGGAGGGAATGGCGTCCGGTGTGAAGGGGAAACAGGATGCCGTACAGAGAGACCAGCTTATGGGTCTGATGATGGCCGGATTTTAAGAACAGGAAACCGGAAAAAAGCAGTCAGAAAAGAGCAGTCGGAAAGGAACAATCGGAAAAAGAAAACGCCTCCTCATGCGTAATGCGCGGGGAGGCGTTTGTGCTGTAACAGACAGGGCTTAAAGACGGCGGTCATTCTTACCACTCTGCGATCGAACCGTCCTTGTGCCGCCATACGGGATTTTTCCAATTATGCGGCGTTCTGTTTTCTTCCGTCACAAGGTCTTTGTTGACATCTACGCCGAGACCGGGAAGTTTTGGCAGGTTTACATAACCGTCCACGAATGCGAAATCTTCCTGATTGTTGACGTAGTCGAGAACACTCTTGCCTACGTTGTAGTGAATGCCCATACTCTGTTCCTGAATGACTGCGTTATAAGAAGCGGCGTCCACATTCAGGCAGCTTGCCAGAGCGATCGGACCGAGCGGGCAGTGAGGCGCCAGCGCCACGTCATAGGCTTCCGCCATTGCGCCGATCTTCTTTACTTCGGTGATACCGCCGGCGTGGCTTAAATCAGGCTGAATGATGTCAACGCCGCCGATCTGCAGCAGCCGTTTGAAATCATATTTGCTGAACAGACGTTCTCCCGTGGCGATGGGAATGTTGCAGGCGGCTGCGATCTCCGGGAAGTATTCCATATTTTCACAGAGTACCGGCTCTTCGATGAACATCGGATCAAATTCTTCCAGCTTCTTTGCCAGTATTTTTGCCATAGGTTTGTGGACACGGCCGTGGAAGTCGATGGCGATGCCAAAATATTTTCCGCAGGCCTCGCGGATCGCAGCGACCCGTTCCAGGACGGCGTCGACTTTATCATAGGTATCCACCATCTGCAGTTCTTCGGTGGCGTTCATTTTGATGGCGGTGAAACCGGCATTTTTACGTTCGAGAGCTGCCGCGCCCACATCGCTCGGGCGGTCGCCGCCGATCCAACTGTACACTTTCATCTTATCATGACATTTCCCGCCGAGCAGTTCATACACGGGAACGCCCAGCACTTTCCCCTTGATGTCCCAGAGCGCCTGATCGATACCGGAGATTGCGCTCATCAGAACACCGCCGCCACGATAAAAGCCAGCCCGGTATAATGTCGTCCAGATGTCCTCGATATTGGACGGGTCCGCATCCAGCAGATAATCTTTCATCTCCTGCACACAGGCGAGCACCGCATGACAATGCCCTTCCAGTACGGCTTCTCCCCAGCCGCTCAGCCCCTCGTCAGTGATGATCTCCACAAATCCCCATCTGGGACGCACATAATAAGTATTGACTTCTCTGATCTTCATTTTTATCCTCCATTTCATACTGTGTATTTCTGGATTATAGTTGCGGTTATTCTCTGGCTGTTTCAGGAGACATCTACTGTCCGAGCGCTCTTTTTACAAGATCGCGGATATAGGCGGAGCCTTCTTCCCAGTTTCCATTTTCGACGACGCTTTTTGGCATCAGGCTGCTTGCCAGGCCGGCGCTGATACAGCCGGCTTCAAAAAATTCGTGAATGTTGTCCGGGCTGACGCCGCCGATTGCCATGTAGTTGGTATTGTCAAAGGGACCCTTCAAATCTTTGACATAAGAGCGGGGCATACTTCCTGCCGGAAACAGTTTCATCGTCCGGAAACCGAACTCCAGCGCAGTCGCCACATCACAGGGCGTCAGTACGCCGGGTAGCAGCATAATGTCATGCCTGGCGCAGTATTCGAGTACGTCGGGCGGTGTCCCCGGTGTGAGCAGAAACTGGGCGCCAGCATCGAGAGCGGCTTTCACCCGCTCTATAGTGATTGCGGTGCCCGCACCGATCATACAGGAATCCCCGAAGTGATCGCGGAGCATACGGATCTGCTTAAGTCCGTGTGTGCTGTTCAGCGCCACTTCAAAAAATGGAATGCCGCCGTTGACGACGGCGTCGGCATAATCGATCGTCTTTTCCAGCGGTACATTGCGCATGATAGCCAGCAGAGGGTTTTTGCTGACGACAGAGTACATATCCATAAGTATTGTTACCTCCTTGTGAGTTGTCTACAGTTTACCGATATACGAGAGCGTTTCCGTTTAATGCGGCTTCCATCTGCATGGCGTCTGGATAGCCTTCCACATCACCCGGTGTCTGGGTGGCGAGTGCGCCGCAGATGCAGCCCATCTGCCCGGCGGTGAGGAGATCTTTTCCCTGAAGGAAACCGGACAGGAAACCGGCATTGAATCCGTCTCCGGCGCCGATCGGCTCTATACAATGGCATGGATAGGGTGCGAGAGGGGTGATTGCCTCCGGAGTCATGACGATAGCGCCGTTTGCCCCGTCCTTGAGAATGACAGTCTGTGCCTTTCCTTTGGAAAATACCGTATTTGCGAGCTGCTCCGGGATGCGGCTGCCGAATAAAAATTCTCCTTCCTCCAGTCCCATCAGTACGATATGGCTTCGGAGGGTCAGGCTGCGGATCAGGTCCCCGAAGTCTCTGTCTTTCCAGAGCTTTTTGCGGATGTTGGGATCAAAGCTGATCTTCAGCCCATGTTTTTCCGCCAGATCAAAAGCGGCTCTGGTCATATCGGCACAGTCCTGACTGAGCACCGGTGTGATTCCTGTCATATGCAGAAGCGTTGTCTGTGCAAAGAGCGATTCGTCCAGATCGTCCGGCGTCATATGGCTGGCAGCGCTGCCGGACCTGTAATAAAAAACTTTTGTCTCACCGGGGCCGGTCTCCTTGAACATGACACCGGTCGGGTGTTCCCGGTCGAAGATCAGATGGCGGCAGTCCACTCCTTCGGACCGTGTCTGATTGCAGATGAAGTGACCGAACTCGTCTTCCCCGAGCCGGCTGACCCAGGCGGCGTCAATTCCTAATTTGGCGGCGCCAATGGCGACATTGCTTTCCGCACCTGCAATACGCATATGATAATCGTTAATATAACGAAGCGGACCGTTACTGCCCGGAGTGAAGGCGGCCATCGTTTCTCCTATCGTGATCATTTGCGGCATACTGTTTTCCTCCTGATTACATTTAGTATGGGAAAATTTGACATGGACGTGGAAATTGTCATATGAATTTTGGCGTTTGTCGTCCTGAAAATGTTGTTTTTCGTATGGAAGCAAACAAAAAATAACAAAACAGCTTCCCATTTATCTATAATATACATGGCATGGACAAAAATGAAAAGAGTCATATTGCACAAAAGAAACGAGTGATTCGTGTACAAAATGTTTAAAAATACAAGAAACAGACAAAAACAGGTCATATTTTGTTGACAGAAGTGCATAAAACTGTTACAGTCAAAACATACCTCATAAATCATCAGACAAATTATGAGAGGTGAGAGGATGCGCGCAGAAAAATGAGTGAGACAGGAGGAAGATGAAATGTTAGATCCCAAATATGTGCCGTTGTTTATTGGCGGATTT
Source organism: Lachnospiraceae bacterium JLR.KK008 (assembly GCA_037015955.1). Taxonomy (NCBI): domain Bacteria; kingdom Bacillati; phylum Bacillota; class Clostridia; order Lachnospirales; family Lachnospiraceae; species Lachnospiraceae bacterium JLR.KK008. The sequence continues at coordinate 740,725 of CP143548.1, forward strand.
CTTGCTTACATAGTGATCATGATTCTTGTAGGCATTGTATCAACAAAGGGCAAGACGGACGGCTCTAATTTCCTGACAGGAGGTGCCAATCTTGGCTTCTTTCTGATTTTCTGTACCGTCGGGGCGACGATGATTGGAACCGGTTCTTCCATGGGAGCCATCTCCAACGGCTATAACAGCGGCTGGGCAGGCGCTATCTATGGCCTTGGCGCCAGCACCGGAATCCTGACGATGCTGATGTTCGTAAAGGTGCGGAAGAAAAACTTCATTACCATGTCAGAGGAAGCACAGTATTATTACGGGGGCAAGAAAATTGTGCGTCAGGTCATGGGCTTTATGATGTTTGTGATCGAGATCATATGGCTGGGCAATCATATGAACGGCGGCTCCAAATATCTGGCATATATCACGGGCATGAGTGATATCATGTGCAAACTGATTACAGTGCTGGCATTTGCAGTGTATGTATTTATCGGCGGTTATCTGGCAGTTGTCGTTACCGACGCCGTACAGTTCTGTGTGATCGTTGCCGGCTTTGCGCTGATCGCAGTGAAGGCGATTCCGGCAGCAGGCGGTTTCGCACAGATCACGGCGGCTTTTGAGGCAGCCGACAAGAGTGGCGCCATGGGCTTTTACGGACTGGGGAATTATGGTGTGATGGCAGCCATCGCACTTGTATTATCTACTTATATGGGCGTAATCGGAACGCCGACACATCGGACCCGTATCTATACCTCGGCCGATGAGGGTGTTGCCAGGAGAGCGTTTATGTCGTCCGGCATTATGCTGTTTTTCTGGAGCTTTGTCACCGCAATCATTGGTATGAGCGCCTTTACGATCGCCACACATCAGGGAGTCACACTGGAATCCAGCGACTATGCGTTTTCCTTCATGGCGACACATGTGCTCGGTCCGGTATTCGGTCTGCTTCTGATGATCGCAGGTCTTTCCGCGACGATGTCATCCGGTGATTCCGATGCCATCTCCGGCATTACGATTCTGCTGACTGACGTCTATCCGAGTGTTACCGGGAAGACGATCAAAGAAGAAGACTATCCGAAATTCTCCCGGATCGCGCTTGTCGTAACGCTGACGATCGCATTTTTGATTACTTTGCTTGTGAATGACGTAATCGGGTATATCCAGTCGGTTGTCGGCTCTCTGCTTCCCGGCGTAGCAGTCTGTATGTTTATGGGACGGCTCTGGAAGAGAGCGACCTGGCAGGGAGGACTGGCAGCGATCTTTTCCGGCACTGGCTTTGGCGTGATCTTCCTCTGCTCCGGTGCGGTTCAGAACTGGGTGAATACGACACTGGGCGGCGCGGCGGTTCCGGCGACGATCATCAGCCTTGTATTTGGCGTTATCGTCAGTCTGGTGACACCGGAAGATACGACACCGGAGAATGAGAGAGTGGAAGCTGTGTTTGCGGCACGTCACGGCAAATAAAGAGACAGCGAGAGGAAACAGACTTCCCTGAGAGGAAGCGATACATAACATGCGGAAACGGAGGGAGGAGGCAGCGTCTTTCCTCCGTTTTCTGTCGGTGAAATGGGAGGAGCTATGGCAGGAATATTATTAAAGAACGGACTGGTCTATGACGGGCTCGGAAATCCGGGAAGGAAGGCAGACGTTTTGATAAGGGACGACCGCATCGTGAAAGTGGGAGCGGCGGCAGAAGTTGCGGAGGCAGCGAAGGATGCCAGTCAGATACTTGACGTGTCGGGCAGCATTGTCTGTCCCGGGTTTGTGGATATTCACAGACATTGTGACGCGAAGCCCCTGAATGATCCGGCGTTCGGCGTGCGTGAGCTGGCGCAGGGGATCACGACGACAGTTGTCGGCAACTGCGGTATCAGTCCGACACCCTGTCCGGAGGACGATGCGGGCGCCAGGGAAATGTATGATTTTGACGAGGCGGTGCTTGGCCCGCTGACGCTGGAGATGCCGAGAACTTATGCGGGGTATCTGGAAGCGCTCGGGAAAGCCCGGCTGCCGCTTAACTTTGCGACGATGATCGGTACCGGGGCAGTGAAAATCGCAGTCAGAGGATTTGCTGACACGCCTTATACAAAGGAAGAGCTGGATAAAGCGAGAGCGCTGATCGAAGATGCACTGGAGAGGGGCGCCTGCGGTATTTCCCTTGGCATTATGTATCTGCCGGAATGCTATTCTTCGGCGGATGAGTTTACCTATATTTTGGAACCGGTGGGCAGACACGGCAAAGTGATCACCGTCCATATCCGCGGAGAGGGCGACAGTCTGGTTGAAAGCATCCGGGAAGTGATCGGGATTGCCGCGAAAGCCGGCTGTGCGCTGGAGATCAGTCATTTTAAGAGCTGCGGTGTCGATAACTGGCGCAGAGATATTCATAAAGCGATCGCCCTGATCGAAGAGGCGCGGGCGGCCGGACAGGATGTAACCTGTGACTTTTATCCCTATGAGGGAGGCAGTACGGCGCTGACGACGATGCTTCCTCCGGTATTTGTGGCCGGAGATATGACAAGGGCGCTTCAGCGGCTGGGTACGCCGGAGGGAGTTGAGGAATTTCGCAGGAGCAGCCGCATTCCCTACGAGGACTGGGACAATTTCTGCGTGACACTTGGCTGGGAACGTATTATAATCAGTGGTGTGACGGAAGATAAATTCCGTCCGATGCTCGGTATGACAGTGACAGATGCGGCGGCAAAGTTCGGGTATCCCGATGCGGAGGCACTGGCGGCGGATCTGATGCACACGGAAAACGGGAAGACGGCGATCATCAATATGAGCATGTGTCAGGATGACATTGACACGATCGCGAAGCTGCCGTATTCCAATATTATCTCGGATGCCATCTATGCGGATACGGACACGCCGCACCCGCGGATGTACGGTGCGTTTCCGAAGGTACTGCGGGAGTATGTGCGGGAGAGAGGCCTGTACACGATGGAAGAGGCCATTCATAAGATGACGGATCAGCCGGCCCGGCGTATGAAGCTGGAAGGCAGAGGACGGATCACAGAAGGCGCGTATGCGGACATTCTCGTATTCCGGCCGGAGCAGTTCCGGGACAATGCGACGTTCCAAAGCCCCGCCAATCTGGCGACCGGTCTGGAATATGTGTTTGTGAACGGTCAGATGGCGGTCGACCACGACCGGAGAGTGGAAGACGTCCAAAACGGCAGCCTTCTGCTTGTAACATAGATCACATTCAATGAATCAAGTGAATGGCTCAAAACCGAATCAATACCAGACAGTGGTTGAAAATAGAAAAATGGAAAAGGAGAGAGAAAAAATGGCAAATGTATATGATGTGTTAAAAGAAAAAGGGATCACACTTCCGGCGCCGCCGCCAAAAGGGGGCGTCTATACGCCGGTGATGGAGTTTGGCGATAACCTGTTATACTGCAGCGGCTGCGGACCGGACCTTGGAAACGGCAATACGGTCATCGGGAAACTGGGAAAAGATCTGACTGTGGAGGAAGGACAGAAGGCGGCATATAACTGTATGCTCAATCTGCTGGCGAATCTGGAGGCAAAACTGGGAGACCTGAACAAGATCAAGCGCTTTGTCAAAGTGCTTGGCTTTGTCCAGAGTGCGGATGATTTCTATCAGCAGCCGCAGGTTGTAAACGGCGGTTCGAATCTGATTCTGGAGCTTTTTGGCGAGGAGAGAGGACTGCCGGCGAGGACGGCGATCGGCGTCAATGCCACGCCGGGTAATATCGCTGTGGAGATCGAGGTATTGGTGGAATACGAATAAACGGGGACTGAGATATGGAAAACAGATATAGCTTTGCGGGGCAGGAGGACATCATTTCCCCTCAGCTCGTCTACTATAGAGAGATCATTGAGGAAAATATCCGCCTTATGATCCGGCTGGCCGGTGGCAGTGAGCGTCTGTGGCCGCATGTGAAGACGCATAAGATGATAGAAATGGTCCGGCTCTTAATGGAGATGGGGATTTCCAGATTTAAATGTGCGACGATTGCAGAGTGCGAAATGTGCGGGGAAGCCGGCGCAGAACGGGCGGTGCTGGCGTATCCGCTTCTGGGGCCCAATATTGAACGGTTTCTGACTCTGAAGAAGAAGTTTCCCGGCACTTACTTCTATGCTGTTTCCGACAATACGGAACAGGTAAAGCGGATCGGAGAGGCGGCTGTGGAGGCGGGGGAGGAAGTTTCTCTTCTTGTCGATGTGGATATGGGTCAGCACAGAACGGGCGTTCCGATTCCGTCAGTCGGGGAGACTTATCACATATGGAGCAAAATCGCGGGTGTAAAACCGGAAGGAATGCACTGCTATGACGGTCATCGCCATGAGTCGGATGTGTCTGTGCGGGAGAGGTATGTCCGGGAGGCAGACGAGGCGCTGGAGGCTGTTAAGAAGCGTCTGACGGAGGAAGGTTATGCCTGTGAGATCATGATCATGGGAGGGACGCCCTCCTTTCCCTGTCATCAGAAACTGACCGGGGAGTATTTAAGCCCGGGGACATGCGTGATTCAGGATGCGGGGTATGCCCAGGCGTATCCGGACCTGCCCTTCGTGCCGGGAGCGGCAGTGCTGACAAGAGTGGTCAGCCGTCCCGGCAGATATGAGTTTACGCTGGATATGGGGACAAAGGCGGTTGCCAGCGATCCGGCCGGGGAGCGGGCGGTGATCGCCGGCATGGAATATGCGCAGACTGTGCTCCAGAATGAGGAACACTGGGTCGTGCGTGTGCCGCAGGAGCATGTGCAGGACATTCCGCCGGTGGGAACGGTCCTGTTTGCGGTTCCGACCCATGTATGCCCGACGAGCGCCCTCTATCCGGAAGTGCCGGTCGTTGCCGGTGGGAAACTGGATGACTGGTGGGAAGTGACTGCCAGAAACCGCAAAATTACGATTTGATGATATTATAATGATATAATAATTTGAGACAGACAGGATTGAAGTGTGACAGAATTGGAAAATGTAGAACAGAAAGTGCCAATGACACTGGCGAAACAGACCTCGGAGAAGATGCTGGAATATATCGCCAAACATCGTCTTGTTCCGGGGGACCGGCTTGGAACGGAACGAGAGATGGCGGAAGAGCTGGACGTAGGCAGGAGTACGGTCCGGGAGGCGATCAAAATACTTGTCTCCAGAAATATTCTGGAAGTGAAACAGGGGTCAGGTACGTATCTGTCACAGATGAGAGGGATCGCGGACGATCCGCTGGGGCTGGAGCTGATCCATGACCAGTTTAAACTGACCTGGGATCTGCTGGAGTTCAGGATCATGATCGAACCGCAGATCGCGGCTATGGCGGCGGCCAATGCCAGAAGGGATCAGATTTTGGAGATGGAGCGTCTCTGTGATCAGATGGAGGTCTTTGATGACAATGATCTGGAACGGCTTTATCCGGACACGAGGTTTCACATTTGCATTGCAGAGGCAAGCGGGAATCTGGTGGCGCCGAATCTGATCCCGATCATCAACAAAGCCGTGGAGCTGTTCATTCACTATACGAAACGGGAGAAGACGCCGGAGACGGTAGCCACGCATCGGGAAATACTCGAGGGTATCCGGCGCAGGGATGCGAGCTGGGCGCAGGATATGATGCACATGCACCTGATGTTTAACAGGCAGGAGCTTCGGAGAGCGGCTATGAGGCAGGGGATCTCCTTTATCAACGGGCAGCAGATCATATAGCGGGCAGTCCGTTCTGTGCACATGCGGCGGATGGGGATGATTATGTTTCAATATGTATTGTTTGATCTTGACGGGACACTCACGGACCCGAAAGAAGGGATTACGAAAAGCGTACAATTTGCTTTGCGCAGACGGGGAATCCATGAACCTGATCTGAATAAGCTGGAGCCCTTTATCGGGCCCCCGCTTGTGGACAGTTTCATGGATTTTTACGGGATGACGCAGGAGGAAGCCACGTTTGCCGTCGCCGATTACCGGGAACGGTTTGCGCCGATCGGGATATTTGAAAATAAAGTGTATCCGGGCATTCCGGAGATGCTGGAGCATTTGAAGGAAGCCGGTGTGAAGCTGGCAGTCGCCTCCAGCAAGCCGGAGGTTTATGTGGAACGGATACTGGAACACTTCGGTCTGAAGTCTTATTTTGATGTGGTGACGGGCAGCGATCTGAACGGCAGCCGCTGCGAGAAGGAAGAAGTAGTGGAGGAAACGTTGCGGCGCCTGGCGGCTGTCTGTGGAGAAAATGACGATGATGTTATAAAGGCCGGGGAGGAAATAGACAGAAGTGCGGGAGCCATGGTAGGCGACCGGAAGTTTGACATCAGTGGCGCGAAAGAGTTCGGACTGACTTCCATAGGTGTCTCCTACGGCTATGCGGCCAAGGGAGAGCTGAAAAACGCCGGAGCGGACTATATTGTCAGGTCGGTGAGAGAGCTGGAAAAACTGCTGCTTGGCAACAAGGCGGCCTGGCAGACAGGCGGCGGGCCGATGTGGAAGCGCAGGACATCCGGCGGCGGGCCGGCCATGCGGCAGGGACAGGCAAATGACGGCGGGGCGGCGCCGGCTCAGGCTCCGGCGGAAAATTCCAGCGTGTTTCTGCGTACCTGGCATATGCTGCTGCCGTTCATCCTCTATTATCTCGGATATAATGCGTGTTATCTCGTGATCGCGACAATGGTGCAGCTTCTGACGGGGGTGGGCGAGACGACAGAGGCATGGTTCTATGAAAACAAAATGGCCGTGACCTATCTGACAAGAGCTGTTTCCATTATGGCCGGGGCAGGTATTTTAGTTCCACTCTGGCGAAGGGAGCGGACAAAATGGCCGCCCAGGCGAAAGATTTCCTTTTTGACGCTCGGTATCCTGGCAGGGACGGCGGCGCTGGGAGTCAATATTCTGTTTGCACTGCTAAAGATCACGGAACTTTCTGCGCAGTATACGGAAGTACAGAGAACCCAATACCAGATGCCGCTTGTATGGGGACTGTTCCTGTACGGACTGATCACGCCTGCGGCGGAGGAGCTGTTGTTCCGGGGGCTGATTTATAACAGGATGAAAAAATATTTTTCCGTCCTTCCGGCGGCGGTCGTTTCTTCGGTGCTGTTTGGCGCATATCATGGCAATCCGGTGCAGGCATTGTACGGAACGCTGCTCGGTCTGGTGATCGTTGATGTCTATGAGATGACGGGAGACTTTAAGGCGCCGGTCTTTGTACATGGTGTGGCTAATGCGGTGGTATTTGCTTTGACATACGATCCGGCTGTCTCGGCGGCGATCGGTACGCCGGTAAATTGTGCCATATTTTTGACACTCTGCGGCTTAAGTCTGCTGCGGATTCACAGGCGCGCGGCGCAGCGGTAAGCGCAGCCGCAGGAAGAGTCTGGAACAGACAAAGGCAGATACGGACGGAATGCGACCGGAAAAAGTTGTTTACAAGCAAAGAAAAATCGTGTATGATAATCCGCAGAGAATCAATGAGTGAAAAAGCGTCGGATTTATGCGGTCAGGCACCGCCTGAATCTGACAAATTAACAGAACGAAAGCAAAATCCGAAGATGGGGAGCTGCAAAGAGGCAGACACATCTTCGGTTTTTATGTCTGAAAAGAAATGTATGATATAAGAAATATCTGGTAAGAATTTGTGTTAATTGCCGGAGTTACGGATTGTGCTGACCGTTTACCGGACAATTAACAGCAATGATAAATGAGGAAGGGATGTGTGAGAAGTTATGTTTGACAGGAAGAGCAACAGGCCGGCAGCGCCTTTGTACCGGAAAGAATTTGAGCATGATAATTGTGGCATCGGCGCCTGTGTCAGCATCAGAGGGGTGAAGAGCCGCGGGATCGTGGAAAATTCCCTGAAGATCGTGGAAAATCTGGAGCACAGAGCGGGGAAAGATGCGGAGGGGAAGACCGGTGATGGAGTGGGAATCCTTGTTCAGATCTCACACAGATTCTTTTCCAAAGTGGCGAAACCGCTCGGTATCAAACTGGGCGCAGAGCGGGAATACGGGATAGGCATGTTCTTCTTCCCGCAGGATGAGCTGAAACGGAATCAGTCAAAGAAGATGTTTGAGATCATTGTCGGCAAGGAAGGACTGGAATTTCTCGGCTGGCGGGAAGTGCCGACGGCGCCGGAAGTGCTGGGGCATAAGGCTGTGGAGTGTATGCCGTGTATTATGCAGGCGTTTATCAGAAAACCTGCGCATGTGAAAGCGGGACTTGATTTTGACCGGCTGCTGTATATTGTGCGGCGTATTTTTGAACAGTCTACGGACAACACATATGTCGTGTCGCTGTCGAGCCGGACGATCGTCTATAAAGGGATGTTTCTCGTCGGTCAGCTGCGCACCTTTTTCAGAGATTTGCAGAGCGGGGATTACGATTCGGCGATTGCGGTCGTACACTCGCGTTTTTCCACGAACACGAATCCGAGCTGGGAGCGGGCGCATCCGAACCGGTTTATCGTGCATAACGGGGAGATCAATACGATACGCGGCAACGCGGATAAAATGCTGGCCAGAGAGGAAAATATGGAGTCCGAGCATCTGCACGGACAGCTTCATAAAGTTCTTCCGGCGGTCGAGGCGTCCGGTTCCGACTCGGCGATGCTCGACAATACGCTGGAATTTCTCGTGATGAGCGGGATGGATCTGCCGTTGGCGGTGATGATTACAATCCCGGAACCGTGGGCCAATAATCGGACGATGAGTCAGAAGAAAAAAGATTTTTACCAGTATTATGAGACGATGATGGAACCGTGGGACGGTCCCGCCTCGATCGTATTTTCCGACGGCGACATTATGGGGGCGGTGCTGGACCGCAACGGTCTGCGCCCTTCCCGGTATTATATTACGGATGACGACCAGCTCATTCTGTCGTCTGAAGTGGGAGTGCTTGACATCGATCCTTCCAGGATCGTCAAAAAGGAACGTCTCCATCCGGGCAAGATGCTGCTTGTGGACACAAGGCAGGGGAAGATTGTCGATGACGACAGCCTGAAAGAGAGCTATGCGTCCAGGCAGCCTTACGGTGAGTGGCTGGACAGCAATATGATCGCGCTCAGAGATCTGAAGATCCCCAACAGGCGTGTGCCGGAGTTTACGGAAGAAGAGAGACAGAGAATGCAGAAGGCGTTCGGCTATACGTATGACGAGCTGCGGACAAGCATCCTGCCGATGGCCAGAAACGGTTCGGAGGCCATTGCGGCGATGGGAGTCGATACACCCCTTCCGGTGCTGAGCAGGACATACCATCCATTGTTTCATTATTTCAAGCAGCTCTTTGCCCAGGTGACCAATCCTCCGATCGATGCGATCCGGGAAGAGATTGTCACTTCCACGACGGTCTATATCGGCAAGGAAGGAAATGTGCTGGAGGAGACACCGAAAAACTGCAATATTCTCAAAGTCAACAATCCGATCCTCACCAATACGGATCTTCTGAAGATTAAGGCGATGAAGGCGGAAGGATTCCGGGTGGAGGAACTGCCGATTCTGTATTATAAAAATACGAGTCTGGAGCGCGCCATCGAGCGGCTTTTTGTGGAAGCAGACCGGGCATACCGGGATGGTGTCAACATAATGATCCTCACGGACAGAGGAGTGGATGAGAATCATGTGGCCATTCCTTCGCTGCTGGCAGTGTCGGCGCTCAACCAATACCTCGTCAGGACGAAGAAGCGTACGAGCGTGGCGCTCATTCTGGAGTCGGGGGAGCCGCGGGAGATTCATCATTTTGCAACGCTGCTCGGTTATGGCGCCTGTGCCATCAACCCTTATCTGGCGCTCGATACAATCCATAAACTGATCGACAGCCGGATGCTGGATAAAGATTATTATGCGGCAGTCGATGATTATACGAATGCGGTACTTCATGGTATCGTCAAGATTGCGTCCAAAATGGGCATTTCCACCATTCAGTCATACAAAGGGGCGCAGATTTTTGAGGCGATCGGGATTGACAGTGATGTCATAAACAGATATTTTACGAATACGGTCAGCCGTGTGGGCGGCATCACCTTAAAAGACATCGAAAGGCAGCAGGACGCGCTTCATTCCGGAGCGTTCGATCCACTGGGACTGGAAAATGACCTGACACTGGACAGTCCTGGCAATCATAAGATGAGAAGCGGCGGCGAAGAGCATCTGTACAATCCGGCGACGATTCATCTGCTGCAGGAGTCCACAAGACGGGGCGATTATGAGCTGTTCCAGCAATATACGGCGCTCGTCAATGCCGAGGGACATGCGAAAAACCTCAGAGGACTGATGGACTTTTGCTATGCGGAAAAGCCGCTTCCGCTCGAAGAGATCGAGAGCGTGGAATCGATCGTTACCAGATTTAAAACCGGCGCCATGTCCTATGGCTCGATCTCCAAAGAGGCCCATGAGACACTGGCGGTCGCCATGAATACAATCCACGGGAAATCAAACTCCGGTGAGGGCGGTGAGGAGACAGAACGCCTGGAGGACGGATTCGACGGGCGGAGCCGATGCTCGGCGATCAAACAGGTAGCCAGCGGACGGTTCGGCGTCACAAGCCGCTATCTCGTCAGTGCGAAAGAAATCCAGATCAAAATGGCACAGGGGGCGAAGCCCGGTGAAGGTGGTCATCTGCCCGGCGGCAAGGTCTATCCGTGGATCGCGAAGACGAGGCATTCCACACCCGGTGTAGGGCTGATCTCACCGCCGCCGCATCATGACATCTATTCGATCGAGGATCTGGCGCAGCTTATCTATGATCTGAAAAATGCCAACAAGGACGCTCGCATTTCCGTGAAGCTCGTATCCGAGGCAGGTGTGGGTACGGTGGCGGCAGGTGTCGCCAAGGCGGGAGCACAGGTTATTCTCGTATCCGGCTATGACGGCGGTACGGGCGCGGCGCCGAGAAGCTCCATCCACAACGCCGGACTCCCATGGGAGCTGGGACTGGCGGAAACGCATCAGACATTACTTATGAACGGTCTGCGCAGTAAGGTGCGCATCGAGACGGACGGCAAGCTCATGAGCGGACGGGATGTGGCGATCGCGGCGATTCTCGGCGCGGAAGAGTTCGGCTTTGCCACGGCGCCGCTCGTGACGATGGGCTGTGTGATGATGCGTGTGTGCAATCTTGACACCTGCCCGGTTGGCATAGCGACCCAAAATCCGCAGCTGCGCAAAAATTTCCGCGGCAAACCGGAGTATGTCATCAATTTCATGCGCTTTATTGCGCAGGAATTGCGGGAATATATGTCGAAGCTCGGTGTGCGCACGGTCGATGAGCTTGTCGGGCATACCGAACTGTTGCGCGTGAAAGATGGTCCGGGCGAGCAGGGAGGGAAGATCGATCTGCGTCATATTCTGGACAATCCCTACGCGGGCAGCAAAGAGAAAGTTGTCTTCGATCCCAGGCAGGTCTATGATTTCGCACTGGAGAAGACAGCGGATGAAAAGGTACTGCTCCGTCAGCTTGGCAAAGCGCTGGAGAGCGGACAGAAGAAAAGCATTGAGATCGAAGTGGGCAATACGGACCGCGCATTCGGGACGATCCTTGGCTCTGAAATCACAAAGCGCTTTGGCGATACGCTGGATGAGGATACGTACCGCGTGATCTGCCGGGGTGCAGGCGGCCAGAGCTTTGGCGCCTTTATTCCGAAAGGGCTGACGCTGGAGCTGAAGGGAGACAGCAACGATTACTTTGGCAAGGGTCTCTCAGGGGGCCGGCTGGTAATCAGTCCGCCGGCCGGCAGCCGTTTCCGTGCGGATGAGAATATTATCATCGGTAATGTCGCGCTCTATGGGGCGACAAGCGGCAGGGCCTTTATAGGCGGTGTGGCAGGGGAGCGGTTCTGTGTGCGCAATTCCGGAGCGTTGGCGGTTGTGGAAGGTGTGGGAGACCACGGCTGTGAATATATGACCGGCGGCCGTGTCGTCGTGCTCGGAAAAACCGGAAAAAATTTTGCGGCAGGTATGAGCGGCGGCATTGCCTATGTGCTGGATGAGGACAACGATCTGTATACAAGGCTGAACAAAGAGATGGTGTATTCCTCTGAGATTACATCCAAGTATGATGTGCTGGAGCTGAAAGAGATGATCCGGGAGCATGTGGTATGTACCGGCTCTGATAAGGGAAAAACCATACTTGACCATTTCGGGGAATATCTGCCGAAGTTCAAAAAGATCATACCTTATGATTATGACAGAATGCTGAAGACGATCGTACAGATGGAAGAGAAAGGACTCTCGGCTGAGCAGGCGCAGATCGAAGCGTTTTATGCGAATATGAGAAAGTAAGGAGGGAAGAGCGATGGGAAAACCAACTGGATTTATGGAATACGAACGAAGGACGGCAAAGGCGGAACCGCCAAAAGCGAGGATCAGACATTTTCACGAGTTCCATACGCATCTTCCGCGGGAGGAACAGCAGATGCAGGGGGCGCGCTGTATGGAGTGCGGCGTTCCTTTCTGCCAGTCCGGCATGACGATCGGCGGCATGACCAGCGGCTGTCCGCTGCACAACCTGATACCGGAGTGGAACGATCTTGTATACACGGGTAACTGGAAACAGGCATATAACCGTCTGAAGAAGACCAATAATTTTCCTGAATTTACAGCCAGAGTGTGTCCGGCGCTCTGCGAACATGCCTGTACCTGCGGGCTAAACGGTGATCCGGTGGCGACAAAGGAAAACGAGTATGCGATTATAGAGAACGCCTACGAGCAGGGATATGCGGCGGCCAGACCGCCGAAGGTGAGGACGGATAAGAAAGTGGCGGTCATCGGCAGTGGGCCTGCCGGGCTGGCGGTGGCTGACCAGTTAAATAAAAGAGGGCATTTCGTCACAGTCTATGAGCGCAGCGACCGGCCGGGAGGCCTGCTTATGTATGGCATTCCCAATATGAAACTGGAAAAGAGTGTCGTGGAGCGCAAGATCAGGATTATGGAGGAAGAGGGAGTCGTATTTGTCACAGGTACCAACGTCGGTAAAGACGTTCGGGCGGACAAACTGCTGAAGGAGTATGACCGGGTTGTGCTTGCCTGCGGCGCCTCCCATCCGCGCGACATCAAAGCGCCGGGCAGAGATGCGCAGGGCATTTATTTTGCGGTCGATTTTCTGAAGGGCAATACGAAAAGTCTTCTGGATTCTGATTTTACGGATAAGAAATATGTGGACGTAAGAGGGAGGGATGTGGTGATCATCGGCGGCGGCGATACGGGCAACGACTGCGTGGGCACTGCGGTCCGCCATGGCTGTAAATCGGTGACTCAGATTGAAATGATGCCGAAATCACCGGACGTCCGGGCGGATGACAATCCGTGGCCGGAGTGGCCGAAGGTATGTAAGACTGACTATGGACAGGAAGAGGCGATTGCCGTGTTTGGACACGATCCCCGCATTTATGAGACGACCGTGAAAGAGTTTCTCAAAGACAAAAATGGCAGACTGAAGGCGGTGAAGACTGTCCGGCTGTGCTGGGAGAAAGATCCGGCCGGAGGCCGGATGACCAGTAAAGAAGTGCCGGGAAGTGAGCAGGTGTTTGATGCGCAGGTAGCACTCATTGCCGCAGGATTTCTTGGCAGTGAGAAATATGTGACGGATGCCTTCGGGGTGGAGGTCAATGAGCGGGCGAACATCAGGACTGCGCCGGGCGGCTATCGGACCAATGTGGAACAGGTATTTACGGCGGGTGATATGCACAGAGGACAGTCTCTCGTCGTGTGGGCCATCCGCGAGGGCCGGGAGGCGGCCAGAGAAGTAGACGAAAGCCTGATGGGCTATACGAATCTGGAAATACAATAATAATAGAAAAAGAATCTGAAAAGAGAACGGAAAGATACCTCCACAGCCTGAGAAACTGTGGAGGTTTTCTTATCGTATCGGAAAATTCCTGTATGAAAAAAGTCTGAATGCGCGACTCTTTTCTGGGTGAGGAGACCGCCGACCGGTGACAGAAGGAAAGTGGTATGGTATTGTTTTGTGATGTATACCACTTCGAATAAAACGTTGTATATTATATACAAAAAAACGAAAAAAAATTAAGTAATATATACAAAATGTAAACTGTTTGTGAAAAGAGTCTTGCAAAACACCGGTATAAGTGGTATATATTTATAAAAAAGAGGTATAAATAATATACCACTTATACCACTTGAATCGATTCGCAAATGGTTGACACATCAATGATAAGGAGGAAGGGTGTATGAGTTTACTGCAAGCGCTCCTTGTTGCACTCGTTGCGGCAGTGAGCAGATTAGAAGGGGACTGGCTGGGTGAATGCAAACTGCGTGAGCCGGTCGTAACTGGTTTTCTGGTAGGATTGGTTTTAGGAGATGTCAAGACAGGTTTGATCATTGGCGCAGAGCTGCAGTTGATGTGGATGGGTGCGACCGGGATTGGCCCGACCGCGCAGCTGGACATCGGTATCGGAGGAACGATCGGTACCGCAGTTGCGATCATGACGGGAACAGGCGCCGAGACTGCGATTCTTTTCGGAGTGCCGGTGGCGGTCATCATGCAGTTTTTGAATACGCTTCTGATGTCGTCATATTCGGGCGTTATGGTAGCCGCCGATCATAAGATAGACGAACTTGATTTCCGCGGCATTCGCTTTCTGCACTATTTCTGTGGAATCTGTACCGGACTTGCATATTTCGCGCCAACCTTTTTCGTGATGTATTTTGGAAATGCGGTTATTGAGAAGATCGTTGCCGGTATGCCGGAATGGGTGAATCTGGGGCTTTCGGGCGTGGCAGCCATCCTGCCTTGTCTTGGATTTGCGCTTCTGCTCAACATCATTATGGAAAAGAAGCTGGTTCCCTATTTTATTCTGGGATTTATTCCGGCCGCCTATGTCGGGTTTGATCTGACAATGATCGCGATTGCCGGTGTCGCCGTCGCAATCGCCTGGATTATCTATATGCTGAGACAGAATGAGGGTGTGAAAGTGGAAGCGGTGTCAGCTTCCGACGATGAATGGGAGGATTAGACCATGGCGAAAAAGAATGAAATCATCAGTGCGGAAAACAATATAACAAGAAAGGATTTCAGAGGGATATTCTGGAGGAGCTTCGCGATTCTCGGGTCTATGAACTATGAGAGAATGGAAGGGCTGGGGTTTTTATTCTCCATCATGCCTGTTTTGCGCAAGATCTACAAGGGAGATGACGAAGCGCTGAAAGCAGCCATGCATCGGCATATCGCAGCCTTTAATATGACGGTCGCGCCTTCCCCGTTCGTCATGGGGACGACGATCGCCATGGAAGAGGAGGCAAAAAAGTCAGAAGATTTTGACGTCTCTTCGATCAATGCGATTAAAGTTTCTCTGATGGGACCGTTATCCGGCATCGGCGATACCTTCTTCTGGGGGATTATCCGCATCCTTGCCTGTGCGCTGGCTGTCGGTTTTGCGAAAGAGGGAAATGTCATTGCGCCGTTCGTACTGTTATTGGTGTTCAATATTCCCAATTTCCTGACCAGGTGGATCACATTGTTCCTTGGATATGAAAAAGGGTCGACACTGTTATCAGACATGCAGGCCAACGGCACGATGCAGTTGTTTACACACTGCGCAGGGATTATCGGAGCGATGTCCATGGGATGTATGATTGCCATGTGGATCAGCATTACCTGCCCGCTGCAGTTCACTCTAGCAGGCAGCGAGATTATCATTCAGGAATATCTGGATCAGATCCTGCCGAAAATGCTCCCGCTTGTGTTCACGCTCGGTATTTTCAGTTTTATCAAAAAGAAATACAAAGTACAGAAGATTATAGCAGGGATTGTCGTGCTCGGATTTCTGCTCGGTATCCTGGGACTGATCTCCATGTAGAAAACAGAAAAGGGTTGCAATGAGAAGAGACTATGGGACTGTGGATGCGCTGTCCGCAGATCCCGTCAGTGGAAGAAAAACAGCGCAGAAACGAGGTATGGTATGGCAATTTTGGATGTCAGGATTGATGACAGACTGATCCACGGGCAGGTGTGCGGATTTTGGATTCCGCAGTATTCTCTGGAACGGATCGCGATCGTGGACGATGCGATCGTAAACGACGAGGTGCGTAAAACGGCGCTTAAATTCGGTTGTCCGGAAAAATGTAAGCTGTCGATCTTCGGGTCCGAGAAGGCGGCTGATAAGTTTCAGCGCAGGATCGACGAAGGAATCCGGGTTATGATCCTCTGCAACAGCCCGGTACCAATCCTGCGGATGGCAGAATTTGGATATGAGGTGCCATGGGTGACTGTGGGCAACATGGCGACAAAGCCGGATGCCATTCAGGTAAAAAAGACGGTTTTTGTCTCACCGGAAGAGAAAGAGGCCTTTATCGGGCTGGCGCAGCGGGGGATCAAAATCTATTCCCAGATGGTACCGAACGAGCCGCGCGAGGACATCTCGGACATATGGAAAAATTTATGATATGGATCAGATAGATACATTTGGCATGTTGAAAAAACAGGAAAGGAATGATAAGTGATGATACAGCAGACAGTTATTGGAAATATGAAATCTCAGCCGGAGGTGCTGAAGTACACATTGGAAAACCAGAACGTGTTTGTAGACCCGTTTGTGGAGATCTTTCGCAGGCATGATATTCGCAAAGTATTTTTCTTTGGTTCGGGAACTTCTTATAACGTTTCCCAGATTGCGGCATATTATTTCAAACAGATCGTGGGGATTGACGCCAGCGCGCAGTATCCTACGGTATACAAACATTATGAAAAGCCGGACTGGACGGGGATGCTGAGTAACGAGCAGATCCTGTATGTTGGGATCAGTCAGTCGGGAACGAGTGTGTCCACATGTGAAGTGATGGAGTTTGCAAAGGAAAACGGTTATCAGACACTGGCGATCACAGGCAACCTCGAAAGCCGGATTGCGGGACTGGTAGACACTGTGGTCCATCTTCTCGTGGGAGATGAACTGACCCCGCCCGAGACGAAAGGATACACGGTTTCCGTGCTCAGCGTCTATCTGTGGGCCATCGGTGCGGCAAAAGAAAAGGGCGTCTATACGCAGGAGCGGTATGATGCGGCAGTGGCAGAGGCCAGAGAGCTGGTGGACAATTTCCAGACGGTCATCGAGGAGAGCGAGGCGTGGTATGACAGAAATAAAGTCTCCATTGTTGGCAGCGACAGATTATATGTCCTTGGCTATGGTGTAGACTACGGTTCGATGCTGGAAGGCGTTCTGAAGATCGGGGAGATGCTGCGGCTTCCGATCGCGGGCTATGAGCTGGAAGAATATTCCCATGGACCGACAATGGCGCTGAACAATATGCAGACATTATTTATGATCGGGTCCGACGATGCGGAATTCGAGCGCATGATGGAGTTTCGCAGTGTATATAAGAAATACACGCCGAGGATTCATGTCATCACCTGCAAAGACATTGATGCAGACGAAAGAGATATGGTCTTCAGCGTCAAGACAAATAAATATCTTGCTCCGCTGATGTATACGGTGCCGTTCCAGTTTGTGGCGGCAAAAGGCGCGAAGGAAGTACATATTGACACCAATATCAATCCTTTTGAAGAACCGCTCGCCCATTATCCGGCGGCACAATAACGGTTGATTGCGAAGCGGGCTGTTTCCTGGCAGATAAACAGTCCGCTTTGCATTTTGGGAGAGAGCAGTGAGAAAGGAGCGAAAGAGGAGACAGTTATGACAGGGATTATGGTAGTAGGACACGGACATTTTGCAACGGGCATCAGCAGTGCAGCGCAGCTCATCGTCGGAAAACAGCGCAATTATGCAGCGGTGGATTTTCCGGAGGGCGATACCAAGACAGAGCTGGAGGCGCATATCAGAGAAGCGCTGGATACGATGAGGGATATGGAACAGATTTTGATCTTCTGTGATATTTTAAACGGTTCTCCATTTCATACAGTGATGATGGAATCCATAAAAGATCATCGTCTGCGCGTCTATTATGGGACGAATCTTGCCATGCTGATCGAGATTTTGATGGACCGGGAACTGGGCAATCAGGAGGAAGGTCTGCAGGCGCGTCTTCTGGAATGCGGCCGGGAGCAGATTGGCGCCTTCGTGCCGGAGGATATGAAGGCAGTGGAAGAGGACGCCTGGGACTGAAGGAGAAGGGCGGAAATGAGGTGAAAGATGAGATACCGGGCAGTAATATTTGATATGGATGGCGTTCTGATTGACAGTGAGCTCTATTATCTGCAACAGACACATCGGGAGATTGTGAAGAAATATCCATGGATTTCTGAGGAAGATCTGTATCCTACCGTAGGGATGGACAGTGAGAGGACAAGAATCCGGATGCACAGACTGGCACGCCGGGAGCCGGATGATGTCGGTTTTGACAGGGAACTGGAAGAGATTTACCGTTTGGGAGAGAATCTGCATTTTCCCGATGTCCTGTATCCGGAAGTGCCGGAGGTGCTGCGGGAGCTGGGGGTGCGTGGGCTGAAGATTGCGCTGGCATCCTCCTCATCAAAGAAGGCAATCGGGAGGATGCTGAGGGAGTGTGCACTGACGGAGCATTTTTCTTTTGTGATCAGTGGAGATGAATTTCAGGAGAGCAAGCCGAATCCCCAGATTTATCTGACGGCAATGAAGGCTTTGGACTGTCAGCCGCAGGAATGTCTGATCGTGGAGGATTCTTCCTATGGCGTGCAGGCGGGAGTGGCCGCCGGAGCGGAAGTGGCCGCCCGACTGGATGACCGTTTTCCGTTTGATCAGTCGCAAGCCACATATTTTATCCATTCTCTGAGAGAATTGCCGGAGATCGTGTTCGGATGAGACTTGAAGAAAACCGAAATATCGCATATAATGAATCTAATTGCTATCATAATAGGAAAGAATAGGCATTGGATGAATGATGAAGTCGGACCATGTTTGCGTCCTGCGGGATTTGGAAAAGTTTCAGAGTGTCACGGATATTCTGAAGGAACAGGGATTGTCATGCGGGTATCAGATTCTGGAGATGATCAGTATAGAAGCAAACCGTTTTATCAGCCGGATGCTCAGCATACCGCTGGCGTCAGAAGTGCTGTATCTGAAGAAAATACGGACGGTGGAGGGTATCCCAAAGTCGATTGAAAAGACTTACATATTATATGATAAGGTGAGAGGTATCCGGCAGGCTGATCTGGAGGATGATTCCTTTTATGAGGTGATCCGGGAACGATTCGGGTATGTGACAAAGAAAAGTGAGGAAGAGATCCTGATCGTGACGGCCAGTGCGGAGGAGCAGGCGCTTTTGCAGTGTCAGGAACAGGAGCTTTTGATGATACGGGGGACGACTTACATGGAAGGAACGGAGCCCTTTGAATATTTTGAGACCATTGCAGTCAGCGATTTTTATAAATTCAGGAGCGTAACGGAAAACAATGGAGTATGACGCACTCTACAGGCAGTTGATCAACAGTATCAAGGCAAAGATACAAAGAGGAGAATATAAGATCGGCGATAAGCTGGATTCCGAGCGGGTGATGGCCCAGCAATACGGGATTAACAGGCTTACGGTGCGCAAGGCGCTGAAAGCGCTCGAAGAAGAGGGACTGGTGAAGGCCAGACAGGGGAGCGGGACTTACGTGGTACGTCCTCTGCAGGAGTCAAAACAGATCGAGCAGGGGGCAGGGAGTACGGTCAGTCTGAGTATGCTGATCCGCCAGTCCGGCTATCGTTCTTCGAGAAAAGTGATTTCCTTTCAGAAGATTCCGGCGGCCGGGCAGCTCGCGGAAAAATTTCCCGGTGAGGGGCAGCTCTTTAAGATGGAACGGCTGTCCTATGTCAACGAGGAACCATATGCTGTGCAGAAGACGTATATGTCAGCGGAAATCTTCTGGGATGCACAGCGGTATGACTTTGCAGAAGGGTCTCTGTATGAATATATGGACCTGCACGGACGGGCGCCGGGGAAGGTGGAATCTTATCTGAAGATTGCCTCTCCCCCGGCGCAGTACGCCGGTCTTTTGAAGATGAATCCGGGCAGAAAGGGATTTGTGTTTGAATATCTGGGCTACGACAGAGCGCAGACATTGGTGGAATATACGTTGTCCTATTATCGGCCCGAGTATACTTCGTTTCGCTATCAGGTACAGAGAAACCCGTAGCGTTGACTGTCTTATGCCTGCAGGAGTCTGTCCATCAGTTCCACTACTTTCATCGTTTCATCCAGACAGGCAGGGGCAGGGTTTCCACTCTCAAGTGCCTGTTCGATGTCCAGGATCTCGTACTGAATCGCTTTTGCGGTCTCCCCGAGTTCAAGAATCTCTTCCGAACCGTCGGGATATACGAGTGTCGCTTTCTGTGCTCTCACATAGTTCATAATGGAAATATAGGCTTTTTCCCCGGCGATGATGCCGCGTTTAGGCAGCTTGGCGCGAAACGTCAGGTTGACGCTTCCGATCTCCTGCGCATCTGTCTTCAGGGAGATGGCCCACATCTCGTCGACACCGGTGGCATAGGGACTCATCACATGAACCAGGTCTGTCAGTTTTCCGGACAGAAAATAAGTGACGAAAGAAAGGCCGTAAGTACCGATGTCCAGCATGGCGCCTCCGCCGAGGTCAGGATTGAAGAAGCGGTTTTCAGGATCATCTTCCTTCAGACTGCCAAGCTCTGCTTCCACGAACTTGATCTTGCCCAGCTTACCTTCGGCGATCAGTTCTCTGATCTTTTTCAGCACAGGCATGTGATAGATGGTCATTGCCTCCGCCAGCAGAAGACCTTTCTGTTTTGCCAGCGCACAGGCTTTCCGCATCTGTTCATAGTTGCCCCAGATCGCCTTTTCGCAGAGGACATGTTTGCCATGTTCCAGGCAGGCCATGATCCACTTATAATGCTGATTGTTTACCGTGGCGATATAGACGATGTCCACCGCCGGATCGTTCAGCAGTTCTTCGTAGGAACCGTAGGCTTTTTCTGTGGCATATTGTTCCTGGAACGCCAGTGCGGACTGTAGATTTCTGGAAGCGGCAGCATAGATCGGATGAAGCCCGATCATATTGACGGCAAATTCACGGGCGATGTTTCCGAGCCCGAGGATGCCCCAGTGATATTGACGCATTGTTGTGTCATCCTTTCGTATGGTTTTGCAGGAGATATTTTATGGCTCCTGCTGCTGTTATTATAATAAATTCTCACGGCGTTGTCATCTTAATTTGCTGCGCCGGTTGCGGTGCCGGGTGACGCTGCTTTTCACCGGCATATCCGTCAGGCTGTATCGTCTGCCGCCGTATCAGGCGGCCTCTTTTTTGAGCCGCGCCATTGCCTGTCTGACAGGCGGGAGCAGGAGGACGACGATGGTGACGGCTGCCTCGGCAAATATGTAGATGCCGTTGTATACGAGCGAATATGGGAGCACACTCCAGCCTTCCCAGGCATAAGCGCCGAAAAAGATGCAGCCGGAGATGACGGCAAAGAAATATCTGCCGGCAACGCCTGCCAGATAGCCCTTGATCAGGCCATAGCTGGAGTTGGCAAAGATACCGGAGAGCCCGAGAGCGCCGAAAGCCAGCAGATAATCGACGATGAGCTGGGCAGGAAAGAGAACATAGGGATCGGTCAACAGTTGCAGGACTCCGTAAGCGATACCGCTCATCAGTCCTGCGCCGAGACCGAACCAATAGCCGGGCAGACAGACGATGAGCATGGAGAGCATGGTGACAGAACCGCCGGTAGGAAAATGAAACAGTTTCAGATTGGATAATACTGTGCCGAGGGCAATGGACGCCGCGCAGAAGACAAGCTGTCTGACGGAAAGTTTCTGCCGGTTTCTTTTCGCGAAGAACATGGCGGCCGTCAGCAGGGCAATGATCGCGATGATCAACAGGGCGTTGCCAAGTGCGGTGGGAATGTAAGTAACCTCACCCCATTCATTGGTAACAACATTGTACAACATAAAAAAATCCTCCTTTGCATTACAACAAAAAGAGGGAACTATAACAGTAGAACATGATACCATGTTCCGCTTCCCTACGCCGGTATTATCCGGTTCAGGTAGTGAGGGTCCGAAACAGAACGAACTGTTTCATCTCAGCCTATAGCACCCCTAGCGTGTAATATTTATTTTTCTCCTACTATACACAGAAGCGGCGGGGAAGTCAAGAGAAATATGTGAGCCTGCAGCTGAAGAGCAGTCCGGCAGCAGTGTGACAGTGCAGAGGGTCTGCCATTTCAGAAGCAGATATGGTAAAATAAAAAGAAAACAATGACAGGAGGCGGGCAGATGATACCAAAAGATCCGGTCATGCTCCTTAGCTTTCTCAATGTAAAACTGCGGGACCGGTATTCCAGTCTGACACAGTTGTGCGAGGATCTGGACATCAGTGAGGCGCAGGTGAGAGAAACGCTGAGCGGCATCGATTATCGTTACGATGAGGGGAGAAATCAGTTTGTGTAGCAGAATACTTTTTCGCAAAGGTGCGGGAAGCCTGTCTGATCAGATTGTTGCCGCAGGCTATGGAGGAAGCGGTCTGTGCGGGGGCAGAGGCGCCTGCGGAAAATGCAGAGTACGGTTCCCGGGACAGGCGCCGCTGCCGTCATCGGCTGACAGGAAGTTTTTTACGCCGGCCCAGCTGCGAGAGGGATACCGGCTTGCCTGTACGTCAAGACCGGGCGCCGACTGTGAGGTGGAGATCTGTTATGAGAGAGAACCGGAGATGGCGATTCTCACAGCGACTGACGAGACGGCGCCGGACGGAGACAGATTTCCACAGGCGCAAAAGCTGACCGCGCATACGGAAGGACTATTCTGCGCCGTCGATCTGGGTACGACGACGGTTGTCATGCAGCTCATAGAGAAAAGAGAAGGGACTGCCCTGGACACATATGCGTTTCCAAATCCGCAGAGGGTCTACGGTGTGGATGTGCTCGCGAGAATCACGGCCGCCGGCAGCGGGAAAGCGCAGGCTTTGCGGGAAGCCCTCCTGGCGGAGATGGAAAAGGGGCTGCATCGGTTGGAACAATACGGGCGGGCGGAGCAGATCGTAGTCTCGGGCAATACGACGATGGGGCATCTGCTGCTCGGCTATCCGGTGGAAAGTCTGGGACGGGCGCCGTTTACCCCGTATCATATTGAGAGTTCAAAGTTTGTGTTGTGCGGGTATCCGGCCATATTTCTGCCGGGGATCTCCGCCTTTGTGGGTGCGGACATTGTATCGGGCATGTATGCGTGCAAACTGGCGGAGCGGGAGGAATTATCCCTGTTTATCGACTTAGGCACGAATGGGGAAATGGCGGTTGGCAGCCGGGAAGGGATCTTGTGTACTGCCACAGCGGCCGGCTCGGCTTTTGAGGGAGGTGTCTCTTCGCAGGTGATGGGGACGGACATGACAGCCCTGGCAGGCGATATGCTGGCGGAAGGGGTCCTGGATGAGACGGGACTTATGCGGGAGCCATGGTTTACGGAAGGTTTCCGCCTGGGAGAGATCATGGTCAGCCAAAAGGACATCCGCAATCTGCAGATGGCGAAAGCCGCGATCTGTGCGGGAGCGTCCATTTTGCTTGACCGGATGGACGCTTGGGAGAAGATCAGCCGCGTATATCTGGCCGGCGGATTCGGTTATTATCTGGATGTGGACAAGGCGGTGGGAATCGGTCTCATCCCCGGAGTCTTACAGGGAAAATGCCGGGCGGTGGGCAATACTTCCCTGGCCGGGGCGATCCGATATGGCAGAAATACGCAAGCAGGCAGCAGCCGTGAGGAAGAAAAACTGCGTCATATCGTGGAGATCAGCCGGTCTCTCAATCTGGCGCAGCAGCCGGAGTTTGAAAACAGATATATCGAGGCAATGACATTTGGGAGGATGTAATTGATTATGGAATATACCCATCTGACGCACACATTTTCACCGGTCTTTGATGACAGATCGGAGGTATTGATTCTGGGCTCTTTTCCCTCCGTCAAGTCGAGACAGAACCAGTTTTATTATGGGCATCCGCAAAACAGATTCTGGAAAGTGCTGGCGGCTGTGTTTGAAGATCAGGTGCCGGTTACGATTGAAGAAAAGCAGCATTTTCTGCTGCGTAATCATGTGGCGGTGTGGGATGTGATTCATACCTGCGATATTGCAGGCTCTTCCGACAGCTCAATCAGAAATGTAACAGGAAATGACATGAGTATCATTTTAAATCAGGCGCCGGTGCGCAGGATTTTCGCCAACGGGGATAAGGCATATCAGTTATTTTTGAAGTATTGCAGGCAGGAGGGACAGCCTGTGATCGAGAAGCTCCCGTCGACAAGTCCTGCCAATGCCGCCTGGAATTTACAGCGGCTGACCGGTGCATGGAAGGCGGTCAGAGAAGCCGTTCAGTTATGACTTTAAAATGCCGGTTCGTTACATCGGGGGCTTTGATTTTCCTCTTTCTGCCGATACATATACAAATGAATATGAGAAATCAATCATATGGCAGAAAAAGGAGGAACAGCAATGAGAGTGACGACGAGAATGGTAAACGATGCGGCAGAGAAGGCAGGGGTGCCGATCAACAGCAATTCACTGCTGGACTATGTCAAGGGAAACACGAACAATAATATTATGGATACGCTGCAAAGCAGCAAGACCGGTAAGACTTCCACGTCAAAAACCAGTTTTGAGAAGCTGGAGAAGACGGCAAAGGAGCTGACAGAAAAGGCAGAACTCTTTACCAGAGAGGGGGATGACTCCATCTTCGCCAAGGCGAAAGAGAGCGGGAGCAATGACGAAATATGCAGTAACGTGATTGCGATGGCAGAACGATTTAATCAGGTGCTCAAAGAGTTGCAGACGTCATCTTCCACGATGAACAGTTACTACCGTAAGATGTTGCAGGAGACGGCGGAGCAGCATGGCCGGGAACTGAGCAGCATTGGTATCAGCGTGGCGAAAGATGGAACAATCAGCGTTGACAAAGAGAAGCTGAAAGCCGCAAGTACGGATAAACTGGAAAAAGTACTCGGCGGGGCAACAGGGTTTGCTTCGAAACTGACGCTTCTGGCGGACAAGATTTCCGATCATGCGAGAGCCAATGCGGAGAGTCTTTCCAGCCAGTATCAGGCTGATGGCAGCACACGGGCATCGTCCTTTAACAAATACGATTTTTGGGGTTAAATAAGAAATCAATCTGGAAGGCAGATAAGACCAGCATGATCAATGGATGTGTGGCGCTTACCTGTCTTTTCTGTTATACTGATGCTGACATGAAAATCCGCAGAAAGTGAAGGAGGAATCACCCGCATTGTAAAAAGTGTCAAATATGTGCTTTACTGGGAATTTGAGACAAAAGAACATTACGGAGCGGCACAGAAAAATTTGTATGACAGTTATTGGAAGCCGATCGAAAAGTGTCTGATCGCCCCACATGATAAATATCTGGGAGAACGGTTATTTTAAAAAAGCGGATGACTCACGGGCAGAGTGCCTTTCAGGAGTCATCCGCTTTTGTCGAAACAGTTGGAGCCCTATTCCAGTGGGCCGCACGGCAGAAGTTATTTGTTGCGCTGATTCACGGGATAACCGTTTTTCTGCATGTCTACGGACGGACTTCTCTCTTCCCTGTTTTCTTCGTGCAGTGGTCTGCTGCTCTCCCAGACACCCTTGGGAACGGTGGATACCGGTTTTTTCTTCTCTGTTAATTTCATGATGACCTCCCATGCTTTTTTGTTAGTATTGCGTTTTTTTGTACAAATATGCGGAATGCGAAAGAGATGCTGTGGTCGCGGCAGACTGTGTATTGCAAAAATCATATTGGTATAGTATGATTTACAGGGATTGCAGGGCATGGAGGACGACTATGAAAATATCGACAAAGGGACGTTATGCAGTGCGGGTCATGCTTGATCTTGCCACGAATAACACAGGAGAATATATCAAGGTGAAGGAAATTGCGGGCCGGCAGGATATTTCAGAGAAATATCTTGAACAGATTATTTCTGTTTTAAACAAAGCGGGATATGTGAAAAGTGTGCGGGGCGCGCAGGGAGGCTATAAGATTGCCAGAGATCCGGCTTCTTACACGGTGGGGATGATCCTTCGCCTGACGGAAGGGAGTCTGAATCCGGTGGCCTGCCTGGACGATGAAGTCAACGAATGTGAGCGGTGTGATACCTGTGAGACGTTGCAGGTCTGGAAGGAGCTTGCAGAAGCGATCAATCATGTCGTGGATAATGTGACGATCGCCGATCTGGCGGAGCGGCAGCAGGAGAGGATCGCAGGTTCTTACAGCATTTGAAAAGCCGGGCAGACCTGAGAGACAGAAAAAACTGAGAAGCACTGAGAGATAAAAAAGCGGGAAGCTGGAAATGTTCATGAGTCAGAAAGCAGTCAAAAGCGACGTAGTAAAGAATACGATGTTTACAGGCGGGCAGCTGAGAGCGCTGATCCTGCCCCTGATCGTAGAGCAGGTGCTTGCCATCACAGTGGGAATGGTGGACACGATGATGATCTCCTATGCGGGAGAGGCGGCAATATCGGGAGTGTCGCTCGTGGATATGATCAATACGGTCATTATCAATGTCTTTGCGGCAGTGGCGGCAGGCGGCAGTGTTGTCATCTCGCAGTATATCGGCAAGAAAAAGAAAGAGCAGGCCTGCGTCTGCGCCGATCAGCTGATCATGATCACCGCTTTGATCTCTGTAGGGATTATGCTGTTTACGCTGATGGGGCGGGAGCCTCTTTTGTCGGTGCTGTTCGGCTCTATCAAGGCTGACGTGATGGAGAATGCGCTGATCTATCTTATTATCTCGGCATATTCCTATCCGTTTCTTGCGGTGTTTAACTCCTGCGCGGCGGTTATGCGCGCGATCGGTAATTCCCGACTGCCGATGTATGTCTCTGTCGGCATGAATGTGATGAACGGGATCGGCAATGCGATCCTGATCTTCGGGTTTTCCATGGGAGTTGCCGGAGCAGCATGGTCTACGTTTGCCTCCAGAGCGGCGGCGTCTGTGGTCATGTTTCTGATTCTGCTCAGCCATAAACATCAGGTCTATCTGACGCCCAGGCGAATCTTTACCTGGGAGGGCAGCCTGATCCGAAAAATCTTATATATTGCGGTGCCGAGCGGTGTGGAAAACGGTATTTTTCAATTCGGGAGAGTCATTGTCGTCAGCATTATCTCCGTATTTGGCACAGCGCAGATCGCGGCCAACGCAGTGGCCAACAATCTGGATGCCATGGGCTGTATTACGGGGCAGGCCATGAACCTGGCGATGATCACCGTAGTAGGACAGTGCATTGGCGCAGGGGACGATGCACAGGCTTCTTATTATATCAAAAAGCTGCTCCGTCTGACGTATCTGCTTTCCTGGTGTGTCATTGGAGTGATCCTTGTGACGCTGCCATGGATTCTGAATGTATATACGCTCTCTGATGAGGCAAGGAGCCTGGCGACAATCCTGATCTTTATACACAATGGCATGGCGTTGCTGCTCTGGCCGTTGTCTTTTACCTTGTCTCATGCGCTGCGTGCGACAGGGGACGTCAGATTTACAATGGTCGTCTCGATCTTTTCCATGTTTACATTTCGTATCTTTTCCAGTGTTGTGTTGGGGATCTATCTGGGCTGGGGTGCGGTCGGGGTATGGGTTGCCATGATCATAGACTGGATTTTCCGGGTCATTTTATTTGTCACCCGTTTTGCAGGAGGGAAATGGAAAGGAAAAGGAGTTGTGTGAAGACAACTCCTTTTCTCTGATTTTGCTCATTGGATCAATATACTATTTTCTTTGCCCTGGGATAGGGCTGTTTTACGTCGGTGAGATTCAAAAGATAATCGACGCTTGTGTGATGGTAGTCGGCAAGCTCGATCAGAATTGACGTCGGTATATCATTCTCGCCAGTCTCATACTTGGAATAACCGGGCTGTGACATATTGAGTATGATGCCCATTTCTTTCTGTGACAGATCTAAGTCTTCTCGTAAGTCCTTTAAACGCGAATACATGGCGTACCTCTTTTCTCTTCTACTGATACTCTTTTTCGTTACGACGATTTCATTGTATCTAACCCGTTTCAGGTTATCTTTATTTCAATCTGAAACAGATTATAAAAAGAGCATTTCCAAAACAGAGAAAAGTATCCCTGTCTGTTCGAAGAAGAGGAACCGCCTTAGCTACTGTGCGATCTTTTTCTCAAAATGTTGATAATCTTTGCTGTGATTCCAGTTGCCGCCCCAGGAAAAGCCATGTTCGGTAAACAGTTTGTAGCAGAGATCGTCTTCATCAATTTTATAGGCGAATGGCTGACTGCGGTCCGCATAGGCTTCCGCACCCGTGGGAGAGACCTGCTGTTTACCGCCCCTGTAAGTGATATAGGGGTTGAAGAAAGGATTGATGTCGATGGCAAGCCCCTGGCCGTGCATGGAGATTTTGTCCGTACCGGCTATGGTGCGGTAATTAAAACAGGAGGTGTTGTTGTCCTGCATGGACAGGACATCGTCGGCGCTGTATTCATCGATGAGCCGTATCTGCTCGATCTGATACTGTGCCTGATAGAGCTCGTAGAAGATTTCGATCAGATCCTGCGCGATGGCTTTGTTACAGATAAGCTCCCCGGTGCTGACATTTCCCTTGAAGTTTACATACTGAACGCTCACATAGCGAAGGTCTTCATAAGGGAGCGGACAATCCTCTTTGTAAGACAGACCGGTAATTCTCTTTTTCACATCTTCTGACAAAGGCTCATAATAAAAGCCGGGCTGATAAGTTGTTCGTTCATAACAGATTTCGATCTCACTCATTTCTGATTCTCCATTCTCGGCGGCATGACTTAAGGAAGTGAAGGTGGCGTCCTGCTGCTTAGGGGCGTCCGGCTCCTGTGCCGGGGCCGGGTTATCTGCATTTGCCGGCGCAGACTGCGCGGTTTCCTCAGTTTCTTCTGTCTCCGGTGTCATATAGGCAAGCTCCGGTTCACGCTCGGCATAGTCGGCAAGCGTCTCCGAGTTATGGTTGATGACCGCCGTGGCGGCGCAGAACAGGAGAAATGCGGCCAGAATCCCCAGCCATTTGATATTCTTTTTCATGATTATACTATCCCTTTTTCTTGTCTGTGTGTAGGAAGTTGTCGTTGTCTGCTCCCATCATAGCATAGCAGGGAATGCGGTGCAAATGAAAAATCAGGCAGACCATTTTTACTTGTAATTCACGGGAGAATCGAGTACAATATAGCAGATGAAAATGTCCGGGAGGAAAGAGCGAAGATGGGGATCATCCAGGCGAGCAAACTGATATTTGAATATATCCGGCGTGATGAAGAGGGTAATGCAGAGGGTGTGACCCGGGCGGTGGATGAAGTTGATCTGGATGTGGAGCCGGGAGAATTCGTGGCGATCCTCGGACATAACGGTTCCGGCAAGTCGACGCTGGCCAAGCATATCAACGCGATTCTCTATCCTACGGAAGGGACAGTGCTGGTAGACGGCAAGGATACAAAGCAGGAAGCAAATATCTGGGAGATCCGGCAGAAGGCGGGCATGGTTTTTCAAAATCCTGACAATCAGATTATCGGACAGGTCGTGGAGGAGGACGTGGGATTCGGCCCGGAGAATATGGGTGTTCCGACGAAAGAGATCTGGGAGCGTGTGGAAGAAAGTCTGAAAGCGGTAGGCATGTATGAATTCCGCAAGGCTTCTCCGAATAAACTTTCCGGTGGTCAGAAACAGAGAGTCTCGATCGCGGGAGTTATCGCCATGCACCCGGAATGTATCATCCTTGATGAACCGACGGCAATGCTGGACCCTAACGGGCGAAAGGAAGTGATCCGCGCGGTGCGTGCCCTGAATCAGGTGGAAGGAATCACGGTACTGCTGATCACTCATTATATGGAAGAAGTCATTCATGCGGACCGGGTTATCGTTATGGATAAAGGGAGAGTCGTAATGCAGGGGACGCCGAGAGAGATTTTCTCACAGGTGGAGAAGCTGAAAAGCCTGCGGCTCGATGTACCGCAGGTAACGATGCTTGCCCATGAGTTACAGCAAAAAGGAGTTCCTTTGCCGGACGGTATTTTGTCTGTTCAGGAATTGGCGGAGGCGCTCGGATATTGATCTGTGGCAGAGATTTAAAATAAGAAGAAAGCAGGAAGGGATAGCCGATGTCTATCATTCTGGATCACGTCAGTCATGTCTATGAGAGAGATACGGAAATGGCTGTGTATGCGTTAAAAGATATATGCCTGACAATTCCCGACGGACAGTTTATCGGTCTCATCGGTCATACCGGGTCGGGGAAATCCACACTCGTGCAGCATCTGAACGGGCTGTTGGCACCCACGGACGGAAACATTTATTATAACGGCGCCGATATTCATGTGGAAGGGTATGATAAGAAGGAGCTTCGGAGCAAGGTGGGACTTGTTTTTCAGTATCCGGAGCATCAGCTCTTTGAAGTGGATGTGTTTTCGGACGTCTGTTTCGGACCGAAAAATCTCGGTCTCCCGGCGAAGGAAGTGGAGCTGCGGGCATTTGAGGCGCTGCGTCTGGTCAGATTTCCGGAGGAATACTATTATCAGTCGCCGTTTGACCTCTCCGGCGGTCAGAAGCGAAGAGCGGCCATTGCAGGTGTGCTTGCCATGAAGCCGGAAGTGCTGGTTCTTGATGAGCCGACGGCAGGGCTTGACCCGAAAGGGCGGGACGAGATACTGGGGCAGATCGCCGACCTGAAACGGGAGATGGGGATCACGGTAGTGCTCGTATCTCACAGTATGGAAGACATTGCCGAATATGTGGACAGGATTATTGTCATGGATCATGGCAGCGTACTGTTTGACGACGCACCGAAGGAAGTGTTCCGCCATGTGAAAAAGCTGGAGGCAGTGGGACTGGCGGCGCCTCAGGTCACTTATATCATGCAGGCGCTTCGCGCAAAAGGGATGCCCGTAAATGCGAATGCGACGACTCTGAAGGAGGCGGAGCAGGAAATTTTGAAGGCATTGGAGGCAGAATGTTAAAAGATATTACGCTGGGACAATATTATCAGACCGAATCCGTCATACACAGACTTGATCCGCGGGTCAAGCTGACGGGAACGGTATTGTATATTATTTCCCTGTTTTTATTTCATAATTTTACCGGGTATCTTGTGGCGGCGCTGTTTCTGGCGGTGGTCATTCGGATATCCAAAGTGCCGTTTCGCTATATGGTCAGAGGGATGAAGGCGATCGTGTTTATCCTGCTGCTGACCGTTGTCTTCAATCTGTTCCTGACGCCGGGGGAGCCGCTGCTACAGATCTGGAAGCTGACTGTCACGCAGGAGGGACTGCGGTTATCTGTCATGATGGCAATCCGGCTGACATTTCTGATCGTCGGTTCGTCTCTGATGACATTGACGACGACACCGAATAATCTGACGGATGGCATGGAAAAACTGCTGGGCCCCCTGAAAAAGATCCGGGTGCCGGTGCATGAGATCTCGATGATGATGTCGATCGCTCTCCGTTTTATTCCTATTTTAATGGAAGAGACAGACAAAATCATGAAGGCGCAGATTGCCAGGGGCGCCGACTTTGAGAGCGGCAGTCTGATCAGAAAGGCGAAAGCGATGGTGCCGCTGCTCGTCCCGCTTTTTATCTCGGCGTTTCGCCGTGCCAATGATCTGGCGATGGCGATGGAAGCCAGATGCTATCAGGGAGGCGAGGGAAGGACGAAGATGAAGCCGCTTCAGTACAGGAAGCGGGATTATCTGGCATATGTGATACTGATCAGTTATCTATTGATCCTGGTGTTAGTCAGGAATATGGGAATGTTGCCATAATGCGTGTGAAATTGATCGTCGCTTATGACGGGACAGCCTATCATGGCTGGCAGATACAGAAAAATGGAAATACGATAGAGGCGGAGCTGAACAGACATCTCTCAGCGCTGCTGGGGGAAGAGATTCAGGTCATCGGCGCCAGTCGGACAGATGCGGGCGTTCACGCGCTCTGTAATGTGGCCGTGTTTGACACGGACACGAGGATGCCGGCGTCGAAGATCAGCTATGCGCTGAATCAGCGCCTGCCGGAGGATATTCGCATTCAGCGCTCGAGCCGTGTGGCGGATGATTTTCATCCGAGAAGGTGCAACAGCATTAAGACTTATGAATACAGAATCTGGCGGGGAGAATTTCCAATGCCGACGGAGCGGCTTTACTCTCATTTTATCTACACGCCCTTAAATGTCGACTGGATGCGGGAGGCGGCCGCCTATCTGGAGGGAAAGCACGACTTCGAAAGTTTTTGCAGCATCGACTGCAAGGTCGACAATATGGTGCGCACGATCTACCGCATAGAGCTTCTGGAAGAAGGCAATATGCTTAAAATACGGGTTTCCGGCAACGGCTTTCTCTATAATATGGTGCGGATTATCGCCGGCACGCTGATTGATTTCGGGAAGGGCAAATACCAGGCGGAGAAGATGACGGAGATTCTGGAGGCCCGCGACAGACAGATGGCAGGCCCGACGATGCCTGCAAGAGGGCTGACGCTGATTCGTTATGATTTTATTGACTGAATCTCTTGACACGCACGGAGCATTATAATATAATTTTCCAGTATGCAGTATCCGAAGAAGTATGTCAATCCCGGGCATACGGTTTTGGACAGACTTAACACAATGGTTTTCAGACTGAATTTGGCGGCCCGGACATCCGCCGGAGTACGGTGAAGATCGCAGTGAACTGATAGTAAGATAAGATTTATTATGGAGGTAACATAATGAGAACTTTTATGGCGAGTCCGTCTACAATCGACAGAAAGTGGTACGTGGTAGACGCTACGAATATGACATTAGGACGTTTGGCATCGGAAGTTGCCAAAATTTTAAGAGGGAAGAACAAACCGATCTTCACTCCTCATATGGATACCGGTGACAATGTGATCATTATCAATGCCGAGAAGGTGAAAGTAACGGGCAAGAAGCTGGATCAGAAGATCTATTACCATCATTCCGAGTATGTGGGCGGTATGAAGGAAACGACTCTGAGAGAGAAAATGGCAAAGAAACCGGAGCAGGTTGTCGAGCTTGCGGTTAAGGGGATGCTTCCGAAAGGACCTTTGGGAAGACAAATGTTTAAGAAACTTCACGTATACGCAGGGCCGGAGCATGCACATGCAGCACAAAAGCCTGAAGTGCTGACATTTTAATCGAAAGGGACAAAGAAGGAGGAATCAGAAATGGCTAAAACAGCAAGATACTACGGAACAGGCAGAAGAAAAAAATCGATCGCCAGAGTATACTTAGTACCCGGAAAAGGCGATATTACCATTAATAAAAGAAACATTGATGATTATTTCGGATTAGAGACGTTGAAAGTGATCGTGCGTCAGCCTCTCGTTGCCACAGAGAACGTTGAGAAGTATGATGTGCTCGTAAACGTAAAAGGCGGCGGCTTTACAGGGCAGGCAGGTGCAATCAGACACGGTATCTCCAGAGCGCTGCTTCAGGTGGACGTTGAGTACAGACCGACATTGAAGAAAGCCGGCTTCCTGACAAGAGACCCTCGTATGAAAGAGAGAAAGAAATACGGTCTCAAAGCGGCAAGACGTGCACCGCAGTTCAGCAAGAGATAGTTTGGAACAGAATAAGAGATTTTATAAAACCCTTGAAAATGCTGGATTTTCAAGGGTTTTCTTTATATCTGTATTTTCTGAAATTGTGCTAAAAAGTGCTGAATTTTGAAGCGTAGCACACACATAGCACACAAGTAGCACACAAACGAGGGAATAAAAATCTTGTGTCTTGCGTAAGAGTTTTGTATAATGCGGTTATCAAGGAAAAGGCGGTGTTTTCATGGACAGAACAGCGTATAAGAACCGGCATATCAAAGAGCATTACGACAGAATAAACTTTGTTATTCCCAAAGGCGAAAAGGACAGGATAAAGAAAATATTATGAAATGATAGAAGATTTGTCCTATACCAAAGACGAGGGATATTTTATCTATCTGAAAAAGGGCTAAGTAAATGACGTGACAGGCAGCAGGAACATACATTGCATGAAAACATCAGAAGTAAGGCGGATTATTGGGAAAACACGCAAGCGGTAATTTCCTAGATAATTAAGAAATAACATAAAGTGTCCTTTATGTACCCATTATGCATCCATTATTGAGCCAATAACGGACTTTTATAAATTCTTTTTTCATGAGATAATTTCAATATCAATAAGGAAAGGTGGTGAAAGATGATGAAAAAGCAAGAAAATTTAGCGACTGAAATTCTTCACATAGTTTTGAAAAAGCAAAGATTTTTATATATGGCGTGTTTAGTATCCCTGATAGTAAATGTTTTGTTAAGTGTAAAAATTTTGCATGAAAAGTGATGTGAAAGCCGTTAGCTAAGAGAAACCGTTATCCAAAATGAGGGTAGAGGTTTCTTTTTGGAATGAATAAAGGGCATCTGCTTTTGACAGACACCCTTTAATTCAGTTTTATGTAACGGTTATTTGTAACCATATCCCATTACTGTGGCTAGTTTATATCCCATTTTTAAATCCAGATCAAAACTTTTTATATAGAAATAAAATATCATGTAAGCCACCATGACTATATAACTGTTGTTCGTTGAGGAGATGACCGTGTGCTTCAATACGTTCATCTAAATCTACAATTTTTGATTGTAGCGATTTATATAAACAATAGGAATATACATCATGATAAAACAGGGGTAGTTCATTGAGTACATATTCATGTAAATGTATCATTTCGTGGAGGATTGTTGGTTCATCATGTAAATAATCTGGCTCTATAGTAATAGATTGTTTTTCATGTTAAAACATCCCATAGACCCATCATCTATTTTTTGCACATGAAAATCAAAAAAGGTATAAGAAAAATACTCTAACTGCTCTGGTATCGCAATCTCATCATCTACCCATGTGTCATCGTTGTTATAGCTTGATTTAACGGCTATATATGCTTGCGATAGTATCAAGGTTTTTAATATCGTACAACATTCGTGTGATATTACAACGGTACTCCCCGGCTTTCTTTTCTTCCTCGGTCTGCTCCGGCTTTGCTTCCTTTGATTTTCTGTCCTCACGTTCTGCCCGGATTTCAAGCATTGGCTTTGTTATTCTCTTTGGCATAAGGTAAAAACAATCTTCCGGCAGCAGATAGGACATCATGCAATAGAAATACTCTGCTCTGTACCCAAAAGGCAGATAATAGATAAGTTCCAAAAGATTACGGTGTATATCGTCTTTTATATGCTTATCAATCTTTGCTTACTGTTCGGATTCTGATTGCTTATATCCTGCCATAAACCCATAATTGAAAAGGTCATAAATCAAATCAATAATGCTTTCTCTATCAGCTTGTCTGAAAAGTTCTTTGTAATTGCTTATTTGTGCAGCGTTAAAATCAAAATCATCATGCCGAGGGTGCTTTGTTTCCCATTTTGTAAAAGCTTCCTTGGCTTCGGCAGCGGTCATGTTCTTAATCTTCTTCATTGTAAAAGCTTCCTTTCTTTTGGTTGGGAAGTATGCTACAATGAACATACTCACTTTAATTTGCTTTGTCGAGTGATTATTGTGGGGTAGTGGCTCTATGGTATTTGCGGTACTGTAGAGCCTTTTTAATTGCTACAATCAATCTGCATCAACTCCTTGCCTAGATTTTGTTTATGGCATCTATAAGGGCTTGTATCTCAAAATGGGTATATACCTGTTGTGTTACCCCCTGCCCTTTGTGATCTACAATTTTTTTGACAAGCTTATCATCAACCCCGGCTTCAGCAAGTAATGAAATGCAAGTGTGCCTTGTATCGTTTGGGCGGTGGCCCATTCCTGACTGTTCTATTAACGGTTTCCAGTAGCTGTCATAGTAATTTCTATATTCAAAATGCTTGCCCTCTGGTGTGCTTAAAAGATATTTGCAATCATTCAAATTATACCAGACGGTTTACATTAACGGAATTTATTCTTGAATTTATCCGGGAGATATGCTATATTATGATTAAACAGAGGGAAAGCCAGAGAAGCGGCTACCCCTCACAATAACATTGGCGTGTTATAAATTCACAGCCGTCAACTATTGCGAGTAGTTGGCGGCTACTTTCTTTTGTCCTTAAAAATCTGATAAAGCAGACTGATAAGGGCAACAATGAACGTACAGAACAAAAAGAAATCCTGATATGTAATCATTGTATCGCCCTCCTTTCTTTCGTCTGGAGGGCTTCCATACCCTCCGAGTAAAAAAGAGGGGTTGCCGCCTTTGGCTCTCTGGTTTCCCGTGCCACAAAGTATATCATAAGTCCGTCTATTCATCAATCACATTTTGATGTTGAGTATTAAGAGTAATGTAAATAAAAATAGTATCAAAAGTTATTGACAATAATAAGGGGTACAATAATAGTATCAAAACAGACGAACAATAGAAGTGATACTGAAAGAGAGGGTGTTGCTGATGTGTATGTATGGATATTGCCGGATAAGCACAAAACAGCAAAGTATTGGCAGGCAGATTAGAAATATTAAGGGCAGTTATGATAAGGCTGTGATAATACAGGAAGTATATACAGGAACAAAGCAGGACAGACCAGAATGGAATAAGCTGTATAAGAAAGCCAAAGCAGGAGATACTATTATCTTTGATAGTGTATCACGAATGAGCAGGAATGCAGACGAGGGCTTCTGTCTGTATGAAGAATTATATAATAAGGGTATAGAGCTTGTCTTTCTGAAAGAGCCGCATATCAACACAAGCACATATAAGAAAGCATTAGAGAGCAATATATCAATGACCGGAACAAATGTTGACTTTATCTTAGAGGGTGTGAATAAATACCTTATGTCTCTTGCAAAGGAACAGCGAGATTAAACGGCAGGCAGATCGGGCAGAAGCAGGGGGCAAAGCTGACAACAAAGAAATCTATTGAAGCGAAGAAGCAGATACAGAAGCATAGCAAGGATTTTAATGGTGTATTGTCAGATGTGGATTGCATGAAGATGATAGGGCTTGCAAGAAATACATTCTATAAATATAAGAGAGAATTGAAAGCAGAATTAGGATTGTTTAGGCAGGGTTCATAATGGACTGCTGCCTTTTGTTTTTGTTATAAATATCATGCCGTGGGGGTCTTATAGGAAAACGCCGCATAGTGGTAGTTAGTACCTTTTTCTGCCGGACATTTTCAAAAAGGCTTAGTCCTGTTGTCATTCTAAGAATATTTTTGAAATGTGCAAAAAGGCGGTTTTGTGTGATAAAATGAAAATTATCATTATATGGAAGAGGTCGTTAAGATGAAAAATCAATCATTAACTGCTAACGTCATGAAAATTTCAACAGAAGTTTCAATACATAAAGTTATGGACATTATAGAAAAAGAAGATGGAAGAACCTTTGAAGAAAAAAAGAAAGAAGCAATCAATTTTCTTAAGGATAAAGAGAATACGTTGCTGGCAGAACGTTTAATTGATATTGCTGCAAATGATGAAATGGGGAAAAAGATTTATAAGAAGTTCTGGGCAATGGGAGAGTGTATTATTACAGAAAATGAAATTATATTACGAAAAGTACAGGATTCGGATAAAGACATATTTATTGAATTGCAAAAGGAAAATAATATCGTTAAGTCAATGATGAAAGAAGAAGCCTATCGTAATATGTTATGGAATGAACATATAGAGTATAAAGCATTAATGTTTTCGGTAATCGTGGATAATGAATATGCCGGATATTGTGGTATAAAGAATACTACGCATGAACAATGGGAGATAGCGATAGAAATTTTGAATAAGTGGAAACACAAAGGAATTGGATATAGAGCAATTAGCGTTATGTTAGATGAAATAAAGAATCGTCTGAATGTGTCAGAATTTCGTGTAAGAATTGATGCTGAAAATTATCCAAGTCAAAGATTATTTGAGAAACTTGGGGCAGAGCCTAATGGTATTTCAGAATTTTTGTTGCATGAGGAAGCGGATATTCGTAGATGTGAGGAAGAAAATATTCATTTGCTGGATGAGAGAATACAGGAATTAGCAAAGCAGTTTAATGTTGAACCAAGAAGATTGTTAAGCCATGTGTTGGAATACAAATTAATGTGGGATTAAAGAAAGTGTCTGTAAGTGTTCAAAAATAGGTAAAAATAGTTTTTCGTAACACACTTGTAGCACACAAATAGCCTGTAAAGCCTTATTTTATGCGGTTTGAAGTTCAGCAAACGTTAAATGTTATAAAAATGGCTTAAAAAGCCCGGAAAATCAAGGTTTCCGGGGAACTGTATTCCGGGATCAGAAAATTAATGGAAAATGCAAGAAACAATATCACACAACAGGTCAATTCCGACTGCTCGGTAAGGGAGCAGAAGCCATTTTCAGGACTGCCGCTACCTGCACGACCATCTGCTCCTTGTCTGGCATACAGAGGACGTAGCGGGACGCAAGGATATTTTCGGATAAACCGCCCAGCGCATTGTAAATGCCGGATATGCTGATTTTTTAAGAGCGATATTTCTACACACTTATATTGTTCGAAAAAGAGAACTATAATATATCTTGTGGAGGTGCCAAATGACTATATGACATTAAAAGAGGCCGCCCCAAAATGGGGCATGACATCTCGTAGAGCAAATTATTATTGTGCCAGTGGCGTATCCCAGGTGCTGTGAAGATGACTGGTGTCTGGCTGCTCCCTAAAACTGCGGAGAAGCCGAATGATGGCTGGACAAAACATGGAAAGGAGCAAAAGCATGAGTAATATATTACTTCTTGAAGATGATCTGAGCCTGATTAACGGGCTTTCTTTTGCGTTCAAAAAACAGGGATTTGAGTTAGTTGTTGCCAGAACCCTCAAAGAAGCGGATGGTTTATGGGCGGATGGAAAATATGATTTGCTGGTGCTTGATGTATCACTCCCAGATGGCAACGGATTTGAATTTTGCAAAAAAGTGCGGCAAGTTTCCAAAGTCCCCATCATTTTTTTGACAGCGGCAGATGAAGAAGTGAACATTATCATGGGATTGGACATTGGTGGAGACGATTATATTACAAAACCGTTTAAGCTGGGAGTGTTAGTGTCCAGAGTAAATGCGCTGCTTCGCCGGGCAAAAGATTTCAGCTCTGCAGATATACAACTGGAATCCAACGGAATGAAAGTGCTTTTGCTGCAAGGGCAGGCATTTAAGGAAGGAATGCGATTGGATCTGACTGCCGCAGAATACAAGCTGCTGTGTCTGTTTATGAGAAACCCTAACATGGTACTTACCAAAGAACAAATTTTAGATAGGCTATGGGACTGCGATGGAAATTATATTGACAGCAGTACCCTTACTGTATATATGAGGCGGCTGCGTATGAAGATCGAGAATAATCCGAGTGAACCACAAATGCTCCTGACGGTTCGGGGAATGGGTTACAAATGGAATGTGATCGGGTGAGATGGCCTATGAAAATATTTGCAAACAAAGAAATCAAAAAACTGTTTTTTGCATTATCAGTTATTTGGGCGGTCTCCTTTCTGCTGACACATGGGTTCTTATGGTTGTGCTATCAGCGGTTTTCTTTTTTCCTATTGCTTGTTTTCGTATTGACAGGAGGGGCTATATCGGCGGCGTGTTGTTCCTATTTCAAAAAACAAAATCAAGTCATGGAGCAGGCGGTATCACATATCCATGCGTATCTTGACGGAGATCGCAGTGCCCGTATTGAATGTGATGAGGAGGGCGAACTGTATCGACTATTTCATTCTGTCAATTCCCTGGCGGCTGTCTTAAATGCTCACGCAGATAACGAACTTCGGGAAAAGGAATTTTTGAAAAATACGATCTCTGATATTTCTCACCAGCTGAAAACACCGCTGGCTGCTTTGAATATTTATAATGGTCTGCTTCAAGACGAAGAT
The DNA here is from genome assembly GCA_037015955.1 of Lachnospiraceae bacterium JLR.KK008. NCBI lineage: Bacteria > Bacillati > Bacillota > Clostridia > Lachnospirales > Lachnospiraceae > Lachnospiraceae bacterium JLR.KK008. The sequence continues at coordinate 780,404 of CP143548.1, forward strand.
ATGGAATTGAGTACGGTAAAAGCGTTTGCCGATTTATCTGAACAGGAACTTGACCGCATGGAAACACTGGTACAAAACCTGCTCAAGATTACAAGACTGGATGCCGGCGCCATCGTGTTGGAAAAGACTACAGAGAATGTGGCGGATATGATGCGTGATATTGAACTGCATTTTGCATATAGAGCCAGACAGGAAAAGAAGGAAGTCATTCTGTCTGACTCGGATCATGTTTCTCTTTTCTGTGATCGTGATTGGCTGACTGAGGCAATCGACAATATTGTGAAAAATGCCTTTGACCATACGGAAAGTGGCGCTGTTATTCGCATTACATGGAAAGCGTTTCCATCCGGTGTTCAAATTGTGGTAAAGGACAATGGATGTGGCATTCATCCAGAGGATCTGCACCATATCTTCAAGCGTTTTTATCGCAGCCGTTTTTCAAAAGATACACAGGGTATCGGTCTTGGCCTCCCGCTTGCGAAAGCAGTCATTGAAGCACATGGAGGAACAATCGAGGTAGACAGTGAATTGAGCAGAGGGACAAGTTTCACGATGAATTTTCTGATTCCTACAAAACTGTAGGCTGATTGTAGGGTTACAGTAATATTTCAGTGCTATTCTTTCAATCGTAGACAGAAAATGAAGCCTGCCTGTCTGCATCGCAAAAACATAAGAAAGAGGTGTTTGCACTATGAATTTATTAGAGGTCAAGAATATTTGTAAGACCTATGGCAGCGGTGAAACTGCTGTAAAAGCGCTGAGGAATATCAACTTTTCTGTTCCTAAGGGAGAATATGTGGCAATCGTCGGAGAATCTGGTTCTGGTAAAAGCACACTGCTGAATATGATCGGTGCTTTGGATATGCCAACTTCAGGCAAGGTGCTGATTGATGGCAAGGATATTTTTTCCATGAATGACCGAAAACTAACGGTATTTCGCCGCAGGAATATCGGCTTTATCTTCCAGGCGTTTAACCTGATTCCGGAGTTGACGGTGGAACAGAATATGGTTTTTCCGTTGTTGCTGGATTATCAAAAGCCGAACAAGAGATACTTGGAGGAACTGCTGACGGTGCTGAATTTAAAAGACCGTCGTAATCATTTGCCTAGTCAGCTTTCAGGCGGTCAGCAGCAGAGAGTGGCGATTGGCCGCGCATTGCTTACCCGCCCTTCTCTGATTCTGGCAGATGAGCCGACCGGAAATCTGGACTCCCAAAACAGCAGCGAGGTCATAGCATTGCTCAAAGAAACATCGAAAAAATACGAGCAGACGATCATTATGATTACCCATAACCGTACCATTGCGCAAACGGCAGACCGGGTATTGCAGGTGTCAGACGGCACTTTGACCGATTTTGGGAGGTGTAGTGAATGAAAAGCTATCTTAGTCTCATTCCCATTTCTGCGAGAGTCCACCGTCGTCAAAATCGTATGACGCTGCTTTGTATTGTATTTGCTGTGTTTATGGTAACAGCAGTATTCAGTATGGCTGAAATGGGCTTTAGAATGGAACAGTCTCGATTGGTTGACAAGCATGGAAGTTTTTCTATGGGAGACTTGCTCGGCAGTTCAATGGGGCAAACTCTTCTTTCTGCCGCGGTTATTCTGTTCCTGCTGATTTTGATTGCAGGCGTTTTGATGATTTCCAGCAGTATGAACAGCAGCGTTGCGCAGAGAACCAAATTTTTTGGAATGATGCGTTGTATTGGCATGAGCAAACAGCAGATCATTCGGTTTGTTCGTTTGGAGGCATTAAACTGGTGCAAAACGGCTGTACCTATTGGCCTTGTGTCGGGAATTGTTGCTACATGGGGGCTGTGCGCAGCACTGCGTTTTGTAGTCAGAGAAGAATTTTCTGATATTCCTCTCTTTGGCATCAGTATTTTTGGTATTGCCTGCGGCATCTTCGTGGGACTGATCACTGTACTGATTGCCGCAAACGCTCCGGCAAAACACGCTGCGAAAGTATCCCCCATTACAGCAGTATCTGGAAATGCAGGCAGCGAAAAAACAATCCATCATTCACCATACACAAGGTTTGGGAAAATTGAAGCGCTTCTCGGTATCAGCCATGCAGTATCCGGAAAGAAAAATTTATTCCTGATGACAGGTTCTTTCGCACTCAGTATCATCTTATTTTTAAGTTTTTCTGTAATGATTGATTTCGTGGATTATCTGATACCGCAGTCTGCCGCCACATCAGATATTGATATTGCAAGTGCTGGTAGTAATTGTATCCCCCGGGAACTGCTTGCATCCATCCGTGGAATGGATGGAGTAAAAGAGGTTTACGGGCGTCGTAGTGCGTTTGATGTTCCTGCCAGACTAAACGGCGATACCGGATTTTCCGGTACAGTTGATCTGATTTCTTATGACGATTTTGATTTGCAATGTCTGAAAAAAGACGGTGCTTTGAAAAAGGGGAGTGACCTGTCCGAAGTTTATGGGGACAGCCACTTTATTCTGGCGACATCGGATCAGGACAGTACATGGAAAATCGGGGACACTGTTCAAATAGGGGATGAAGCCCTTAACATAGCCGGATTGTTAAAAAATGATCCCTTTAGCGAGGATGGATCGACAAACGGAAAGCTTACATTGATTACCTCCGGTGAGACATTTATCCGTTTGACAGGGGATGAAGATTATTCTCTTGTGCTGATACAGACAGCGGGGAATGCTACAGACGAAAATGTTCAGGCAATCCAAAATTCCGTAGATACAACATATAGCTTTCGGGATAAACGCAATGAGCGCACTACGGGAACTTATATGGCTTTTGTTTTTTGTGTTTATGCGTTTTTGGCAATTATTGCACTGGTAACGGTAATGAATATCATCAATAGTATTTCCATGAGTGTGTCTGCCAGAATGAAGCAATACGGCGCTATGCGGGCAGTAGGAATGGATGAACGGCAAATGACAAAAATGATTGCTTGCGAAGCATGTACTTATGCTGTTTTTGGCTGTGTTTTTGGTTGTGCTATTGGCCTGCCACTTAGCAAGCTACTGTATAATTTCCTTATTGCGGGACATTTTCCATCTGCGGTATGGCAGTTTCCAGTTACCTCTTTGGGCGTCATTCTTTTGTTTGTCTCGATTGCGGCAATCGCAGCTGTGTATACTCCGGCGAAGTGGATTCGTAATATGTCGATTACTGCAACCATCAATGAATTATAAGAAGCAAGTGAAAAATGGGGTGTTACCACAGGGCAGTTCAGTAAGCGATAAGCAGAAAAATTATACAGATTCAAGAAGATAGACTCTGCAGGTTTTCCTGCGGAGTTTTATCTTAACTTTTCAGGAGATTAGGGGTATAATAAATTTAATATAATACGAACCAGGGAGGTGCTGTAATGTGTGACGTTAAAAAATTTGAAAAAATCTATGAAGATATACAAAAACTGCAGCCGGAAGACACTTTGCAGCTTGTACTGGAGGCTGAAACAGAAGAACAAAGAAATCCATTTTAAGCAATATAGCAAAGGCAAAGAAAAGACAATATTTTATCGAACTGCATGATATCGGGGTTGATAATGCAGATATTGCAAAAGAAAGAGTAACTATGCGTATAAAACAGGAGGGCAGGAAACATGAGAAGGATGAGTGGGGCACAGTCAAAAGGATGTTGGCGCTGACGGCATCGGTATGTATGTTTGCAGGGAGTTGTATGACGGCGGCGGCAAGACAGATCGTCTGGGATGCGAATATGAAAGGAACTGTCTGCGTGGAGGATGACGGCAGTTTTGTAGTCAATGAGTGGGTGCAGAGCGACTGGGGAGAATGGTTTTACTTCGGAGCCGATGGCCTGGCTTTTGTATGGAACTGCAAAGAGCCATGTCCGATTGCAACCTGGCCGGATGGAACGCTATATGCGGATAAAAGGATTCGAAGCGCTTCGGGACAGCCGGGGCAGCAGCCAGTCTTCAGTGTGCCGAGCACGCAGAGAGACATTCGCTATCAGGGCCTTCGTCAAATGCTGGATTCTATCCCCTTGTATCCGGATGCGACAAGTGGGATACCGGAGTTTGACGCAATGCTGGACAATATTTTTGCACAGATAATTACGCCGGATATGGATACCCATGATAAACTGAAAGCCTGTCATGATTATATCGTCCTCCATATGAAAGACGAAAGATATGAAGAGGTGGGTGATTGGGAAGACGTCTCCATATCCGACAATCCTGACATTCCTACTACTTATGTGGAAGCCTATGCAGCGCTGCATTCCGGAATCGGTGTCTGTGACACATACAGTGCGATTTTTGCGGCGATGGCATGGAGACTGGGAGTGCCCATGTATATGGTGTCCGGTGCCGTGACTACAGGCGGAGGCGGTTATACTCCTCACGTGTGGTGTCAGTTAGACGGCCCTGACGGTACGGTTTATGTATTCGATCCTCATATTGATTATCTGACTACGCTGCGGGGGAACGGTACGGTGAGCAATGCGCGCTTTGGACCGACCCAGGCGCAGATGGCAGGGAAATATACAAAGATGGAAGCTTTGTTTGATTATCAGTAAAGACGTTTTTTACCTAATTGTTTGGGATAGCCAGGGCACGGAGCAGCGTATGATTCCGTGCCCTTTCTCTGTGATATTGGGAAGATTCCCGGATTACAGGAACTGCATATCGCTATTTCCTTTAAAATAGAGTATAATAATAAAAAATTTATATGACATAGGGAGAAAAGGATGAAAAAAATCATATCAAGTTTGCCGGTCAGACTGCTGATTGGTGTTGTTTTGGGCATTATCGCCGGTCTGGCGGCCAATGAATCGGTGATGCTCGTTGTCGTTTCGATCAAGTATATCCTGAACCAGATGATTTTGTTCTGTGTACCGCTGATCATTATCGGCTTTATTGCGCCGTCGATTACGAAACTGGGGCAGAATGCCACCAGGCTGCTGGGGGTGGCGGTAGGGATCGCCTACGTTTCTTCTCTGGGCGCGGCGTTGTTTTCCATGCTGGCCGGCTATGGCCTGATTCCGCATCTGTCTATTGTGACGGAGGTTGAGGGATTGAAAGAGCTGCCGGGAGTTTTGTTCCAGCTGGACATTCCGCAGATCATGCCTGTAATGAGTGCGCTCGTACTTTCGCTGCTGCTCGGTCTGGCGGTGACATGGACGAGGGCAGAAGTATTTACAAAACTGCTTGACGAGTTTCAGAAGATTGTACTCAGTGTGGTGACAAAGGTTGTGATTCCGCTTTTGCCGGTTTATATTGCCTTTACGTTCTGTGCCCTTGCCTATGAGGGAACGATCACGGTACAGCTTCCGGTATTTATTGAAGTCGTATTGATTGTGATGGCAGGACACTATATCTGGCTGGCTCTGTTATATCTCATTGGCGGAATCTATTCGGGAAAAAGCCCTTTGGAAGTGCTGAAAAATTATGGGCCCGCCTATCTCACGGCCGTTGGTACGATGTCATCTGCGGCAACGCTGGCTGTGGCGCTCCGCTGCGCGAAAAAGGCGGGAAATGTACTTCGGGATGATATGATAGATTTCGGCATTCCGCTATTTGCCAACATTCATCTGTGTGGCTCGGTACTGACGGAAGTCTTCTTCGTGATGACGATTTCCAAGATCTTATACGGAAGTATTCCGCCTGTGAGCACAATGGTACTGTTCTGTGTGCTGCTTGGGGTATTTGCGGTAGGCGCGCCGGGGGTTCCGGGAGGAACCGTTATGGCGTCGCTTGGTCTGATCACGGGCGTTTTACAATTTGACGGTATGGGGACGGCGCTGATGCTGACGATTTTTGCACTTCAGGACAGCTTCGGTACAGCCTGCAACGTGACCGGGGACGGCGCGCTGACGATGATGCTGACCGGTTATGTGCAGAGGCGGGGGATCAAGGTCACGGAGTCTGACATGAGGATCAACCGGCAGACCTGAGACACAGATGCAAGGCAGAGGCAGGCGGGAATCCGGATGCGGTCGTGCTTGACAGGCACCGAGAGCGCCCGTAAAATGAAAGTGTAGCAAAAAACAGCCGGTCATTTCGACTTCCGGCATCTGATGTACGAATGAGGGAGGGATCCTAATGAAGAAACTATGGAAACGATTGTTGGTCGTCATGATGGCAACGATCATGATGGTCAGCACAGGGTCGGCGCCTGTGGCCAACGCTGCCGAAAAATCCCATGAGGGCGATCTGGTAGTGATACATACCAATGATATTCATGGGCGTTTTGATACCGTGGAAGAAAAACAGCTTGGTATGGCAGCGGTGGCAAGTCTGAAAGACTATTATGAATCAAAAGGCGCCGATGTGCTTCTGCTTGATGCGGGGGATTTTTCGCAGGGCACGACGCTTGTCAGCTATTATGAGGGAGCATCGGCGGTTCTTTTTATGAACGCTGCAGGATATGATGCGGTTACTCTGGGTAATCATGAATTTGACTATGGATTTGAGGCGCTGCAGGTGATGGCAGGGTATGCGGACTTTCCGATACTGGCGGCCAATATCTTAGACAAGAAGACGGGAGAACCGTATTTCGGAGACAACCAGATCTTTGAGTTTGGAGACAAAAAAGTAGGAGTATTTGGTCTGGATACGGCGGAAGCGCAGACAAAGGCAAGCCCTAAAAATGTTAAGGACATCACGATCCTGGACGGACAGGAATTATATGCCTGTGCCCAGGCACAGGTTGATGAACTGAAGGCACAGGGTTGTAATTACATTATCTGTGTCGGGCATCTCGGTATTGATGATGAGAGTGCAGGCAGACGTTCCACAGACCTGTCGGCGAATACGACAGGGATCGATCTGTTCATAGACGGACACAGTCATACAGAGATGGATGGCGGCATTACGATCAACGATACATTGATCACCAGCACGGGCAGCTATTTGGAAAACATCGGTGTCGTTGTGTATGACGGAGAGGAAGAGACGGCTTCTCTTGTGAGTGTCAAAGATTATCAGGGCGGTTATGATGCTGCCGTGGACTCTTTTGTCAAGGCACATCAGGAAATTGTCGAAACAGCGTATTCGGGTCTGTTTGCAACGACGGCGGTAGATCTGAACGGTGAGAAGGAGCCTGGAGTGCGTACACAGGAGACGAATCTTGGTGATTTTGCGGCCGATGCTTACCGCTATGCGGCGCAGCAATATTTTGGGAATGAGATTACCATTGACGGCGCCATCCAGAATGGCGGCGGTGTGCGTGCCAGTATTCCGGCAGGACCGATCAGTATGAACACCTTGTATACAGTATTTCCATTTGGAAATTCTGTCAGCGTGGTGAAAGTGACGGGAGCGCAGCTTCTGGAAGCGCTGGAAGCCTCCTGCTTCGCATGTCCGTCTGCTCTGGGAGGATTCCCGCAGGTTTCCGGCATTGAATTTACGATTGATACGACGGTGCCTTTTGTACAGGGCGCCCAATATCCGGATTCTACTTATTATGCACCGGCAGTGCCGGGCAGCCGTGTGACAATTCATAAGGTTGGCGACAGAGCATTCAGTCTCACAGACAGCTACTATATCGCAGTCAATAACTTTATGGCTGCCGGCGGGGACACTTATTATGTCTTTACGCAGGCCGAGGAAGTAATTGATACGGGTGTTATTGATGCGGAAGGGCTGATCTCCTATGTGGATTCTATGGATGGTCTGATCGGCGAGGCGTATGCGGTTCCCAAAGGGAACATTGTAATTAAATAGAATGTTGATTTAATATTTTTTGAATTGCGAAAGATAAGTTGAAATCGGGCAGTGTCTGAGTCAGGCATTGCTCGATTTTAGCAAAATAAAGGATGTTATTGAATCGTGGGAAAGACAGTGAAGAAAGACCTGACAGAAGGTAAGGTTATTAAGACAATGCTGCTGTTTGCAGGGCCGATGATTATGGGCAATATGTTGCAGCAGCTTTATAATATTGCCGACACATTGATCGTAGGGCGTGCTCTGGGACCAGATGCGTTGGCGGCGGTGGGAAGCGCTTATACATTGATGACATTTCTGACTTCCATCCTGATTGGACTCTGCATGGGAAGTGGAGCGGCGTTTTCTTATTATTTTGGAAAGAAAGCGGAGCGCCGGATGAAAGACTGCATTTGTATCGCCTTCATCTGGATTGGCGGGATGGCTGTACTTTTAAATACACTTGTTATGGTATTTATGAAACAGATTTTGTGGCTGCTGCAGATACCGGAGGAGCTTTTGGGCATGATGGAAGAGTATACGGGTATCGTATTTTGGGGGATCTGTTTCGTGTTCCTGTATAATTATTTTGCGTATCTTCTGAGGGCTGTCGGCAATTCCGTTGTACCTTTATATTTTCTGGGAGGGACGGCGGCTCTGAATGTGGCGCTGGACTTGCTCTTTGTGCTTGGCTTTCACTGGGGGATCGGCGGGGCGGCCATTGCCACCGTGATCTCGCAGGCCGTGTCCGGCGTAGGGATTGGTGTGTATACGTGGTGGCGGGAGCCTGCTCTGCGCATACACAGAGAGGATGTCTGCTTTGCGAAAGAGAACATCAGGGAGATCGTCCATTTTTCTGTGTCGGCATCCGTTCAGCAGTCAGTGATGAATTTCGGTATTCTTATGGTGCAGGGGCTTGTCAACAGTTTCGGGCCGGCGGTGATGGCGGCTTTTGCGGCGGGGGTGAAGATTGACACCTTTGCCTATATGCCGGCACAGGAGTTTGGCAATGCCTTTTCTCTGTTTATCTCTCAAAATTATGGAGCGGGTAAAAAGGACAGAGTCAGAGAAGGGACAAAGGGCGCCGTTAAAGTTTCTCTGCTGTTTTGCATCGCCATTTCATTTTTTGTGTTTTTGTTTGCGGAACAGTTGATGATGATATTTGTGTCCCCGACAGACGGGGAGATTATCCGCATTGGTGCGGGATATTTGCGGATTGAAGGTATTTTTTACTGCGGGATCGGCGTATTGTTTTTATTATATGGTTACTATCGGGGAATGAACCGGCCGGGGATCTCGCTTGTGCTGACGGTCATCTCGCTGGGGACGAGAGTGGTGCTGGCCTATGCCCTGGCGCCAATTCCGCAGATCGGTGTGCTTGGTATCTGGATTGCGATTCCGATTGGCTGGTTTCTTGCTGATATGACAGGGATTTTGTATATGCGCAGAAGAGGGAGCAGGCAATGAACGAAAAGGAACAGGAAGAACGGGTAAAATACATGACGACGGCTCCTGTTGAGAAGTTGGTCTGCAAACTGGCCGTACCGACGATTATCAGTATGCTTGTCACGTCTTTCTATAATATGGCGGACACGTATTTTGTCGGGAAACTGAGCACGAGCGCCACGGCGGCGGTGGGCGTTGTGTTTTCGGCGATGGCATTTATTCAGGCGCTTGGATTTTTTTTCGGTCATGGGTCCGGGAATTACATCTCCAGGAAGATGGGAGCCGGAGAGTACGAAGCGGCGTCAGTCATGGCGTCCACGGGGTTTGTGTGTGCATTTCTGTGCGGAATCCTGGTAGCAGGGGTGGGATTTTTGTTTTTGGAACCGCTTTCTTATCTGCTTGGAGCGACGCCGACCATCCTGCCTTATACGAAAGATTATCTGAAAGTGATTCTGCTTGGCGCTCCGTTTATGACTTCCTCGCTGGTCCTGAACAATCAGCTCCGCTACCAGGGAAGCGCGGCTTATGCCATGGTCGGGATCGTGACAGGAGCGGCCATTAATATTGCCCTGGACCCGCTGCTGATCTTTCAGTTTCATATGGGCGTCATGGGGGCGGCGGTGGCCACTGTTGCCAGCCAGATCATCAGTTTTTGTCTTTTGTGGGCCGGCAGCCGCCGCGGCGGCAATATTGTGATCCATCTGTGCAAGTTCAGTGCCGATCGTTATCATATCGGAGAGATCCTGCGCGGCGGGCTGCCGTCACTGTGCAGGCAGGGGCTGGCCAGTATCTCTGTGGCCTGTCTCAATCAGGCGGCAGGGGTATATGGTGATGCGGCCATCGCAGGGATGTCCATTGTCAACCGGATCACGATGTTTGCCAATTCGGCGCTGATCGGTTTCGGACAGGGATTTCAGCCTGTCTGTGGGATGAATTACGGGGCAGGAAAGGTGAAGCGGGTACGGGACGCCTATTTTTTCTGTGTGAAAAATGCGGCTGTCTTCCTTGTCCTGGCTGCTGTGCCGGGGTTTCTGGGCGCGCGATGGATCGTCTCTCTGTTTCGGAAAGAGGACCTGGAAGTGATAGAGATCGGGACACTGGCGCTGAGGATGCAGATACTGACGTTTCCGCTGGGAGCATGGATCGTGATGTGCAATATGATGCTGCAGGCGATCGGCAGATCTGCCAGGGCCTCTATTGTGGCCGCCGGGCGGCAGGGGCTTTTTTTCCTGCCGCTGATTGTTATTCTGCCGGGCCTGTTCGGGCTGACGGGAGTGCAGATGTGTCAGGCGGTCGCCGACGTCTGCGCCCTGATCTTGTCAGTCTTTCTCGGAGTCGGCGTGCTGCAGGAGATGAAGGAATCATCACAATAAATAAAATAAGAAAGGAGCCATATGGACAGTATATTAAAAATCGCGGTATTTATCGCCTCAGGACTGGCGCTCAGCCAGCTCGTAAACCTTGTATTCCGTTTTGTGTCAAAAGGAAAGAAACTTGTCCATCTGATCTTTTTCAGAAGCATCCTGGATGTGCTGATCTATGTTGTGACAATTTATATTCTCGCACAGCAGTTTGAGGTGACAAAGGAGCTGAGCACCCATCTGTTGCAAAGTGGTTCGCTTATCATTGCGATCGCCACTTTTGCCGCACAGCAGGCGTTGTCGAATGTGATCAGCGGGTTTTCACTGTCATTCTCCAAGCCTTATGACGTGGAAGATAAGATAAAGGTCGTCTCCGGCGGCAGTGTGATTGCCGAAGGGCATGTAAAGAACATCACGCTGCGGCATACGGTCATCAGCCAGTTTAACGGGGAGAGCTGTATTGTCCCCAATTCTGTCATGGACGCTGCGGTCATCACGAACACGAATTTTACGGATAATATCGGTAATTTCATGGAAGTTGTGATCTCTTATGATGCGGATCTGCACAAGGCAATGAAAATCATGCAGACGATTTGCATAGAGCATGAACTGACACTGAACACTGTGGAGAATAAAGTGTTTGTCAAAGGATATGCAGCCGATGGCGTGATTTTAAAGACGACTGTCTGGACGAAAAATCTTGATGACAGCTTTCAGGCGTGCAGTGACATCCGCATTCGTATCGTTGAACAATTCCGGGAACATGGGATCGAGATTCCTTATCAGACGGTCACAGTGCGTTGTGAGGCGCAGCCGGAAGGCGTACCCGTATCAGATGCGGAGTAAACGGCAGCAGGCATACCTTGCGTCAGATGCGGAGTAGACGGCAGCAGGCGTGCTTTACGTCAGATGACGAGGCAGAGACGGTCGCTGGCGTGTCTGTGTCACCGGGGCCGGTCAGAGCCAGCCGCCGTCCATGGTGACAATCTGTCCTGTCAGATAGGCAGGTGCCTGCGCGAGCTGAAGGATCAGGGAGGCGGCTTCCTCACAGCTTCCCATGCGCCCGGCCGGGACTTCTTCCTGCAAGGTATTCAGCTCTTGCACTGTGAATCCGCGGTTCATATCGGTGTCGATCAGTCCGAAAGCGGCGGCGTTCACCTGGATATTGCTGGGCGCCAGTTCTTTGGCCAGCGCTTTGGTCAGGGCATTGACGCCGCCCTTGGCTGCGGAATAGGCGGCCTCTGTGGAGGCGCCTGCGCTGCCCCATACGGAAGATACGTTGATGATGCGGCCCTGCCCTGCTCTCAGCATCAGCGGGACGGCACATTTGACCGTGTAAAAGCAGGAGCTGAGATTGATGGAGAGGATCTTGTTCCAGTCAGAGACGGACATGTCCTGGATCAGGCCAAGGTAGGAGATGCCCGCATTGTTGACGAGGACGTCGAGCTGTTCTATGTGGGAGAACAGCTCGGTGACGGATGGATAGTCGCCGGCATCGCAGACAAAGGTATGGCATTTGACGGAGAGAGAAGACTCCAATTCTTCTTTCAGGGACAACAGCCTCTCGTGTGTATGCAGGCAGGTCAGATACAGATCATACCCCGCTGCGGCAAAGGCTTTGGCGCAGGCACAGCCGATTCCGCGGGATGCGCCGGTGATCAGCGCGGTTTTTGGTTGACGATTCATAGGAGCTCCTTTTCCTGATTTTAATTTAAGTGAATTATGTTAATATAGTAGGGAACAAATTTACAAAAAGCAAGCCTGTTTTCCGGTTTTTTCTCGTATTATTATGAAATTCAGGCGGAAGATAAACAAAGCAGGAGGAATATGAAATGGTAGATGTAGTGATTATCGGTTCGGGACCGGCGGGACTGACTGCGGCGATTTATGCCAGACGTGCGGGGATGTCGGTGATCGTTATTGAAAAAGCAGCGATGAGCGGGGGACAGATTATCAACACGTACGAAGTGGATAATTACCCGGGACTGCAGGGGGTCAACGGATTTGATCTGGGGATCAAGTTCAGAGAACATGCGGAAGCGATGGAGGCGGAGTTTGTGACAGATGAAGTCTCTCAGATCCGGTTAAACGGAGAGGTGCGGGAAGTGGTGACGGAGAATGGTGTCTATGAGGCCAAGGCAGTCATCATTGCAGCAGGCGCGACGCATGCCAGACTGGGAGTGGACGGTGAGAACGCGCTGGTTGGGAAAGGCGTCTCATATTGTGCGACCTGTGACGGTGCATTTTTCAGGAACAGAGTGACGGCAGTCGTGGGCGGCGGTGATGTGGCGGCTGAGGATGCCATATATTTGTCATCATTTTGTAAAAAAGTATATGTGATTCACAGGAGAGATGAACTACGGGCGGCGAAGATTCTCCAGCAAAGGCTGTTCTCTGTGGAAAATATAGAGATGGTCTGGGACAGCACGATCGTAAAGATCACAGGCACGGATCAGGTGGAAGGGATCTGTGTTGCCAATCAAAAGACAGGGGAAGAACAGATGCTTTCCGTGGACGGCGTTTTCATTGCCGTGGGGATACGGCCGCAGTCGGCAACATTTGCCTCTCTCGTGGAGACGGATGACAATGGTTATCTGGCGGCGGGGGAGGACTGCCGCACGAATATTGATGGTATCTTTGCGGCGGGAGACATCAGGACGAAGAAGCTGCGGCAGGTGGTGACAGCGGCAGCGGACGGCGCCAACGCGGTTGCCAGCGTACAGGAATATTTTCTGGAGAAAAATCTTTATTCATGAATATGTAACATTTTGAAAAATGCGGCTTTTACAGGCCGCATTTTTTTGTTATGCTGAATAAGCGGGTATTGTCTGTTCCGCGCCTGCCTGGGAGGTCATATGTTCGGGTGTTGACAAATACATATGCAGGTGTTATATTTATGTAAGAACTTAACAATTTCGTAACAAATTTAATATATTGGAAACAGTAAACAGAAAGTGGCTTACGGAAACGACTTAATGTTTGGAGGACAATATGAAACATAATAATATGAAATTTGCTGCATATGCTTTGGTTGGTGTGATCGCTGTCGGCAGTATCTCAGTAAGCGTGGACGCTACCGGAGTTTCTTCTCTTCTCCCGGCCGCAGGGCTTACCCTGACGATGGAAGAGGGAAGTGCCCAGGAGGAAGTGAGAGCGTCTACCAAGAGCAAGACAGATAATAAAGAAAGAGAGAAAGAGAAGGAGAATAAAGAAAAGAAGGAAGAAAAAGAGGAAAACTCCACCAAATCTTTGAAACGGGATATAGGCGTAAAAGACAGTGATGAAGAGATCAAACCTGTGGAAACTGCTGCTGTTTCCGTAGATAAACAGCAGAATAAGGAGGAGCAGGAAGACGATCAGGAGCATGACAGGGAAGAGGAAAAAGCAGAAGAAGAGAAAGAGTTTTCCAAACTTGTGATTGCGAAAGTAAACGATTATGTAAATGTAAGAAGCGTACCGAGTGAAGACGGAGAGATCGTGGGCAAGCTCTATGACAAGTCCGTGGGAAACTTTATTTTTGAAAACAACGGCTGGTATAAGATCACTTCTGGAAATGTGACAGGTTATGTCAAAGCCGAGTACTGTGTGACCGGTGAGGAGGCGGTAGCGCTTGCCAAAGAAGTGGGAACAAGAGTGGCAACGGTTACGACGACCACGCTGAAAGTAAGAGAATCCGAAGGTATGGACGCACCGGTTCTCGGACTTGTCCCGATCGACGAGGAACTGTCCGTAATCGAAGAGCTGGACGGATGGGTAAAGGTAGATATTGAAGAAGGATACGGATTTGTATCTTCCGAATATGTATCACTTCGTACCGACTTCGTGAAAGCAGAGTCGAAAGAAGAAGAGGAAGCAAGATTACGGAAGGAAGAGGAAGCGAAGCAGGCGGCCAAAGAGGCGGCAAGGAAAGCCGAGGAAAAGGTGGCCAAAGACAGAGCAGCAAAGGAAGCGGCTGCGGCACAGAAGAACAATAACGGCGGCTCTCAGGAACAGCAGGCGGCAAAACCGGCACCGGCTCCTGCAAGCGGTGGAAGCGGACTTGGAAATGCAGTCGTTGATTATGCAATGCAGTTTGTCGGCAACCCTTATGTGTATGGAGGCACCAGCCTGACGAACGGAGCTGACTGTTCAGGATTTGTTATGAGCGTATACAAGAACTTTGGGGTCTCTCTCCCTCATTCTTCATCTGCTGACAGAAGTCAGGGTTATGATGTGGGAGGCCTTGAAAATGCACAGCCAGGCGACCTCGTATGCTATTCAGGCCATGTCGGCATCTATGCGGGCAACGGACAGATCGTTCATGCAAGTACGAGCAAGACAGGAATCATCGTCTCTAACGCAAATTATCGTAACGTGCTTGCGGTAAGAAGAATTTTCTAATACGAAGCCGCAGAGAAATGCAACCAGACAATGAGCAGATCAATATCAGACAGGAAAAAATAAGTGTGAAATGCCCCGGACATTGTGTTCCGGGGCATTTTTGACGGGAAGCGGAAAAGCTCATCCGTCTGGGAACTTTCAGAAATTATAAAATATATAAAATTTGCTTGACATAGAGAGAAATGTGCGAAATGCACAAAGATCGGAAACAATTATCCGAACCAGCTTGAAATCATAAAGATTGCCTGAAAAGTTATCCACAATTTAAATCGCGCAAAATGCGGGAAAACGACTTATACACCGAATTGTCCACATTATCCACAAAGAAGAGCGGAGACAAAGTTCCCTGCCTGTATAAAAATAGAAACGAATGTTTTGTATATATGTCATAAAAACAAGAAATATGTCGAACGGTAGGAAAAAACAAAGTGTGAGAATATTTCACTAAATAGACAGATAATTCTGTCAAGTATTGCAAAGAACGCTTCCGTTTGGTAAAATATAACTGTTATAACGATCGGAAACCGCAAAGAAAAACGATAAAGGGGGACGACACCATGAGAATGATTATCAGCGGAAAAAATATTGAGGTGACAGAAGGCCTGAAAACGGCTGTAGAGGATAAAATCGGAAAATTAGAGAAATATTTCACACCGGAGACGGAAGCGCAGGTTACACTCAGCGTGGAGAAGGACAGGCAGAAGATAGAAGTGACGATTCCTGTGAAAGGAAATATTATCCGTTCCGAGCAGGTCAGCAGCGATATGTATGTGTCGATTGATCTGGTGGAAGAGGTCATTGAGAGGCAGTTAAAGAAGTATAAAAATAAGCTGGTGGACCAGAAGCAGGCATCCAGCTTTTTCAAGCAGGAGTACATTGAGAAGGACTTTATGGATGAAGAGGAAGTGAAGATCATCCGTACGAAGAAGTTTGATATTAAGCCCATGTATCCGGAAGATGCCTGCGTGCAGATGGAATTGCTCGGACATAATTTCTATGTATTTTACAATGCGGAGACAGAACAGGTCAATGTCGTCTACAAGAGAAAGGGCAACACCTATGGCCTGATCGAACCGGAAATCTGAAATAAACCGTATTAAAATGACAGATAGCAGCAGATGAAAGGAAAAGCACAGCAGCTTATGGACCTACCGGCCGGATTGGAAATGTATGCAGCCGTTCCAGAAGCTGCTGTTTTTTGTTCATGTCACTTTCCAGAGGGCCGAATACTTCCCGGGCCGCGCCGTCTGCGCAGGCAGCGATCCAGGCGAAGGGGTTAAACAGTCCCCTGGCTTTCCAGGAAACGGAAGGGGAGATCTGCATATTTTCATTCTCATTGATGGAATAGTCTCCTGCTTCATAACATTCCGCTTTTTCTTCAAAACTGGCGGTCAGATAGCGTACGGCGCCTTCCAGGTCATAATCTGTCGGATAGATGTCCGGGAAGGAGAAGGCCATAAACTGTGCCTGGATATGCTCTGTCAGGCGCAGTCCCATAGCGACGCGGTATGTGAGACTGTCATCCGCGCCATAGTCCGCAAGAGGCATTTCATACAGGAATGAGTAGAGATAGAGATCTTCGCCATGTACCTGATAGTGTGAGAAGGTAAGTTCCGATACACGGTCCCCATAATTGGTATCCACATAATCCCGGATCGTCTGCTGGCAAGTCTCCCAGTCCTCAGTTGTATGTACAATATCGGCCTCCTTGTCCTGGATGAGACAGGCGATGTCGCACAGCTCGCTCTGATAAACGACAGCGTTGGCCCAGACATCATCCTGTTCCCAAAGTCCGTAATACCAGTTTCCGGCCGGACAGTCGAAACTGTAGGCCGGTGTCTGCAGATAGGAATTCTCATTGACCTTCTCAAGATACCCTTTGCGGCCGCCGACTTCTGTGATCGGTATGACAGTATCCGTATGCGGCGTCGTCTTATAGATGATCGGGCTGACCGGCTCTGCCGGTTCTTTCGCCTGTGTTTCCATGCGGGATAAGCCGGCCGATAAGAGCAGACAGCCTCCCGTCAAGATCAGTATTCTTCGTAATACATCCATATTGATGCCTCCTTGCCAAGCCATAGATTTGTCTCCCGCTCCTCACAGGGGATCACAGTTCCTGTACTTTCCGATTTTTCATATTGCTGCCAGAATTTGCTGTCTGTCCGCCAGGGTTCCAGATCACGGACATTGATAAAGGCGCGGAAGGTTGAATTTTCCTGAGGCCCGCTGAACATGATCTGTTCAATCGTAGGGTCGAGAGAGATACCGATGACGAAATCATTATTTTCTGTCACATAGAAAAATGGCCGGAATTCATAGAACTCCTGCAGTTCCTCGTCTTCATTGAGAAACCATGAGAGAAGGATGCGTGTACTCTCATCATCAGAAGCGGACAGCCCGTAGGAAGGGTCTGCTTTTCGCTGCCACAGTCTGATAAAATCTTCGTCGATCCGGAAAATATCCGATAACTCGTAGGTTTCTCCTGTCGTCAGATCGAGGTTAAGTGTACGCTGTGTATATTTGGTGAGATAAACAGGATTGCCTGCGCAGTAGAGCTCCTGGTAATTGATACTCAGCAGATACTGGCTGTGGAACGTTGCATCGCAGCTTACATCGCTGGCGAATATCTGGTAGTCTTCGTCCTGATATGCCCGGACTTCTTTGGAAGGATGCAGATGCCAGTAATTCACTCTGTCCATTGCCGTATCATAGAGCAGTGTGTTCAGGGATTCCTGCACGGCGGGGTCAATGCCCTCGATCTGTGGATATTCCACAGTGACAGTCTCCCAATAGGGGTATTCCTCCGTATACATCTCATAAAATAATTCCTGCCGTATGGTATAATCCTCACAGCCCTGCCCGGGCAGCATCCGGATCAAAAACCAGGCGATACCGCACATAAGCGCGATAATTGTCAGACCGATCGCCGACGCCAGTGCGATGGCGACGGGCAGGATGTTTTCTTTGTTTTTCTGTCCCGGTCCGGGGATATTTTGCTGCATGATTTCTCTTTCGTCCATATCGATTCCTTTCGTATGCTTCTCAGACGGTCTCCTGTGATTTCCCTGCGATCTTCTGCAAGCACTCAAATACGGTCTTTCCGCCGGCGATGATGCCGGATTTTTTGCGACAGTCCAGGGTCTCGTGTTCGATCGGGGCGATCAGCCCTCCGGCCTCCCGGAGGATAACAGCGGCGCCGGCGTAATCCCACGGACAGAGCCGGTATTCGAAAAAGCCGTCGCATTTGCCGCAGGCTGTGTAGCACAGTTCCAGTGCGGCTGAGCCGAATCGGCGAAAGTCCCCGCACAGGGGAAGCAGGGCAGTGATCATGTGGAGGTATTTTTCATGGAGCTCTTCATAATAGAGGGAAGTGCCGGCACAGATAATAGCGTTTGCCAGAGGTTTTTCGGAGACGTGGATCGGTTTATCATTGAGAAAAGCGCCCTGTCCGCTGACTGCCGTATACAACTCATCGAGAAAGGGATTGCAGACGATGCCTGTCAGTCCGATTGTTTTGTAATAGAGACCGATGGAGATGGCGGACTGTCTGTTGCCGGAGATAAAATTCTGTGTCCCGTCGATCGGGTCGATGATCCACGTAAAGTCCGCAAGAGAGGCAGGGGCGTCGCTCTCCTCCAGCAGGAAAGAGGCACCGGGCAGCAGAGGCGTCAGCTCTGTCACGAGCATCTCCTGCACTTTCAGGTCCATATCAGTGACGAAATTGGCATGTCCCGTTTTTTGAGAGACAGAGGAGATGGCGGTTTTCGCCAGATAATTTCCGGTCTTCTTTGCAATTTCTTTCGCCCTGTCGGCGATCTGTTCCAGTTCCCGTTCGGAAAGAGGGATTTCCTTTGTCATAGCGTCCTCCTGTCGTTGTGTCTGGTTTATTGTATACATTCTATTGTACAAACGGTGAGTTCCGAAGTCAATGCACAGTCCGCTCTTTTGCGTGTTCCTGCGGTTCTTTCTTTTTGTGGTATTTCATATATTATGAGGAAGGCATAGAGGCGGAATGGACGCCATACCCACTAAGGTACGGCGCTGCGATACTATGAAATATCTGAAATATGTAAAATGTGCGATCGTGGCGGAATGTGTGCTGCTGACATGTATGGGTTTTTTTATGTGTGCGGAGAAAGACACGGCGCTGCCTGCGGCGGCCACGGAAGGAACCGGGCGGGGCTCTGACACTGCGGATGAGGGAAAAGAGACGCAGGAGAACGAAGACTATATCAAATGGGTGGAGTTTCATGCGACCGAGGAAATTCTCAGCGCCGCATACCGGCTGGATGTGGAAAGTTACGGTGAGAAAGTACATCTGAGCTGGATTGATCTGCTCGCCTACGTGGCGGCGAAACATGGCGGACAGTTTCCGGGCGGCTGTGTCAGGGAGATGGAGCAGACTGCGGAGAAGCTGCGCAGCAGGGAGACGACGATCGAAGAACTGACGCAGGATATGCAGTATTTTTCTTATTATCAAAAGGCATATTCGGCCATTCTCGGCGGCTTCGTCGGAGAATATCAAATACAGAAAAAAAGAGAGGACGGCAGGCTCTACTGGGAGAACTGTTACGGCCTCAAAGCCTTTTCTCCGGTGGCCAGGGGATTCTATTATGAAGATTACGATGACTTTGGCGCTTCCAGGAGCTATGGATATGCCAGGCCGCATCTGGGTCATGATATGATGGGACAGATCGGGACGCCGATCATTGCCGTGGAATCCGGTTATGTGGAGGCGCTTGGCTGGAACCGGTACGGTGGCTGGCGGATCGGCATCCGAAGTTTCGACAAAAAACGATATTATTACTATGCACATCTGCGCCAGAATTTTCCTTATAACAAAGAGCTGAAGGAAGGCAGTGTCGTCACGGCCGGAGATGTGATCGGCTATATGGGACATACGGGCTACAGTGATACGGAAAACGTCAATAATATCAAGACGGTACATCTTCACTGGGGACTGCAGCTCATCTTTGACGAGTCTCAGAAGGAGGGAAACAATGAGATATGGGTCGACTGTTACCAACTGACAAAATTCCTCTACAAAAACCGGTCGGAGACGGAAAAGGACGAGGAGACGAAGGAATGGCACCGGGTATGTGATATGAAAGATCCGGCGGTGGAAGCGTTTGTGAAAAAATGATAAAAGCATGTTGCATGGGGCGTGATAAGACTGGGAAAATGCAACATTTTAATTGACGAAATGAAATTTATTTGGTATCGTTATATCGTTACATAAAATTATAAGCGAGGGTGAAACGAATGAAGACAAAGAAAAAATGGTCCGTAATCGTGGCAGTATTGCTTGTCGTGACAATGCTTGCAGGTTGCGGAGAAACCGTCAAAAAGGAATTTAAGGCGGAAAACGAAACATTCAGTATTCAGATGGATGAGACCTGGAGTGCGGAGAGCATGGGGGATGACGGCATTCTGGCGATCTTCAGCAAGGATGAGACAAGAGGGATCATCGTAGCACAGTTTCCAAAGAATATGGGATATTCCGATATGGAAACGGTAAAGGATTCCGTGGAGACGACCTTTACGATGAACAGTGTGACTGCTGCGGAGGCACCGGCGTCTATCCCGGGTCTGGAAAATCTTTCAGCGGATATGAGCGGTATCGTACTGGAAGGACAGTCAGAGGAATGCTATACGGTCTATGGAGAGTCTGAATACGCATATTATTCCTTTATCTACATTGCCAAGAAAGTGTCTGATAAGAAAGTCGGACAGTTCCAGGAAGTGTGTGCTAGTTTTGTAGAGACAGCACCGGAGATCGAGGATAATTCCCAGGTAGCGGTTACTGACACGATCCGTTGGTTCAATGCTACCTGTGCGGTACTTACAAGCTCAAACGGCTGGGACTACAATATATTTGGCGGGCTTCCGGCAAATGACGACAGCAAGGCGATTGAAGTGGAGCTTCTGGATGAATGGTGGGGTGTAACAGACAGGGCGTCTGCGGACGAGAACATGGACTGGCTGTTGACAGAGGGACACAGAGCGTCCTTCGCAGCGGATGTGGCTTCGGTACCGGAGCAGATCCCCGGCATAGAAGAAGTACCTGCCGCAGACAGAATTACATGGATCATGGAGAATTATGATGCGGCCCAGGAGGATGCGGAAGCAGTCGTGTACTGGTACAATCTCTATGAGGAGCAGGGAGACAAGGTGCTCAGCGCATGGGACTACAGCCGTGCGATGTCGCTTCTCGGATACTATTATCTGGCAGGCTACTATACGGAGACAGAGGCTCTTGACAAATCTCTGGAAGTTGCCGGCACGATTCAGAGTACATTCACTTCCTGGGATGAGTTCATGGAGAGCTACTTTACCGGATATGAATACTGGTCGGATGAGGACAGCAGTGACAGACGTGCACTTTATGAGGAAATTAAGGCCGCTTCTGATAGTCCTTACAGCCTGGATTTTGGTATGACACTGGAAAAGAGCTGGTAAACGGCACAGCTTTTGGTCAATAAAATAGCGACAACTGTAACGGAGAATTTCGGAATCGGAATTCTCCGTTTTTTCCGCTTTCCTGCCCTGAAAATCGTTGCAAAAAGCCATGCCCTATGATACAATGAAAACAGCGGACAATGATAAAAAAATAACAATCATTGTCGAGTCCTGACAATCAGGTATTTTATTTCAAATGGAGGAAATCAGAATGGCAAAGAAGATTGTTTTAGCAGGTGCGTGCCGTACCGCAATCGGAACAATGGGAGGTTCCTTAAGCACAACACCGGCAGTTGAGCTGGGAGCGATCGTAATCAAAGAGGCATTACAGAGAGCAGGAGTTGCACCGGAAGCAGTTGACCATGTATATATGGGCTGTGTCATCCAGGCTGGACTGGGACAGAACGTTGCACGACAGTCAGCGATCAAAGCAGGACTTCCGATTGAAGTGCCGGCAGTGACGACCAATGTTGTCTGCGGTTCCGGTCTGAACAGTGTGAATATGGCTGCACAGATGATTCTTGCAGGAGATGCGGATGTAGTGGTTGCAGGTGGAATGGAAAACATGTCCATGGCTCCTTATGCGATTCCTCAGGGCCGTTACGGATATAGAATGAACAATGGCGTGTTGGTGGATACGATGATCAAAGACGCATTGTGGGATGCTTTCAATGATTATCATATGATCACAACGGCAGACAATATCTGCAGAGAATGGGGACTTACCCGTGAAGAATTGGACGAGTTCGCATTAAAGAGCCAGCTGAAGGCGGAAGAAGCGCAGAAGACGGGCGCTTTTGAAAAAGAGATCGTGCCGGTCATGATCAAGAAGAAAAAAGAGATGGTAGAGTTTAAGGTAGACGAAGGACCGCGTGCAGGCTCTACGATTGAAGGGCTGCAGAAGCTCCGTGCGATCAACAAAGATGGCTTTGTCACAGCAGGAAACGCTTCCGGTATCAATGACGGCGCGGCAGCGATCGTCGTTATGAGCGAGGAGAAGGCGAAAGAGCTGGGTGTTACACCTATGGCTACCTGGGTAGCAGGCGCTCTTGCAGGCGTAAGACCTGAAGTGATGGGTATCGGTCCGGTGGCAGCGACAAAGAAAGTAATGGCTAAGACAGGCTATAAGATCGAAGACTTTGACATTATCGAGGCAAACGAGGCATTTGCGGCACAGTCTGTGGCAGTGGGCAAAGACCTTGGTATTGACGTTGACAGACAGCTCAATCCGAACGGCGGTGCGATTGCACTCGGTCATCCGGTTGGCGCTTCCGGCTGCCGTATTCTTGTCACTCTGCTTTATGGTATGCAGGCAAGAGGCGCTAAGAAGGGTCTGGCAACGCTCTGCATCGGCGGCGGCATGGGCTGCTCTACGATCGTAGAGATGTAAGAGACTCTCGATAGTCGATATGATAACGAAAAAGGAGAATGGCAATGGAATTTATTTTATATGAGCAAAAGGGTGCGGTAGGAACGATTACCATCAATCGTGAGAAAGCGCTGAATGCACTCAATTCCACCGTGTTGGATGAGCTGGATCAGACTTTGGATGCGGTCAATCTGGACGAGGTCAGATGTCTGATTCTGACAGGGGCAGGACAGAAATCTTTTGTGGCAGGCGCCGACATCGGGGAGATGAGCACACTGACAAAGGCTGAAGGCGAAGCATTCGGCAAGAAAGGAAACGATGTGTTCCGCAAACTGGAAACATTCCCGATTCCTGTGATCGCAGCAATCAACGGCTTTGCGCTGGGCGGAGGCTGTGAGATCTCCATGAGCTGTGACATTCGCATCTGCTCTGAGAACGCCGTATTCGGACAGCCGGAAGTGGGTCTTGGCATTACGCCGGGATTTGGCGGCACGCAGAGACTTGCCCGCCTGGTAGGCGCCGGCATGGCGAAACAGATGATCTATACGGCGAGAAATATCAAGGCTGACGAGGCATACCGGATCGGTCTTGTCAATGCTGTCTATCCCCAGGAAGAGCTGATGGCAGCGGCGGAGAAGATGGCTGCGGGCATTGCCAAGAATGCGCCGATCGCAGTGCGCAACTGTAAGAAAGCGATCAACGACGGACTTGACGTCGATATGGACGCGGCGATCGTGATCGAGGAGAAGCTGTTTGGCGACTGCTTCGAGACGCAGGATCAGAGATATGGCATGGCATTTTTCCTTGACAAAAACAAAGAGAAAGTAAAAGAGCCGTTCCAGAACTGCTAAT
Organism: Lachnospiraceae bacterium JLR.KK008; assembly: GCA_037015955.1. Classification (NCBI taxonomy): domain Bacteria; kingdom Bacillati; phylum Bacillota; class Clostridia; order Lachnospirales; family Lachnospiraceae; species Lachnospiraceae bacterium JLR.KK008. Next base: position 803,926 of record CP143548.1, read on the forward strand.
CCAAACGTATCATAGCCGGGAGGAAGAGGCCGTGGTCCGGCCGCTTCCTCCGGTATCAATCATAGAAAAATCAGGAGGAAGAACGATGAAAGTAGGTATTATCGGTGCAGGAACAATGGGTTCCGGAATCGCACAGGCGTTTGCGCAGACAGAAGGATATGAAGTATGCTTATGTGACATCAATGAAGAATTTGCGGCTAACGGTAAAAACAAGATTGCCAAAGGGTTTGAGAAGAGAGTTGCCAAAGGTAAAATGGAGCAGGCTGCGGCAGATGCCATTCTTGCCAAAATCACGACAGGCGTTAAGACAATCTGCACGGACTGTGATCTGATCGTAGAGGCAGCGCTGGAAGTTATGGACATTAAGAAACAGACATTCAAAGAGCTGGAGGAGATCTGCAAAGCGGATTGTATTTTTGCGACCAACACTTCTTCTCTCTCCATCACAGAGATCGGCTCCGGCATTAATCGTCCTGTAATCGGTATGCATTTCTTCAATCCGGCTCCGGTTATGAAGCTCGTGGAAGTGATCGCAGGGCTCAATACACCGGCAGAGACAGTGGAGACGATCAAGAAAATCTCCGAGGAGATCGGCAAGACACCGGTACAGGTGGAAGAAGCGGCAGGCTTTGTCGTAAACAGAATCCTGATTCCGATGATCAATGAGGCAGTGAGCATCTATGCGGACGGCGTTGCCAGTGTGGAAGGTATCGATACGGCAATGAAACTGGGCGCTAACCATCCGATGGGACCTTTGGAGCTGGGTGATCTGGTAGGTCTGGATATTTGTCTTGCAATCATGGAAGTGCTTTACAACGAGACCGGCGATACCAAATATCGTCCTCATCCGCTCCTTCGCAAGATGGTTCGCGGCGGCCTGCTCGGACGCAAGACCGGCAAAGGGTTCTATGACTATACAAAATAATAATCAACTATAAATGATGGAGGAATAAAGATCATGGATTTTACTTTGAGCAAAGAACATGAAATGGCGAGAGCTTTATTCAAAGAATTCGCTGAAACAGAAGTAAAGCCTCTGGCTCAGGAGGTAGATGAAACGGAAGCGTTCCCGAGAGCGACCGTGGAGAAGATGGCAAAATACGGTTTTCTCGGAATTCCTGTTCCGAAGGAATATGGCGGACAGGGCTGTGATCCTCTGACCTATGCGATGTGCGTGGAAGAGCTCTCCAAAGTCTGCGGCACGACAGGCGTTATCGTTTCCGCACATACTTCTCTTTGCATTGATCCGATCATGACCTATGGTACGGAAGAACAGAAACAGAAATATGTCGTACCGCTTGCAAAAGGTGAAAAGCTGGGTGCTTTCGGTCTGACAGAGCCGGGTGCCGGCACCGATGCACAGGGACAGCAGACAAAAGCTGTTCTGGATGGAGACGAGTGGGTGCTCAACGGCAGCAAGTGCTTCATCACGAACGGAAAAGAAGCTGACGTTTATATTATCATCGCAGTAACGGGTAAGATCGAGAAACGCGGCAGAATGCAGAAAGAGATCTCCGCATTTATCGTAGAAAAGGGTACGCCCGGATTTACATTCGGTACAAAAGAGAACAAGATGGGTATCCGCGGCTCCTCCACTTATGAGCTGATCTTTACGGACTGCCGTATCCCGAAGGAGAATCTCCTTGGCCAGAAGGGCAAAGGATTCGGTATCGCTATGCACACGCTCGACGGCGGACGTATCGGTATCGCTGCACAGGCGCTCGGACTTGCAGAGGGCGCTCTTGAGACAACGATTGAGTATGTAAAAGAGAGAAAGCAGTTTGGCAGATCAATCGCACAGTTCCAGAATACACAGTTCCAGCTCGCTGATCTGGCTACAAAGGTAGAGGCTGCACAGCTGCTTGTATACAAGGCAGCGATGGCGAAAGCGACACAGAAAGTTTATTCCATCGAAGCGGCAAAGGCAAAGTTATATGCGGCTGAAGTTGCAATGGAAGTGACGACGAAGTGTGTACAGCTCCACGGTGGCTACGGCTACATAAGAGAGTACAATGTAGAGCGTATGATGCGTGATGCCAAGATCACAGAGATCTATGAAGGTACCAGTGAAGTACAGCGCATGGTCATCAGCGGCGCACTGCTGAAATAGTCGCGATAAGCAATGAAAATCAGGGCAGGGCGGGGAACGCGTCTGCATGACGAATCGCCCTGACGAAGATTTGAGGCGCAGCGCGCGTTCAATAGCCAGAGCCTTTTGGACATTTGCGCCGTATATGGACAGAAAAAAATATAAGGAGAGAAAGCACAATGAAAATCGTTGTTTGTATTAAACAGGTACCTGATACAAAGGGTGGCGTTAAGTTTAACCCGGACGGTACACTTGATAGAGCAGCAATGCTTGCGATCATGAATCCGGATGACAAAGCCGGACTGGAAGCGGCACTGAGACTGAAAGACCAGTATGGGGCAGAAGTAACCGTACTTACAATGGGACTTCCGAAAGCGACGGATGTCCTTCGTGAGGCGATCGCTATGGGTGCTGACAAAGGCATTCTCGTGACAGACAGAGTGCTGGGTGGCGCCGATACATGGGCAACATCCACAACGATTGCCGGTGCGATCAGAAATCTGGAGTATGACCTGATTATCACAGGCCGTCAGGCAATCGACGGAGATACGGCTCAGGTTGGTCCTCAGATCGCAGAGCATCTCGAAATTCCGGTTATTTCTTATGCACAGGATATTAAAGTTGAGGGTGACAAAGTGATCGTACAGCGTCAGTATGATGACAGATACCATGTACTGGAGGCACAGATGCCTTGTCTGATCACCGCACTTTCCGAGCTGAATGTACCTCGTTACATGACGCCGGGCGGAATCTTTGACGCATGCAAAGCTGAGATCACAACATGGGGCAGAGCGGATCTGAAAGATGTGGATGATTCCAATCTGGGTCTTGCAGGTTCTCCGACTAAGATCGCAAAGGCATCCGACAAAGTGCGCAAGGGCGCAGGAGAAAAAGTGACTCCGGATTCTCCGGACGATGCGGTTGCTTACATTATCGGTAAATTCAAAGAGAAACATGTCATTTAATAAATAAGGTGGTGAACGAGATGAATTTAGAAGAATATAAAGGCGTATATGTGTATGCACAGCAGGTTGACAATGAGATCAGCGGCATTGCATACGAGTTACTTGGAAAGGCAAAAGAACTGGCAGCTCCTTTAAATACCGACGTGACGGCAGTGCTGATCGGTTCCGACGTAAAAGGACTGGCTGATTCTCTCGCAGAATATGGCGCTGACAAAGTCATCGTCGTAGATGATCCGGAATTAAAAGAATACAGGACAGAGCCTTATGCACATGCACTTTCCTCTGTGATCAACAAATATAAACCGGAGATCGTGCTGGTGGGCGCTACCGCGATCGGCAGAGACCTTGGCCCGACCGTATCTGCCAGAGTGGCAACCGGTCTGACGGCTGACTGTACTGTACTGGAAATCGGTGATTTCCCGCTTGTAGCCGTTCCCGGAAAGGAAAGTGAGCAGAAACACAATCAGCTTCTGATGACACGTCCGGCATTTGGCGGCAATACGATCGCAACGATCGCCTGCCCGAACAATCGTCCGCAGATGGCTACCGTACGTCCCGGCGTTATGCAGAAGATCGATCCGATCAAGGGCGCTAAGGCAGTTGTGGAAGAGTACAATCCCGGATTTGCTCCGAATAACAGATATGTGACGATCAAGGAAGTTGTGAAGGCAGTTTCCAATACAGTTGATATTATGGATGCAAAGATTCTCGTTTCCGGTGGCCGTGGTGTAGGCAGCCCTGAGAACTTCAAGATTCTTGAGGATCTGGCTGCAGTTCTGGGCGGTACGGTAAGCTGCTCCCGTGCAGTCGTGGATTCCGGCTGGAAGCCGAAAGATCTGCAGGTAGGACAGACAGGAAAAACCGTACGTCCGAACGTATACTTTGCGATCGGTATTTCCGGTGCGATCCAGCATGTGGCTGGTATGGAAGAGTCTGATATTATCGTGGCGATCAACAAAGATGAGGACGCTCCGATCTTTGACGTGGCTGACTATGGTGTCGTAGGGGATCTGAACAAGATCGTTCCGGCGCTGACAGAGAGTTTGAAAGCAGAACTGGCTGCAAAATAATCTCGCGGTGCCACATATATTGTAAAAGATAGATGAAAATAAGGGGTGGGACCGTCGGTCTCACCCCTTTGTCGTACGGAAAAGTTATGTATGCCATCTGAAGGTTAGCGGCAGGCCAGCCGATAGACTTCCTCGCATTCCTTCGGCCCGAGTTTGACAAAAAAGCCTTCCGTGCGCCCCTCGATCTGGAGCGTTTCCAGGAGCCTGGGAATGTCTTCTTCCCTGGCGCCCAGCTCCGCAAAAGAAGTAGGCATCCCGACGCTGTGGAAGAATGCTTTTGTCCGGGCGATTCCCTCACGGGCCGTCTCCTCCGGATTCCGGAAGTTCATCTCGCAGTCCCATACCCGGACTGCAAACTGGGCAAACCGGTTCACATCGTGTCGCATGACATAAGTCATCCATGCGGGGAAGATAACGGCCAGCCCGGCCCCATGGGCACAATCATAGAGAGCCGAGAGTTCATGTTCCAGATTGTGGCTGGCCCAGTCCTGTTCCCGGCCGACGCCGCAGACATCGTTGTGAGCCAGTGTACCTGCCCACATGATATTAGCTCTGGCCTCATAATCATGAGGATCTTCCAGCACTTTCGGCAGCTCTTTGATAATCGTCTTTAAGATACCCTCACAGAGGCGGTCTGTAATCTCCACGTGCTCTGTGTTGGTGAAATACCGCTCGAATACATGGGCCATAATGTCGGTGCAGCCGCTGGCCGTCTGATAAGGCGGAAGTGTCATCGTAAGCTCGGGGTTCATAATCGAGAACACCGGCCGCATCCTTTCACAGCCAAATCCTCTCTTGTACATACCGTTTTCATGGGTGATAACGGAACCGTCGCTGCCTTCGCTGCCTGCGGCCGAAATCGTCAGTACGGAGGCTATGGGCAGGGCGCTTTCCGGGAAAGCCTTTCCCATATAAAAGTCCCAGAAATCTCCCTCATAAGGGACACCGATGGCGATGGCCTTTGATGAGTCGATGGTACTTCCGCCGCCGACCGCCAGAATAAAGTCTACTTTTTCCCTGCGGCAGAGCTCAATGCCTTCATACACGAGACCGCTGCGGGGATTTGGTTTCACTCCGCCAAGTTCGACACAGGCAAGTCCTTCTTTTTCCAGTGACGCTTTCACACGGTCTAACAGGCCGCAGCGGACAACGCTTCCGCCGCCGTAGTGGATCAGTACTCTGCTTCCTCCAAAACGCTTCACATACTGTCCGGCTTCCTGTTCCGTGCCTTTTCCGAATGCAAAATAGGTGGGACTGTAGAAAGTAAAATTGTTCATATAATATGCCGCCTCTCCTGATGGTTTTATTTTACGCAGTGCTCTGTTGATTTTCAGTATAACGTATTTTTCAGGCTGCGTCCACCGGGAAACAGAGCCGGCGGAGATTGATTTCATGACACAAATCAGGCAATCATGATCTCAAAGAGAGCTTCGGAATAACACTTGCAGAAACCGACATTTTACGGTATGATAAAACAGAAAACAGTTATTTGTACAGGAGGTTAATTATGAGAAGCAAAATTTTAAGCGCATTATTGTGCGTGAGCATGGTTGCGGCTATGCTGACAGGATGTGGCAGCGCGCCGCAGGAGTCCGCACCCGCTGCCGAGACAGAAGCGGCAGCAGCTGAGGGAGATGCAGCAGAGGAAGACCAGCAGGTAACATCTTCCGAGGCATCCGCAGACGGCGGTTATGAGCTGGCGCTCGTGACAGACCTGGGAACGATCGACGATAAGTCTTTCAACCAGGGTGCATGGGAAGGCATGGAGAAATATGCAAAGGAAAACAATATTTCCTATAAATATTACCAGCCGCAGGAAGGCACGACCGACGCCTACATCGAGACGATCGGACTTGCGATCGAAGGTGGTGCAAAGCTGGTCGTATGCCCGGGATTTTTGTTTGAGGAGCCTGTCTATGTAGTACAGGAGCAGTATCCGGACGTTCACTTTATCCTGCTTGACGGCGAGCCTCATGATGCGGACTACAATTACAGCACGGCTGAAAATGTTATGCCGATTCTGTTCCAGGAAGATCAGGCCGGTTATCTTGCAGGCTATGCGCTTGTAAAAGACGGTTATACAAAGCTCGGTTTTATGGGCGGTATGGCAGTTCCGGCGGTTATCCGTTTCGGTTACGGATTTGTACAGGGCGCTGACGCGGCAGCAGAAGAGCTTGGCGTTGACGTAGAGATTATGTACAACTATACAGGTGCATTCGCGGCGACACCGGAGGCACAGGCAATGGCAGCAAGCTGGTACCAGAATGGTACAGAAGTTGTATTTGGCTGCGGCGGCGCAGTTGGTAACTCTGTTATGGCAGCAGCAGAAGAGGCAGGCGCAAAGGTAGTCGGCGTTGACGTTGACCAGTCTTCAGAGTCTGAAACGGTTATTACTTCCGCAATGAAACAGCTCAGCGTTTCCGTATATGACGGTGTGAAAGCGTTTTATGACGGTTCTTTCCCTGGCGGAAGCACGACTGTATTTACAGCAGAGAACAACGGTGTAGGCCTTCCGATGGATACTTCTAAATTCGAAACATTTGGACAGGCTGACTATGATGCTCTGTTTGCAAAACTGGCAGGCGGCGAAATCTCGATTGAGAACAGCACAGAGGACAGCACGACGGCAGACCTGACTCTGGCAAAGACGACAGTGAATTTCGTAGAGTAATCAGACAGGTTCTCACAGTATAAAAAGGGGTGCTTTTGCACCCCTGTTTTTGAATATACAGGGAAATCAACCGCGCCGAAGGATGGAGCTGTGCGGCGTACAGGGATGGCTTTCCCTGCCAGACTGATTCAGGTGACAAAAGGGGATAAAGAATGGACTATGTAATTGAAATGCTGAACATCACGAAAGAATTTCCCGGTATTATCGCCAACGATGATATTACATTGCGTGTGAAACAGGGAGAGATTCATGCGTTGCTGGGGGAGAACGGCGCCGGAAAGTCTACGCTGATGAGTGTCCTTTTCGGACTGTATCAGCCGGAGAAAGGAACCATCAAAGTAAAAGGCAGAGAAGCGGCGATCAAAGGCCCGCTGGATGCCAATGCGCTGGGGATCGGCATGGTGCACCAGCACTTTAAACTGGTACATAATTTTACCGTACTGCAAAATATCGTATTGGGGATAGAGGCAGTGAAGGGCGGTATCATTCAAATGGCGGATGCCAGGAAGAAAGTGATGGCGCTCAGTGAAAAGTATAATCTGCTCGTAGATCCGGATGCGCTCATCTCCGATATTACGGTAGGGATGCAGCAGAGGGTGGAAATCCTGAAGATGCTGTATCGTGATAACGATATTCTGATTTTTGATGAACCGACGGCAGTTCTGACACCGCAGGAGATCGACGAGCTGATGCGGATCATGAAAGATCTGGTGGCGGAAGGCAAGTCCATATTGTTTATCACGCATAAGCTGAATGAAATCAAAGCGGTGGCCGACAGATGTACGGTGCTGCGCCGGGGAAAATATATTGGTACGATTGAGGTTGCCGACGCAGATAAAGAGACGATGTCGGAGATGATGGTAGGACGGAAAGTCAACCTGACTGTGGAGAAATCCGAGGCAAAGCCGGGAGATGTCGTACTTGAGGTAAAAGATGTCTGTGTAAAGTCCGTGCGGGAAGGACACGCGCAAAATGTTGTCGACCATGTGAGTTTCCAGGTACGGAAAGGCGAGATTGTCTGCATCGCAGGCATCGACGGCAATGGTCAGACGGAGCTTGTACAGGCCATCACCGGACTGGGGAATATGAGTCAGGGAAGCATTATTGTCAATGGAGAGGATATGACGCATAAGGCAATCCGTTATAAAAATACGCACGGAATGTCCCATATCCCGGAGGACAGACACAAACACGGACTGGTTCTTGACTATAATCTGGCCTACAATCTTGTGTTGCAGCAATATTTTGAACCGACTTTCAGCAAAGGCGGTTTTCTGAAGAAAGATAAGATCAGAGAGTATGCGGACATGCTCATCGAAAAATATGATATACGAAGCGGACAGGGCCTGGAGACGATTACGCGCAGTATGTCCGGCGGGAATCAGCAGAAAGCGATCGTTGCCAGAGAGATTATGAGAGATCCGGATATTCTGCTGGCGGTTCAGCCCACGAGAGGACTGGACGTGGGAGCCATTGAATATATCCACAGACAGCTCGTAGCACAGAGGGATTCAGGAAGCGCTATTTTGCTCGTCTCTCTGGAACTGGATGAAGTCATGAACTTAAGCGACCGCATTCTTGTCATCTTTGAGGGGGCGATCGTGGCAGATCTGAATCCAAAAGAGACGACGGTACAGGAACTCGGTCTTTATATGGCCGGCTCGAAGAGAAAGGGGGCAGCACAGAATGCGTAAGGGTAAGTTTGACTATACAGGGGTGCTGTCGTCTGTCTTTGCCATTGTGATCGGTCTGTTGATGGGACTTGTAATCCTCGTACTTTGCAATCCGGGGCAGGCGTTCCCGGGGTTTGCAATGATTCTGACGGGAGCCTTTACCCATGGAGCCAAAGGCGTGGGACAGGTGTTTTATTATTCGACGACAATCATCCTTACAGGACTTTCCGTCGGTTTTGCCTTTAAGACCGGATTGTTCAATATCGGCGCCAGCGGACAGTTTATCGTGGGTGGTTTTGGGGCTGTGTATATCGGTGTGATGTGTGAAAATCTGGGGAGTTTCCACTGGGTTGTGGCACTGCTCGCAGGTGTGCTGCTCGGTGCCATATGGGGTTCTGTCCCGGGACTGCTGAAAGCATTTTTCAATGTGAATGAAGTAATTTCCGCAATTATGATGAACTATATCGGCATGTATGCGGTCAACTGGTTTGTGAAAAGTTATAAACCGATCTTCAATAACCTTCGCAACGAGAGCAAGCCGGTGCTGAGCACCGCCAATATTCCCAAAATGGGACTGGATAAGATTTTTCCCGAGTCCAGCATCAATGGTGGCTTCCTGATCGCAGTGCTGGCGGTAATTCTTGTCTACATCGTTTTGGACAAGACGACATTCGGCTACGAGCTGAAAGCGGTCGGATACAACAGAGATGCCAGTCGCTATGCGGGCATTAACGAGAAAAAGAGCATCATTCTCTCAATGGTCATCGCAGGAGCGATTGCCGGACTGGCAGGGGCCTGTCTCTATCTGGCGGGAACGGGCAAGCATATTGAGATCGTGGACGTTATTGCGGACGAGGGCTTTACCGGTATCTCGGTCGCGCTGCTTGGACTTTGTCATCCGATCGGCATTTTATTCTCGGGAATTTTTATCGCCTATCTGACGGCGGGCGGCTTTTATCTGCAGCTCTTTGAGTTTTCTACGGAGATCATCGACATCATCGTGGCGATTATCATATATTTCAGTGCATTTGCACTGATCGTGAAGATGCTGCTTCAGAAATTCAGTAAGGGTAAAGCGGAGAAAAGACAGGAGGACCCTCCGGGACCGGAGGAAAAAACTATGCGGAAGGGAGGAAACGAAGCATGAGTGTCGTATATTTTATATTTCAGCAGACGATGTTTTTTTCCATTCCTCTTTTGATCGTGGCTCTCGGCGGCATGTTCTCGGAACGAAGCGGTGTCGTCAATATTGCGCTGGAAGGCATTATGACGATGGGCGCCTTTACGAGCATTCTGTTTCTCAATATGACGGGCAAGACAATGAGCGGACAGGGGCAGCTTTTGATCGCGATTGCCATCGCGATGGTGACAGGGGTGTTTTTTTCTCTCTTCCATGCCTATGCGGCGATCAATATGAAAGCCGATCAGACGATCAGCGGTACGGCGCTGAACATGTTTGCGCCTGCATTCGCCATCTTTGTAGCGAGAATCCTTCAGGGTGTGCAGCAGGTGCAGTTCTCGAATACGTTCCGTATTGAGGCTGTTCCGGTGCTTGGCAGCATTCCGGTGCTCGGTGATCTGTTCTTTAAAAACACATATATTACAACCTACCTGGGGATCGCAATTCTGGTAATCTCCACGATCGTTTTATACCGGACGAGGTTCGGACTGCGGCTTCGTGCCTGTGGGGAACATCCGCAGGCGGCCGATGCGGCAGGGGTGAATGTATACCGGATGCAGTATGCAGGCGTGATTATTTCCGGCGCTCTGGCCGGGCTTGGAGGACTGGTATTTGTCGTACCGACGTCTACAAACTTTAATGCGACTGTTTCCGGCTACGGGTTTCTGGCGCTGGCGGTACTTATCTTCGGACAGTGGAAGCCTGTGCGTATCATGTGGGCCTCTCTGTTTTTCGGATTGACGAAGGCGATTGCAGCAGCCTATTCGGGTATTCCGTTTTTGCACAATATGGGCATACCCAGCTATCTGTATAAGATGATTCCGTATATCGCAACGCTCATTGTTCTCATATTTACCTCGAAAAATTCTCAGGCGCCCCGTGCCAGCGGCGTACCGTATGACAAGAGTGCAAGGTAGGGGGATAAGATGTGGCAAAGATTATGCCAGTCAAATCACATAGGGACGATAATTTTAGAAAGAGCGGCTTGTGCCGCTCTTTTTCGTAATACGGGAAACACTTCAAGATTAAGAAATTTTTAATACTTTCCCCACTTCTCTCTTCATTTTTTTCCTGTAAGATAAGACAGAACGCAGTCGTCGTGTCGGCAAAAGACAGAAGGAATGGCAGCTTGCGGCGCCGCATGGCTGAACTGCGTCACTGCTGTCATAAAATTCTTGTGCCGTGACGAAAAATTTATGATATGATAAATGTTAGCGAATCAATGAGGCATGGACAGAGGAAATCTGTGCCTGGTGACTATGAATGGAAATGATAAAAGGAAGATATTATGTCGGAACTGATCACCCTGAAGGACATCTGTAAAATTTATAATCCGGGAGAAAATGAGGTGCGGGCGCTGGATGGTGTCAATCTGCACATTGATGAAAATGAGTTTGTGGCGATTATCGGCCAGTCTGGCTCCGGAAAATCAACACTGATGAATGTGCTCGGCTGCCTGGATGTGCCGACAAGCGGAACTTATATGCTGCACGGACAGGACGTGTCGCATATGACGGATGATGAGCTTTCTGATATTCGCAATAAAGAGATTGGTTTTGTCTTTCAGGGATTTAATCTGATTCAGAATCTGACAGCTCTGGAAAATGTGGAGCTGCCACTGATCTATCGCAATGTCGGGAGGAAGGAACGGGAGACGCTCTCTCTTGCGGCGCTGCAAAAGGTAGGACTGGAAAAGCGGATGACGCATAAGCCGGCCGAGATGAGCGGCGGACAGCAACAGAGAGTAGCCATCGCCAGGGCCATTGCACAGGCTCCACCGGTGATCCTGGCAGATGAGCCTACCGGGAATCTGGACTCTGGCTCTACCAAAGAGATCATGGAGATTCTGCGGGGGCTTCACAGAGATGGAAGGACGGTTATACTGATCACGCATGACAATGAGATTGCGGCGCAGGCGGAGCGGGTGATCAAGATCAAAGACGGGAAGATATGGTCGGATACCGCAGATGGGGAAAGCCAGAGAGAGCCGGAAGAGTAAGGCGTGTTCAGAGAAAAATAAGGGAGAGAAGGGGAGGAAAGATGATAGGATTCAAAAAGAAGGAAGAGAAACTGACAGAGATGGAACCGGTGAAAAGGAAGGCCAACCCTGCCAGGAGAAAGAAGATCATAAAGCGCATCATCGTGGCAGTCATTGTGATTGCGGTTGCAGGCACGATGGCGATACGGTCCGCACAGAGTAAAAACACGGTGCCGCAGATTCCGGCGGTCACGGTGGCCAAAGGGGACATTGAGACGACCGTGAGCACGAGCGGCGTTGTGGAGAGCGAAATATCCAGAATCTACTATGCGCCGATGGCGGCCAAAGTCTCGGAATTGAATGTGGAACTGGGCGATGCGGTCAGGGCCGGTGACACTCTCCTTGGCTATGATACGGAAGATCTGGAATACAAACAAAGATCAGACGCGCTGGATGCGCAGGCGAGCGAAAGCAGCTACCAGAGTTCCATTTCGGAGAGCAATAAGCAGGAAGCAATTTATCAGCAGTCGCTGGAACAGCTTGCGAGTATCGAGATGATGATCGACGCGCAGGAAGCGGCGATCAGACAGCTGCAATATTATGTGGAGGATGAGAGGACTGAGCAGAAACTGAAACTGTATGATGAGAGATACCGTTTGAACCGCAGGATCAATAATCTGAGTGTACAGTCATACATCGAGGATACGGAGGGGGTTCATGTCTCACAGGCACAGGCGATGAATGAACTGGAGGAGATCAACAAGAAACTGGAGGAACTGGAAGGAGACAAAGAGCTGACAGAAGTCGAGCGTCAGATTGTGCTCGAGCAGGAGAAGCTGGCCGATCTGGAAGTTATTCGGGACGAATTGAAGGCGGATCGGAATTCCTCTGAAAGTGCGATTCTGGATGTACATAAAAAGAAAGAGCTGGAGGCCATCGCTGAGAAAGGACGAATCAATGAGGCACAGGCACAGGCGCATCTGGAGGAGGCCCTCGTCGGTGTGAAAGCTGATTTCAACGGCATTATCACGGAGCTGGAAGTCAACGAAGGCTATGTCACAGAAGCGGGTACAAAGTTGATGAAGCTGGAGAGCAGCGATAATGTGAGAGTCAATATCTCCCTCTCCAAATATGATCTGGCGAAGGTCGAGCTGGGACAGAAGGCAGAAGTGACGATCTCCGGGCAGACCTATGAAGGCACGGTGAGCAAGATCAATCGTATGGCGCAGCAGAATGATTCCGGGACGCGTCTCGTCGCTGCACAGGTGCACGTGGAGAACCCGGACGACAACGTCTATCTGGGTATCGAGGGGAAGGTTGTCATTCTGGCACAGAAATCGGAAGATACTCTGATCGTACCGATCGCCGCTGTCAATGTGGATCAGGAGGGAGACTTCTGTTATGTGCTCAGGGACGGTCTGGTGACGCGTCAGGTAGTGACGACTGGCCTCTCTGATGTCAACAATATCGAGATCATTGACGGACTGGAAGAGGGGGACATTGTGTTCACTGCTTCCTCCGGTCTGATGGAAGGGATGCAGGCAGAGGCGCTTTTGATGGAGTAAAAGAATCATCGCATTGATAAGGGGAAAACAGGTTCAGGAGCAAGGACAAACGGAAAGGGTTTCGTTATGCGGCAGTTGTGGGAGTATGTAAAAATTGCATTGATGAACATCAAGAGCAACAAAGGACGTTCAATTCTGACGATGCTCGGTATCATCATTGGGATCTCTTCGGTCATAATGCTGATCTCGATCGGAAACGGCATTAAAGGTAAGATCAATCAGGAATTGGAGAGTATGGCAGGCGGGCAGGTTTACCTGTATGTCAACAGCAATACGAGTGAGGGAGATTATATCCGCTTTACGGAGGACGACTTTGAGCTGATCCGGGAGAAAGTCCCTCATGTCATCGGGGTGTCGCCGTCCTGGAGCTGGTGGGGCGCCACGGTTACGAGCAGAAGAGGAGAATATATGGCAGTCTTGCAGGGCGGAAACGAATATCAGGAATATTCGTCTCAGGAGCCTTTTGTGTATGGCAGTTATTTTACGAAGAGTGACTGCGATGCCAGCCGGGATGTCTGCGTGATCACAGAATATGGGGCGAGGCAGCTCTTCGGTACGACAAATGTCGTTGGCGTGACGATTGAGCTGACTTTATATAATGTGACGAGAGAGCTGACGATCGTCGGTGTGAGGAAAGACAGTGAATCGACAATGCTCAATATGCTGAATGGAGAGCAGATCTACATCGATGTTCCCCTGCAGATGTTTTCAAATTTCGGATTTTATCTCGGAGACTTTGATTCCATGATTGTCTATGGGGAATCTTCGGCGTACTCTTCTGAAATGGCAAAAGATGCCGTGCGTCTGCTGGAAGCAAAATATAATATACGCGGTGAAAACCTGATCCAGATTCAGGATTTCAATGATAATATGGATCAGATTGGCAGTATTTTGAATTATATTACCTTGTTTGTGTCATTTGTAGCGGCGATCTCGCTTCTTGTCGGAGGCATCGGCGTCATGAACATTATGCTCGTCTCTGTCACAGAGCGTACGCGGGAGATTGGCATCCGCAAAGCGCTGGGAGCGAGGACGTCTTCGATTATGTTGCAGTTTCTTTCGGAGTCGGCGATTATCACGCTCGTGGGCGGCGTCATCGGGATTTCGATCGGTATTGGCGGAGCGATGGCAGTGTGCGGGGCGATCGGCTTTCAGGCGGATGTCGATGTCGGCATTATCCTCTCGGCAACGCTGTTTTCCTCCTGTGTAGGTCTGTTTTTCGGAATCTACCCGGCGCGGAAGGCGGCGAAACTCAGCCCGATTGAAGCGCTGCGGTTTATGTCGTAGCGGCAAGCCGCACGATGGATGCGGGAAGGAAGTGGATTTCTTAAATGGCACCTTGCGCCTCCATTCCATTTTGGGTATAATGGGATGGAGGTATTTTTATGGAACTGCAATTTCAGACAAAAATTACGGCTAACATTTTATATGATTATATGCTGCATCACACGTATAACAGTCCTTCGGGCATGATTGGCAGTGGTATCGGCGGAACGCTTGTCGTTCTGTTTTTCAATTCCGGGAATTATCTGCATCTGATCGCGGGCGTTGTGTTGCTGCTGTATCTTCCGTGCAGTCTGTTTCTGAAATCGCGCAGGCAGATGCTCAGCACGCCCGCTTTCAGGGAGCCGATCTGTTATCGTCTGTGTGAAGAGGGGATCGAAGTGTCGCAGGGAGAACAGTGTCTGCTGCAGAAATGGGAAGAAATGTACCGGGCTGTGTCTACAAAGACGAGTATTATCCTGTACAGTACGAAGACGAACGCATGGGTCTTTCCGCGCAGGGATCTGGGCGAGCAGATGCCAAAGGTCATAGAGATGATCTCTACCCATATGCCGCCCGGGAAAGTGAGAATACGGTGGTAGCGCTATGAGATATGAGACAAGAAATGCGCAGGAGACGTTTGCGCTGGGGATGCGGATTGGAGAGTCTGCGAAGCCGGGACAGGTTTACACATTGACAGGCGACCTGGCGGCCGGTAAGACAGTATTCACCCAGGGGGTGGCGAGGGGGCTTGGCATTACGGAGCCGGTAAACAGCCCTACGTTTACGATTATGCAGTCATATGAAAGCGGCCGGCTGCCCCTTTATCATTTTGACGTATATCGCATCGGGGATGTGGAAGAGATGGAAGAGATCGGCTATGAAGAGTGCTTCTTTGGCGGCGGTGTCTGTCTGGTTGAATGGGCGGAACTGGTCAGCGAGATCTTACCGGAGACCTGTATCCGGATCCGCATTGAAAAAGATCCGGCGCAGGGCTGCGATTACAGAACGATCACGATTGAGAATGGGATGGATAGAGAATGAAAGTATTGGCATTGGACAGCTCCGGTCTGACGGCCTCTGTGGCGGTTGTGGAAGATGATGTCGTGACGGCGGAATACAGTGTACATTATAAAAAGACACATTCCCAGACGCTGGTGCCGATGATGGACGCTGTCGCACGGATGACAGAATTGGATCTGAAAACAATCGACGCCATTGCGGTTGCGGCGGGGCCGGGGTCTTTTACCGGACTGCGGATTGGGAGTGCTACGGCGAAAGGACTTGGGCTGGCGCTTGAAAAGCCGATCATTCCTGTGCCGACGGTGGACGGCCTGGCATACCAGATGTATGGGACGGAGCTGTTGATCTGCCCGATGATGGATGCGAGAAGAGACCAGGTGTACACCGGTCTGTATGAATTTGTGAGAACAGGAGAGGGCAGTCCTGCGGGCTATGCGCTTCACAGTATCAAAGAGCAATGTGCGGTACCGGTCGAGGAGATCGCCGACTGCTGCAATGTGCTTGGCCGTGAGACAGTTTTTTTAGGGGACGGCGTGTCTGTGTATGCCGGGAAGCTGGCGGCGCTTTTGAACGTTCCCTATTCGTTTGCGCCGGCGCACAGACGGCTGCAGAGCGCTGCCGCGGTCGGCGTCTATGCGTCCGTTCTGTACAGGCAGGGCGTGTGGGAGTCTGCCAGAGAGCACAGACCGGAATACTTGCGGCTGTCCCAGGCAGAGCGTGAGCGGCTGGAAAAAGAGAGGCAGCGATGATCCGCCGGATGGAGGCAGGTGATCTGGATCAGGTCAGTGCCAATGAGGCGGCTTGCTTTTCCATGCCATGGTCGAGACAGGCATTTTGTGATCTGCTGAACAAAAAAGAGGCCATTTATCTGGTGGCGGAGGTTGACGGACGGATCGTGGGGCACTGCGGTGTGATTGAGATCGCCGGGGAGGGGGAAATCATGAATGTGGCAATCCATCCAGGCTACAGAAACCGGAAGATCGGGAAAGCGATGCTGACAAGGCTGTTAGAGGAAGGGGAACGGGCAGGCATTACTGCATTTACGCTGGAGGTAAGAGCCGGTAATCTCCCCGCCGTGCATCTGTATGAGCAGGCAGGATTTCTGACAGAAGGCGTCAGACCGGGGTTTTATGAGAAACCAAAAGAGGACGCGCTCATCATGTGGAAAAGATAGGCAGGCAAAGGAACAATTACCACTCTTTTCAAAAGCTATCCATGGTATACTTCTCTGGAAAAGGAGGGATAAGTATGCGCAAATTCGCAGAGATGGGAGGCGGTGAGCTGACAGAAGTCAGATGCAACTGCTGCGGACGAAAGATGACGATGGACAATGGCATCGTGAAGGAAGGCTGTGTGAGGGCAGAGATTCCGTTTGGATATTTTTCAGACAAAGACGGTCAGGTACATGTCTTTGACTTGTGTGAAACGTGTTATGATCAAATGACTGCCGGTTTCAGTATACCGGTGGAGACAAAAGAAAAGACAGAATATTTATGATAAAGGTGAGGTTTTCGGGGACCAGAACCGATATATAAATAAAACAGAGGATTTTATGCTGGATATATGTTTGCTTGGAACAGGGGGAATGATGCCGCTGCCGTACAGATGGCTGACCTCTCTGATGGTAAGATACAATGGAATGAGTGTGCTCATCGACTGTGGTGAGGGAACGCAGATCGCGCTGAAAGAAAAGGGATGGAGTCCCAAACCGATTGATGTGATCTGTTTCACTCATTTTCATGCCGATCATGTGAGCGGACTGCCAGGGATGCTGTTGACGATGGGAAATGCGGAGCGGACAGAGCCGCTGCTGCTGATCGGACCCAAAGGGCTGACTAAAGTTGTGAATTCGCTGCGGATCATCGCGCCGGAACTTCCATTTCCGATCGAATGCCGGGAGATCGAAGGGACACAGGAGAGCTTCTCCATCGGTGGGATGACGATCGAGGCTTTCAAAGTGAATCACAATGTGCTGTGTTATGGGTACAGTGTCAGCATTGCGCGGATTGGCCGGTTTCAGCTTGAGAAGGCGCAGGCCCTTGGCATAGAAAAGAAATATTGGAATCGTCTGCAAAAGGGCGAGACAATCGAGACGGAAAACGGAGTCTATACACCGGACATGGTTTTAGGAACACCGCGGAAAGGGCTGAAAGTCACATATACGACGGACACCAGGCCGACGGAGAGTATTGTCAGTCATGCGGCGGGCTCGGATCTGTTTATCTGTGAAGGGATGTATGGAGAGCCGGAGAAAAAGGCCAAGGCGAGAGAGTATAAGCATATGACTTTTTACGAGGCGGCGGAGATGGCCAGAAGGGCACAGGTGAAAGAGCTTTGGCTGACGCATTTCAGCCCGTCTCTTGTGAGAGCGGAAGTCTATATGCCGGAAGTGAGAAAAATATTTCCGGCGTCCTTTGCCGGAAAAGACGGAAAGACGGCGGAGCTTGTATTTGAAGAAGAGTAGGAGATGATCAAATGAAACGTCGTAACGGAATCAGAGGCATGATAATATTTCTCATTCTGATCTTCATGTTGGTCGGCTATTATTTTTATCTCTCCAACCGGACGAAGACTTCCGGGGAGGAAGAGGAAGAGACGACAAAAGTGCAGGAAGTGCTTTTGCGTGATCTGACGAAAAACTATCCGGCGTCTCCCAAAGAAGTATTGAAATATTACAGTGAGCTGACGCAGTGCCTTTACAATGAAGACTATTCTGAGGAAGAGCTTTTGCAGCTTGCCGATAAAGCGATGGAGCTGTATGATGAGGAATTGGCTTCGTACCAGTCGGAGCTGACTTATATAGAGTCCGTAAGAGCAGATGTCGCTGCTATGAAGGCGGATGATATTCAGGTGTCCAGCTATAAGACTTCTTCCAGTACGGATGTGGATTATTTTACAAAAGACGGAAGAGAATGTGCACGTCTGTTCTGCACGTTCACGATGCGCAAGGGTACCAGTCTTGCTTCCATAGAAGAAGTGTTTATCATGCGCAAAGACGAGGCTGGTCATTGGAAGATTTATGGCTGGCAGGAAACGGACGCCGGGATGCAGGGGACAGGGAAGGTTGAGTAGAACAATGGACGGAGATATGGAGCTGACAAAACAGGAGAAAGCGGGGCGGACACCGGAGGAGATCCTGATTCTGGCGATTGAGAGCTCCTGCGATGAGACGGCGGCGGCAGTTGTGAGAAATGGCCGGGAAGCGCTGTCTAATGTGATTTTTTCCCAGATAGAGCTGCATAAACTTTATGGGGGCGTTGTGCCGGAGATCGCGTCCAGAAAACATATCGAGAAGATCAATCAGACAATTCAGGAGGCGCTGACGCAGGCCAATAAAAGTCTGCATGAGATGACGGCGGTTGCAGTGACTTACGGGCCGGGATTGGTAGGCCCTTTGCTTGTCGGCGTCTCAGCCGCCAAGGCGATCAGCTTCGCAACGGGCAAGCCGCTCATTGGCGTGCACCATATCGAAGGACATATCAGCGCCAATTATATTGAAAATACAGAATTGGAACCACCTTTTCTCTGTCTGGTTGTGTCAGGTGGACACACACATCTCGTTATAGTCAGAGAATACGGTGTCTATGAGATCATTGGCAGGACGAGAGACGATGCGGCCGGAGAAGCATTTGATAAGGTGGCGAGAGCCATCGGGCTCGGTTATCCGGGAGGGCCGAAGATCGACCGGTTAGCGAGAGAGGGAAATCCGGATGCCATTCATTTTCCACGCGCCAGAGTGGAAGAAGCGGTCTATGATTTTAGTTTCAGCGGCCTGAAATCGGCTGTATTGAATTATCTCAATTCCTGTGAGATGAAAGGGGAGGCGGTCAATCGTGCGGATGTGGCGGCTTCTTTTCAGCGCGCCGTCATCGATGTGCTCGTGGGACATGCCATGGAAGCTACAGAGCAATACGGGTTTCAAAAGTTCGCAATCGCAGGCGGCGTAGCTTCCAACTCTTCGCTTCGACATGCCTTTGCGGAGGAATGCCAGAAACGAAACATAGCTTTTTACTATCCGTCACCGATACTCTGTACCGACAATGCGGCGATGATCGGGTCGGCGGCCTATTATGAATATCGGAGAGGGATCAGGAGCGGGCTTGATCTGAATGCGGTTCCCAATCTGAAGTTGGGAGAACGATGAAAATGGCGAAAACAGCGGCGATCGTGCTGGCGGCCGGCCAAGGCAGCCGCATGAAGAGTGATATTCACAAGCAGTATCTTTTACTGGCAGAGAAACCGGTGCTCTATTATTCTTTGAAAGTATTTGAAGACAGCTTTGTCGATGAAGTGATTCTGATGACCGGAGCCGGAGAGGTTTCCTATTGCCGGAAAGAGATCGTGGAGAAATACGGATTCCATAAGGTGAGTCATATTGCAGAGGGCGGCCGGGAACGGTATCACTCTGTTTTTGGTGGATTACAGTTATTGCAGAATTGCGAATATGTGTTTATTCATGACAGTGTAAGGCCTTTTCTCACAGAGGAGATATTGGAACGGGCTTATGAGGCAGTGCGCAGAGATCAGGCCTGTGTCGTCGGGATGCCGGTGAAAGATACGATCAAGACTGCGGATGCAGACGGCTATGCGGCCGATACCCCAAGGCGCGATTTGCTGTGGACCGTTCAGACACCACAAGTCTTTTCCCTGCCATTAATAAAGAACGCTTACGCTGCTTTTATGGAACAGGAAGAAGAACTTCTGGCGCAGGGGGTGAGGATCACGGATGATGCCATGATCGTCGAGCGGTTTACGGATACCCGCATCCGGCTTGTCGAAGGATCCTATGAGAATATTAAGATCACGACGCCCGAGGATATGATCGTAGCGGAAGCACTGAGAAAGCGCAGCTAATGCTGCGCCATTTTTTTATATTCTTTCCGAAAAAATATGATAGAACATGTCATGGCAATCGTCCAACCGACCGGCCATGCACACCAGATTCCGGCTGCCGATCCGGTCATGCCGGAAAAGAGAAAGGCCAGAACGACACGCAGGAACAGGTCAATGAAAGTGGCTGTCATGAACTGCTTCATGGCGCTGACGCCGCGCAGAATGCCATCTGCCACTAATTTTGCCGAAACCGCGAAATAAAAGGGAGATAAGATCCATAAAAACTGTCTTCCTGTCATCAGTGCCGCAGCGGAGCTTTGTTCCATAAACAGAAGTAATAGCCAGTTACCTGCCAGAATATAAAGAGCGCAGAATGGAACACAAAGACACCACATCATTTTCAGACCGGCCCGGAATCCGGCCTGGATGCGCTCATATTTTTGGGCGCCAAGATTTTGTGCGGAAAAGTTGGAGATGCCGTTGCCGATCGTTGTGAAAGAGGTGATGACGAGATTATTCAGTTTCACTGCGGCAGAATAACCGGCCATCACGGAGGCGCCAAATCCGTTGATTACGCTCTGGATCATGATATTTCCCACAGAAATAAAGCTCTGCTGTAAAATGCTGGGAATGGCGATCACCATAATATTTCTCAGTATTCTGCGGTCAAATAAGGGCGGTTTTTCCGCTACTTCTATTTTCTTCAGCCTTATCCATACGGTGAGGACGGCCAGAATACAACTGACTCCCTGACAGAGGAAGGTT